>NZ_CP055481.1:2713149-3014610 GCF_013705725.1 Klebsiella sp. RHBSTW-00484 | reverse complement strand
AGGCGCTGCTGCAATGCCTGATGCGGGTCACCCGTTTTCATCTCTGCACCAGGTCGCCTGATAAATGCGACTCTCCGGCTGTTGCGCTGGCCAGATAATATATTGATGATGCCCCTGAAGAGAAAATCTCTCTCGACGTTCTCGCCGCCCTGAGCGGTATCAGCCGCTTTCAATTGATCCGCGGCTTCGCTCGCGAAACCGGCATCACGCCGCACGCCTACCTGATACAGTCCCGCGTGCGGCTGGCACGCCGTCTGTTAGCTGCTGGCCATTCACCCGCTGACACCGCACTGATGGCCGGTTTTGCCGATCAAAGCCATCTCACCCGAGCCTTTCAAAAACAGTTTGCCATGACGCCAGGACGCTATCAGGCGCTCCGTTAGCTGGCGGAGTGCAATTTTGTTCAATACCGACGCGACGCTTTCATAAATACTCAGGCCTTCTATTTTTTACGCCAGGAACTACGTTATGTCGTTAATCAGCCCTGAGTTTCTTCTGACTTCACTTATTGTGGTTATCGCCCCCGGCACCGGGACGCTTTACACCATCGCCACCGGTTTATCGGCGGGAAGGCGCATGAGTTTTGCCGCGGCCTTCGGCTGCACGCTGGGCATTATTCCGCATATGCTTGCGGCGATAACCGGGCTCGCGGCGATTCTCCACAGCACGCCCGGCGCATTCGAACTGGTGAAATATGCGGGCGTCGCCTGGCTGCTGTATCTGGCGTGGGCCACCCTCACCCAGCGCAGTAGCCTGAGCGTGGAAAACGGCGAGAGACGCAATCTACTCCAGGTGATTACCCACGCTATCCTGATCAATCTGCTTAACCCCAAGCTGCCGCTCTTTTTTCTCGCCTTTTTGCCGCAGTTTATCCACAGCAACTCGGCTTCCCCGATCAAGGAGATGCTGATATTAAGCGGAATATTTATGCTGATGACGCTGCTAATTTTCATGCTCTATGGCGCATTTTCAGCGGCGATGCGCGGATATGTGCTAACGCGCCCCAGGGTCTTACAGGGGCTCAGAGTGAGCTTTGCCGCCGGGTTTGTCGGGCTGGGTATCAAGCTTATTCTGGCGCAAAAGTAGCGGAGCGCCCACGGCGGTAAATACGCCGTGGGCGAATATTGACCTAACGAATCCCTTCCAGCGTACGGATCTCTTTCGAGCGTAGCGTCAAGCGAACAGGCGCCGATTTATAAGAGGGCGTACCGCTCTCTTTATCGAGATAATCCAGTGGCACCAGGACGTTAGCTTCGGGATAGTAAGCCGCGACGGTGCCCGGCGCAATGCTGTAGGCGACCAGCGTGATATCATCCAGCCGCTGGTGATTACCCGGCAGCGCGGAGCGAATATCCACCCGGTCGCCGTGCTCGAACCCCTGCTCCGCCATATCCTGCTCATTCATAAACAGCACATCGCGACGTCCAAAGACGCCGCGGTAACGGTCGTCCATGGCGTAAATCGTGGTGTTGTACTGATCGTGGCTACGCAGCGTAACCAGACGCATCACATCGTCACCATCAACTTGCTGGTTTTCGTGCACGCCGTGGAAAACCGAGAACATCGCTTTGCCGGTCGGCGTCGGCCAGATACGTTCTGTTGGTGGTAGCGGCATTCGAAAGCCGCCGGGATGGCGAATACGCTGGTTGTAATCATCAAAACCGGGAATAGTCTGCTCGATCAGATCGCGGATCTTGTCGTAATCGGCGACCAGTCCCAGCCAGTCAATTTTACTCTCCGGCAGGGTCGCCATGGCCATCGCGGCAACAATCGCCGGTTCAGAGCGCAACTGCGGTGAACCCGGTTTTAGCTTGCCCGACGAGGCATGAACCATCGACATCGAATCTTCCACGGTAATCGACTGACGCCCCGTCTGCTGGATATCCAGCTCGGTACGCCCCAGACACGGCAGAATAAAGGTCTCTTTCGCCACCAACAGATGCGAGCGGTTAAGCTTGGTGCCAATATGCACGCTTAGATCCAGACTTCGCACCGCCGGGAAAGCGCGCTCGTGATCCGGCATCGCCACCGCGAAGTTACCGCCAAGGCACAGCAGTGCTTTCGCTTCACCGTCGATCATCGCCTGTAGCGCTTTTACCGCATCGTGGCCATGCTCCTGCGGCGGCGTGAAACCGAACACCCGTTGCAGGTTGGCAAGGAACTGGGCGCTCGGTTTTTCGGTAATGCCCACGGTGCGGTTGCCCTGCACGTTGGAGTGGCCGCGCAGCGGGCAGATCCCGGCCCCTGGCTTACCGATATTGCCGCGCATCAACAGCAGATCGGCAATCAGGCGTACGTTCGAAGTGCCCTTGTTATGCTGGGTGATGCCCATCCCGTAGGTAATAATGGTGGCGTTCGATTTGGCATAAGCCAGCGCCACGCGTTCAAGACTGTCGCGCGTCAGGCCCGACTCGCGTTCAATATCCGGCCAGCTTGTGGCGTGCAGATCCTGCGCAAAGTCAGTGAAGCCCAGGGTATGTTCGGCGATAAACTCCCGATCCAGTACTTCGCCCTGTTCTTCTTCCAACCGCAGCAGCGCCTTCGCAATGCCCTTTAACGCCGCCGCATCGCCGCCCGCTTTAACCTGGAAATAAGTGGAGGCGATGTTGGTCGAGCTGTAGGTCGCCATCTCTATAACGTTCTGCGGATCGGCGAAGCGTTCGAGCGCCCGCTCTTTTAGCGGGTTGAAAACAATGATCGGGACACCACGGCGCGCCAGTTCGTGCAGCGTGCCCATCATGCGCGGATGGTTGGTGCCGGGGTTATGACCGATGGAGATAACCAGTTCAGTTTTCTCAAAATCATCCAGCGAAACCGTGCCTTTACCGATGCCAATAGACTGCGGCAGGCCGACGCTGGTCGATTCGTGGCACATATTGGAGCAGTCCGGGAAGTTATTGGTGCCAAATTCGCGGGCAAACAGCTGGAATAAGTAAGCGACTTCATTGGAAGCGCGCCCGGAGGTGTAGAATTCCACTTCGTTGGGTTGCATCGCGCTGAGGATTTCGCCGATGCGGGCAAACGCCTCTTCCCAGGCGAGCGGACGTAGCGTATCGCTGCCCTTATCGTAAACCAAAGGCTGGGTTAAGCGCCCGTAGCCTTCCAGTTCGAAATCGCTCTTCGCCAGCAGCGAAGTGACGGTGTTGGCCGCCAAAAACTCCGCAGTGACGCGTTTGCTGGTGGCTTCCCAGGTGACCGCTTTCGCGCCGTTTTCGCAGAATTGAAACGTCGATTTATGCTCTTTGTCCGGCCAGGCGCAGCCGGGGCAATCAAAACCATCCGGCTGGTTGGTGCGCAGTAGCGTTGCGGGGGCATCAAGCGCATCCATTTGCGTGCGAACGGCGATGGCGGTGGCTTTTAATGCTCCCCAGCCTCCCGCCGGACCATCATAGGGATGGACGCCCGGAACGACGCGTCTTTTGTTACTCATATTGACTCCTGATACGCTTTCGGCGGCGGATTGCAGGTGACGCGCCGCATTATTTCTTATCGCCCGCAACCAGCAAGTATAACGGGCGTCTTGTTAACGAAAGCATAACAATCAGGGCGGCAACTGTATAATCAATGTTATCTATCACGCATTAGATTTAACTTATTTAACGATTAATAAACATACAGTTTCATTTGCTCAGTCAGGCCAAATTGTAATAACGAGCGACCACATCGCCTTAAGTGGCAGATCGTTAGCTGTGGTGCCAAACAGGTCTTCCACTATCGAGTCCCAGGACAAGCACTAGTGTATTGTCCTGCAACTCGAATTATTTAGGGTTATTAGCCAGACGGGGTTGTTATATTGTTCAAATACACGACGATACGCCAGATCCGCTCTTGATCAGCGATGAAAAATAGCGGCTGAATCTTGGCCCCTTTTTATTCCGTCGGTCATCTTGCGCTGAAAATAAAAAATCCATGAGGACAGAATGAAAATAAAATTACCCCTTTGGCTAAGTTAGAATAGGCTTAATTACCGGCTGGCAGGGGTCGACATGAACCATCATATTAAGTACGTTATGATTTTTTAATACCCGCGAGCGGGCCGATAGCGCAATATCATGCCCTTCAACAACGGACAAATTCCCCGCCACCTCAACGTGTACATCCACCAGGATTAAATCCCCGGCGCGGCGGGTTTTCAGGTCATGCAGTGCGATGACGCCGGGCGTCGCCAGAATAGTCGTTTGTATCTGCTGTTCGGTATCACTATCCACAGCGCGATCCATTAAGTCATGCAGTGAATCAATGGCAAACGAGTACCCCATGCGGGTGACCAGCACGCCGACAACCAGCGCGGCAACCGGGTCAAGCCATACGAACCCGGCAAGGTTACCGATAATACCAACCGCCACCACCACCGACGATGCAGCGTCGGAACGAGCGTGCCAGGCATTGGCAATCAGCATCGAAGACTGAATTCGCTTCGCCACCGCCAGCATATAGCGAAATAAAACTTCTTTGGCGACCAGCGCGGCAAGAGCGACCCACAGGGCGATGATATGAACATCCTGAATGGATTCGGGGTGCAGCAGTTTGTTGCAAGCAGACCACAGCATACCCAACCCAACGAGCAACAACAGTGCGCCAATCACCATTGAAGCACCATTCTCATAACGCCAGTGGCCATAATGGTGATCGCTATCCGAAGGCTTGCGGCTTTTTTTATTGGCTAGCAGAACCACAAAATCAGCGATCAGATCGGAAAAGGAGTGAATCCCATCGGCTATCAAACCCTGTGAGCCGGAAAATATCCCTACCAGCACCTGGAGGCTGGATAGAAAAAGATTTACCACCACGCTGATTAGCGTACTTTTACGTGCGACCGTGGAACGCTGATGATATTTATCATCAACCTGAGTTTTCATCGTCATTGAACACCTCTATTGAAAGAGAGACAACGTACACGATTTTTTTTAATTTTTCCTGAACAACATGCTGCCGTTAAGCCAATATTTAAATTTTTATAATACCGTCAATATTTAAATGCGAATAATTTTTTTTATAAAATATAGTCTCAACAATAATAGCCTTAGCTATATTTATGCAACGCTTCGCACTCCCGAATAATTAATATTCATTCATCCGTCTCATCGCGCAATGATAAGCGCCATTGCGTACCGAAGCGCGCAGGACGCGAGCCACACCGTGTACGGTCATTCGCGCACTATGTCGCTGCATTGCGCTCATCGGCAAATTAAGCTTCTCCTGCGCCCAGGATGGCAGCAGGTCGATACCGGCGCGCATCATCATCCGCCCGACCGGCTGACTCAGGCGGCCCGGCAACCGCGTTGATAACAGCACGTTAGCCACTTCCTGCGTGCGTTCGTCGCAGCGCAGCACTGGTCGCATATCCTGCAAATAATCGGCAACCTGCCGCGGCGTGACCGGGATGTCGCGTGCCCCCAGACGGCGGGCGATTTCGGCGGCTTCCTGATAATACTGTTCCTGCCGGGCAGCGCTGACGACGGTCCGTTTGTAACGCAAATGGGAAGCCATAAAGCTGCTGCATTCGGCGACGTGAACCCAGGTGAGCAGTGCGGGATCGCTGGCCTGATAAGGCGTACCGTCTTTATCCTGACCGCTCACGCGCAGATGAATCCCCTGCACTTTGGCGATCAGCCGCTCGGCGTCGACAGTGGTACCAAAGGTGGTGGCGGAAATAAACTGGCTGGTGCGGCGCAGGCGACCAAAAATATCTTCGCGGAAGTTCGAGTGATCCCAGACGCCTGCCAGCGCCAGAGGATGCAGCATCTGCAATAGCAACGCGCTGACCCCGCCGCACAGCATGGACGTGAAATCCCCATGAACCTGCCAGATGGCCGACTGCGGGCCAAACAGCCCCGGCTCGCCTTTAGGGTGTTCAAAATCGATCTCTTTGAGCGCCATGCCGGTTAAGCCCAAAACCTGAGCTTCAATCATTGTGCGTACACTGGCCATTGCGTTACTTGCTCCTTTCCGTAAGCGGAAAAGATAGCATTAATCTACGCAAGTGACATTTGCCAGCCGTGGCGTTAAAGGAGGGAGTGCCCGCCTGATGCGGGCAGCGGGGAATTATGGATTAAGCTGATAGTCGAGGCTTATCTCAGCATTAAGCACCTGCGAAACCGGGCAACCGGCTTTCGCTTTTTGAATGATGCCGTCAAACACATCGGCCTCGATGCCTGGCAGCACAATTTTGCTCTGCAGCGCGATTTTGGTAATCGCAAAACCGCCGCCGGATTTGTCCAGCGTCACCACAGCCACGGTATCAATTGAGGTTGCGGTATAGCTCTCCTCGCTGAGCATCAACGACAGCGCCATCGAAAAACAGGCCGCATGGGCCGCGCCGATCAGCTCTTCCGGGTTGGTCCCCTTCACGCCTTCGAAGCGGGTGTTAAAGCCATAAGGTTGCTGGTTCAGCGCGCCGCTCTCGGTGGAGACAGTTCCTTTACCGCTTTTCAGATCCCCTTCCCAATGCGCCTGACCTTTCTTATGGATTGCCATGATATCGCTCCTTTTTGACATTAAAGAAATAAAGTATAGAAGCCATTTCTCTTTCAGGCAGCGCACTATCCTTTAATCAGACGAATCCAACGGGATATTTTTGCTCATATTAATGCCGGTAACGCGAAATCCGGTGGCTTCGTAGACATGGCGAGCGCGTTGATTATCCCCGGCGACGCGCAGTTTAATTTGCATAAACCCTTTGCTGGCAAGTTCACGTTCAAAAGCGGTCATCGCCAGCTTGCCCAATCCCTGCCCTTGAAAAATGGGGGAAATATAGAAATCACAGATAAACGCAGAGCGCATTTTCACGTCCGGTTTATACCAGAGATAGCCAATTCGGGTTTCCACGCCCTCAACATGATTGAGTAAACAGAGCAGAACCTGGCCGCCGGTGTTAACGCCATCGGGTAAATCTTCGGCGATTTCCCGCTGTGCCTGAGCTAAAGCCGCCGACGGCGAAAGCCCGTAGTTTGCGGCAATTTCCGCCGCGTAATCGGGGATAAAATAATCGAGGTAAGCCGGGTACTCATCCTCGCACATGGGGCGAAACAAAATCATCCATTTACTCCTTTAAGATCCGTGGGTTGCGCCAGTCGTTGCTGAATCTCTTCCAGAAACAGTGGCAGCGCGCTGGGCTGATAATCGCGTGAGAGATAAATCCCATACACGCTTAGCGCTTTTGGCTGATAAGCCGGTAAAACCTGCCTTAGCGCCCCGCCGTTAAGCGCCCGCTGCGCCTCCAGCTCCGGAAGCATCGCGATGCCACAACCGGCCACAGCCGCCTCCAGCAAGAGAGAGGAGATCCCGGCACTGAGATTACCGGAAACCGCCACCGCCACGCTATCGCCTTGTGGATCAGTAAACTGCCAGCTCTGACTGGCGAAATGGCTGTAATGCAGGCAATTGTGACGAGATAAATCATCCGGCGTGTGCAGTGGTCCATTCTGCTGTAGCCAACGCGGAGAAGCGCACAGCACCGAACGGCAAACACCAAGACGACGAGCGATAGCTCCCGGCTCCGGGTTATCGGTGATGCGGATCGCAACGTCAATCCGTTCACCAATCAGGCTCACCGGATGATTATTGATGTCCAGCTCAAGGCGAAGCTGCGGATAACGGGCAAGAAAATCGGGCAACAGCGGAGAAATGAGCTGCATAGCGGTGAAGTGCGCGCAGGCTACGCGCAGCGTACCGCTGGGGACCGCGCGCTCGGTTTGTCCGGCGATTTCATCCGACAGTTGCGTGAGCGTGCGCGTTTTTTGCAGTACCTTTTCCCCGGCGGAGGTTAGCGTCAGCTTACGGGTTGAACGGTGTACCAGCCGGGTTCCGGCCCACTGCTCCATCTGCTCAAGATAGCGGCTGACCATCGGGCGCGACATCCCCAACGCTCGTGCGGCGGCGCTCAAACTCCCCAGTTCACAAATACGTATATACACCTGAGCGGCGATCACCCGATCCATCATTCGATTCCATCTGCACGATTTATGAAACTCAGCATCTCTTTTTTCAGGAATATTCGCAAATCATGAAATGCGTAAAATAGCATTCATTCACCTGATAAAGAGAAAACGCGCATGAAATCATCTGTCCTTGCCATCGCTACCACCCTGTTCAGCACCACTGTACTGGCTGCGCCTTTGACGCTGCAAACCTACAACCCACAGGAAAACGGCATTTTTGCCGTCAACTCCACCCTCGCCACCGGCCCGCATGAAGCGGTACTGTTCGATGCCCAGTTCAGCGTGAAGGATGGTGAGAAGCTGGTCGAGATGGTTCAAAAAAGTGGTAAGAAACTGACTCGTATCGTGATCACCTCCGGCGATCCGGATTTCTATTTTGGCCTTGAGCCGCTGGTCAAAGCGTTCCCGCAAGCCAAAGTGGTTGCGACCGCTGAAGTGGTCAAACATATTAATGCTACCAAAGAAGCCAAACTGGCGTACTGGGGCCCGCAGATGAAGGACGGTGCGCCGAAGCAGGTTTATGTGCCACAGGTCATCGAAGCCAACACGTTCACCATCGATGGTGAAAAGGTCGAAATCCGCCAGCCGCAGAACTACGCCGCTTTCGTGTGGATCCCGGCGAATAAGGCGATTCTCGGCGGAACCGGCGTGGCATGGGGAATGCACGTCTGGACGGCGGACACACAAAGCGTCGAAAGCCGCCAGCAGTGGGTTAATACGCTCAACGAAATGGCTTCACTGCATCCGCAGCAGGTGATTCCGGGCCACTATCTTGGCACGCCGCCAGCAGGTGACCGCGCGATTGTCTTCACCCGCGATTACCTGACGCAGTTTGAGCAGTCGTTAAAGGATCATAAAGATTCCGCTGGCGTGATTAAGGCGATGAAGCAGCGCTGGCCGGGGCTCGCAGAAGAGAGCTCGCTGGAGCTGAGCGCCAAAGTGAATACCGGCGAGATGAAGTGGTAGTTCTGGCTATTGTAGGGGTATTTGTGCCGGATGGCGGCTGGTGTAGGCCCGCGCAAGCGAAGCGCCGCCGGGCAATAGCTGATAGATAGCGCTATCCGCAATCCAAAAGAGACTGTTCTTAATCTGTCGCGGCAACATTGCTAATCCTGACAATATGCACCACGCTGATTATCGCCGCACCAAAAATGGGCGGCGTACTTAGGGTTAAATTTCGTCCGATTTACATCGGGCTTGTCCTTGAAACCAGAACAGGATAAAGGAGTAAGAATGAAATCGAACCATCAGGCACGTCATCTTCTCGGTCTGAACTATAAGCTTTCCCAGCAGAAAAAAGTGCTGCTGGAAGGCGATGCGGAAACCACGCTAAACCACATCCATGCTACCGGTCGCAAACGCCGCGGTGATTAATTTTTCAGCTGAGTGATGATAGAAACACCGTCCTGCATGCAGGATGGTGTTTTTTTAAGACTATCGACTGCATGTTTACCCTTCTTTGATGCCATCTGCTCTATACTCTGCCCGCTGCAATTCCCTGCCAGCCCCTCGCCTGTCGCCGCGCCTGGGCTGAAGCGATCACCAAGGAGTTAGTGCGATGCAATTCACTCATAAGAAAAACCGTTCTCTTTACATCCCTTACGCAGGTCCCGTTCTCCTTGAGTTTCCGTTACTCAACAAAGGTAGCGCCTTCAGCATGGAAGAGCGCAGCAGTTTTAACCTGCTGGGACTGCTGCCAGAAGTGGTCGAAACCATCGAAGAACAAGCCGAACGCGCGTGGATCCAGTATCAGGGATTTAAGACCGAGATCGACAAGCATATTTATCTGCGCAACATCCAGGATACCAACGAAACGCTGTTCTACCGCCTGGTGGGCAACCACCTCGATGAGATGATGCCGGTTATTTACACTCCGACGGTAGGTGCTGCCTGCGAACGTTTCTCTGAGATCTATCGTCGCGCCCGTGGCGTTTTTATCTCTTATCAGAACCGTAATAACCTCGACGATATCCTGCAAAACGTGCCGAACCATAACGTCAAAGTGATCGTCGTGACCGATGGCGAGCGTATTCTCGGTCTCGGCGACCAGGGTATTGGCGGGATGGGCATTCCTATCGGTAAGCTCTCGCTCTACACCACCTGCGGCGGCATCAGCCCAGCCTACACCCTGCCGATAGTGCTGGATGTCGGTACCAACAATCAGCAATTACTCGATGATCCGCTGTATATGGGCTGGCGTCACCCGCGTATCACCGACGACGAGTATTACCAGTTCGTTGATGACGTTATTCAGGCGATAAAAGCCCGCTGGCCGGATGTGCTGCTGCAGTTCGAAGACTTCGCGCAGAAAAACGCCATGCCGCTGCTTAACCGTTACCGCAATGAAGTTTGCTCGTTTAACGACGATATTCAGGGTACCGCTTCAGTGACCGTCGGCACGCTAATTGCCGCCAGCCGCGGCGCGGGCAGCCAGTTGAGCGAGCAGAAAATTGTTTTCCTTGGTGCCGGTTCCGCAGGCTGCGGTATCGCTGAGCAGATCGTGGCGCAGATTCAACGTGAAGGTTTAAGCGAAGAAGAGGCCCGTAAACGCGTATTTATGGTTGACCGTTTTGGTCTGCTGACCGACGCGATGCCGAACCTGCTGCCGTTCCAGAGCAAACTGGTGCAAAAGCGCGAGTCTCTGCAAGGGTGGGATACCACTAACGATGTGCTGTCGCTGCTTGACGTGGTACGCAACGTCAAACCAGATATTCTGATCGGCGTTTCCGGTCAGCCGGGGCTGTTCACCGAAGAGATAATCCGCGAGATGCATAAGCACTGCCCGCGGCCGATCGTGATGCCGCTGTCGAACCCAACTTCCCGCGTGGAAGCAACGCCGCAGAATATCCTTAGCTGGACCGACGGCGAAGCGCTGGTCGCCACCGGCAGTCCGTTCGCGCCGGTGACGCTCAAAGGCAAGCAGTACGTTATCGCCCAGTGCAATAACTCCTATATTTTCCCAGGAATCGGGCTTGGCGTTATTGCTTCCGGCGCATCCCGCGTCACCGACGAGATGCTGATGGCCGCCAGCGAGACTCTCGCGAAACACTCACCGCTGGTTAATAACGGTGAGGGTCCGGTTCTGCCGGAGCTGAAGGATATTCAGACTGTCTCAAGGGCTATTGCCTTTGCGGTGGGCAAAATCGCCCAGGAGCAAGGCGTGGCGGTGAAAACGTCAGCGGAAGCGCTGCTGCAGGCGATTGCCGATAACTTCTGGCAGCCGGAATACCGGAATTATCGCCGTACGTCTATTTAACCTATAGCATTCCCGGGTCTGACGTTGAGGCCCGGCGTTCTCTTTTCGTCAACGTGCCATTAACCACTATTCGGCCCATGTTGTAGCATTCCAACCGCCGCGATAACCCCTGCACGCAGCGCCCGATCGCTATTCGGTGAATTGCTTACGCTAATGCGTAGATATTGCGCTAACGCTCCCCGACCGATACTGAAATTCTGCGCAGTGGAAACAAGATGCCCCTGTTCACGCAAACTTCGTTCAATGTCGTCCGCCTGCCATGGCGCAGGTACCTCTATCCAGAAATGCGGACTACTGGAATGCGTGCGGTAATAAAGGGGCTGAAGAAGATCGACGATCATTGACTGGCGTCGCTTAATTTCATCGCTCTGCTGCATCAGCATCTCCTGCGCAGTGCCGCTTTCAATCCACCGACTGGCAAGCTCCAGCATTAACGGTGTTGCCATCCAGCATGAATTACGCACGGCGGCAGAAATTCGACCCACCATCGTGGCCGGCGCACAAACATAACCAACGCGCAATCCAGCCGATACGGTTTTGCTCATCCCACCAATCAGGATCCCCCGCTCCGGCACAAAGTGGCTAATCGGAAGTGGGCGCTGGGGCAGCAATGCTGCATGCGTTTCATCTTCAATAACAATAAGGTTTTTTTCACGACATATACGGGCGATGTTCAGACGCCGGGCTTTTGACATCACTGCAGTTGTAGGGTTCTGGAGAGTTGGCGTGCAGTATAGTGCGGCGACACGATTTCTCCGACAGACCTCCTCAAGAGATTCCGGCAACAGACCTTCGTCATCCATATCCAGGCCGAGAACCCGGATACCCAGATGCCGTGCGGCACTGATAAGCCCTGGATAAGTCAGATTCTCTGTCACCAGCGTGTCTCCTGAACGGAGGGTCGCCATCAGCACCACAAGCAAGCCATGCTGACTACCATTGACGCAAATCACCTGCTGAGAACTGACTTGAAACTCGCCATAAGAGAGCCATTTAGCTCCCGATTCTCTATGACGCAGCAGCCCAACTTCCGGGGTGTAACACATCAACTCCTGCAAACACACGGAATCATCAGCCAGTTTGCGTAAGCTCTGTGCCAGCATTTCTGCTTCAGGGCCGGGAATATACATATTCCGACTCATATCATTTTGAATATCAGGACGATCCACAAAATTACGAAAACCGCTATCCTGAGGTCGTGTCTGGTTTTTTTCGCACACGAAAGTACCGTCGCCTGTCCGCGCAACAACCCAGCCCATCCGTTCAAGTTCACTATAGGCCCGACTTACGGTACCTGCGGTCACGCCAATTTTATCTGCAAGGATGCGATGCGGCGGCAGTTTTGTTCCAGGGGCAATACTTCCATCACGAATAGCCGACTCAATTCCCTGAGCGAGCAATTTATATTTTACTCCCGAGCCTTCAACCATAAATGTCTTTATTATTGACACGGTGTCAATTTTTCCTTTGACTGCCATAATTTTTCATCGCATCCTTTTATCCAGTCGCATGGCATCACTATAACGGTTATTCTTCGATTAATACAAACCCATAATGAGGTTGATAATTTCTATGGACATAATAGCAAGCAGAAATCGCTGGCAACAATTGTTGACTATTATTCTCTTCGTCATGGTGTGTTTTAGTTGGGGAACAACATGGCTCGGGATTAAGATCGCCGTTGAAAGCGTGCCACCCCTGACCGCTGCGGGGATCAGGTTTGTTATTGCATTCCCCCTCTTTTTATTTTTTGCCATAATGCGTCGGGAACCATTATTTTTCCCACGTCAGCATCGCACTTTCTTTATATTTGTTACCGTTAGCTATTTTTGTGTGCCATATTATCTTTTGAACTATGGCGAGCAATATGTTTCATCCGGACTAAGCTCGCTGTTATTCAGCACAATGCCCGTATTTATTTTATTGTTCTCCTGTCTTTTTTTAAATGAGCGAGTATTGCCATCACAATTCATTGGCATAATAATTGGTTTTTTTAGCTTATTTATGATTATTCGCTCGCAGGGGTTGCATTTAAGTTATACGGAGTGGACTGGCGTAGTAGCGATATTAGCTGCCGCTATAATGCATGCTTTAGTCTATATCGTCACTAAACGACGAAATGCCAGAATTGGTGTTATCACCTTTAATACATTGCCTATTGGAATCGCTGGCATAGGGCTCCTTATTGCCGGATTCTTAAGTGAGCAACCTGACATTTTTACCGTGAGCGAAAGATCTTGGGCGGCGTTATTGTATCTTGGTCTGGCTGCTTCACCAGGCGGGTTCATTGTGTACTTTTTTCTGCTCAAAAAGCTGAATCCCATAATACTGTCATTCATCTTCATTATCTTTCCTGTTTTTGCCATCGCTATTGGCGCGTGGTATGAAGGAACCCTCATTTCAATCGAGCTTGTCATATTTACCGCATTATTGCTTGTCGGATTTGCAATCACCAAATTCCCTATAGAGAAACTGCTAAGCCAGCTTAAATGTAGGGAAAGGTGAGTATACGTCTACATATAACGATAAGACGGCTATTATCTTTATTCACCCCTAGCCAAAAACCCTTTCTCCCCCTACACTGCCTGCACCCATCAACTAACTGAATAGAAAAGGAGGATCCCATGTCGTACTGTGAAATGTTTTTTTCACGTGCATTTGGCGATCGCACCAGCTCAAGCGTTATCGGTATCGTGCTGCGATAACTTCAGCTTGAGCGAAGAAACCAAAGACTAAATCCCTTCCCTCGGGCTTACCGGGTTATCGTCAGCGATGTTTGACGAGGCATTTCTATGCCTGTAACTCTTGAGTAAGTTCACAATGAGCACATTACTAACTGCACAATCTCTTCATGTTGATACGGCGTTTGGCCCGCTGTTCACCAACCTCTCCTTTACCCTGAAAAAAGGCGACCGCATTGGCCTGATTGGCTATAACGGCTGCGGAAAAAGTACCCTGCTACAGGTGCTCGACGGCACGCTGTCCCCCACTTCAGGTAACGTGGCGCTGGCTAATCATTGCCTGATGGCGCGCGTAGAACAACATCTCCCGGGTACGCTATTAGCACAGCCCCTGCTAGACGTTGTGCTGGCAAAACTCACTGCTGTCGATCGCGAAAGTCAGCGCTGGCAAGCGGAACGACTGCTGGCGGAGATGGGCTTTACGCCAGCGGAAACTCAACAGCAGGCGTCAACCCTGAGCGGTGGTCAGCATACCCGACTACTGCTCGCCAGGGCGCTGATTCAGCAACCGGATCTGCTGCTACTGGATGAACCGGGAAACCATCTCGATCTGCCAACCCTCCTGTGGCTGGAAAGCTTCTTGCAAACCTGGCAGGGGAGTTTCGTTCTGGTGTCGCATGACAACCCGTTATTGGATGCTGTAACTAATGCGAGTTGGATCTTGCGTGACAACACCTTGCACGCCTTCTCCCTGCCCTGTAGCGCCGCCCGTCAGGCGCTGGAAGAGCAGGACGCCAGCGACGCGCTGCGTCATAAAGCGGAGCAAAAAGAGATCGACCGCGTCGCCGCCAGTGCCAAACGATTAGCTATCTGGGGCCGGACGTACGATAACGAAGATCTCTCGCGCAAAGCCAAGCAGATGGAGAAACAGGTACAGCGCCTGAAGGAGAACCAAACCGATCTGACCGCCGGAACGCCATGGCGGCTGGCGCTGTACGGCGACGCGCTGCGGGCCTGGCTCGCCTGAAAAGCGGCGACCGGGTGGCGATTATGGGGCGCAACGGCTGCGGTAAATCCTCACTACTGCGTCTGCTGTGGCGGCATATGCAACAGAACACAACGGAGCACGGTTTACGTCTGCATCCGCGACTGAAGCCGGGTTATTACGACCAGACCCTGCATCAGCTTGCCGATGACTTCACTCTTCTTGAGGCACTGGAGGCTTTTGAACCGGCACCGGAAGTGCGCAAGCGAGCGCTGATTTCCGCCGGATTCAACTGGGTGCGTCACGGGCAAAGAGTAAGTACCCTAAGCGGTGGCGAACGTTCTCGACTGCTGTTTGTTGGCCTGTCGCTGGCCTGCTATAGCCTGTTGTTGCTGGATGAACCAACGAACCATTTAGATATTGATGGCAAAGCGGCGCTGGCAGAAACGCTGCGCGATTATCCCGGCGGTCTGCTGTTAGTCAGTCATGACCGGCAATTAATCGACAACAGTTGCAACCGCTTCTGGCTTATTGATGAACACGGGCTTAGCGAATGGAACAGCGCCGATGAAGTCTATGAAAATCTGCGCGCCGCCGTTCGTCGCCCGATGGCGCAGACCGCGACAGCACTCACCATCGAACCTGAAGAGGATAACGATACGCTGCTGGAACGGCTAGTCATGCTGGAGCAACTGTTGGCTGACGATCTGACCCGTAGGCCAAAACATCAAAAACCGCAGTTGCAAGCGCAATGGCGTGAGGAGATTGCCACCATCAACACAGTGTTAAGTTAATAGTTTTCCCCCGGCGTGAAATAACTGCGCCGGGGGATTATTTATTGTGATTATGTCGACTGCTTTACCCGAGTAAACTGCTGTTCAGTCATCATTCTGCCCCACTGATCCCCCTGCCACTCTTTATGAAGTGTGAATCCAAAGGATTCATAAAGCCTGCGCGCGGCATTCAGTCCGCTGAACGTCCACAACTGCACTGTCGAAAAATCCTGACCGTCACAAAAGGCCATAGCTTCGCTCAAAAGACGTCTGCCGATTCCGCTCCCCCGACAGCTATCGTCAAGAATAAACCAACGCAGATGCGCCTCATTATTACCGAGATCCTGACCGTCAATCGCCACCGACCCGACAATCCTCTCGCCCTGCACCGC
Source organism: Klebsiella sp. RHBSTW-00484 (assembly GCF_013705725.1). Lineage (NCBI taxonomy): Bacteria > Pseudomonadati > Pseudomonadota > Gammaproteobacteria > Enterobacterales > Enterobacteriaceae > Klebsiella > Klebsiella sp. RHBSTW-00484. Next base: position 2,998,583 of record NZ_CP055481.1, on the reverse strand, counting down.
CAGCCAAATCTGGTTGCACGGCGTATCAAGACGACCAGAAAACTCCGCCAGCCCGCTGGCGACCTTCCCCTCGAAAAAGTGACCAAATTCATAATGCTTTGCATAATATTCACCGTGCATCTGCGCAATGCGGCCAATCATGCCCGGTCGATAACCCGTGAGGATGCTGATCTCTTTTTCCGGGGCGACGGCCTCAGCATCACGGCATTTTTCTAGCGCGTAAGCCCAGGTTGTGAGGCCCTGTGCAACGTTTTGTTTTTGGTCGTCGGTCAAATACGCCAGCGCATTAACGACCCGCATTGCTCCGTAGGCGTGAATTTTGCTGACGGTGGCCACGCCTTTTGCTGTTAACTCAAGCTGCTTAAAACGCCCATCGTGAGTAGCGGGTTTTTCCTGTAGCTCTCCGGCTGCAAGCAGTCGGGAAAGCATTCGGCTGACGCTCGATTTTTCAAGACCCAGAATCTGAACCAACTGAGCAGCCGTCATGGCGCCGCGAACCGAGATTTCAAGTAAAGTGTGGACCGCAGAAGGTGAATAATCCGTGGCGGCAAGCGTGGTATTCATAAAGCCCAGCTCGCGCACCATCAGGCGGGAGGCGGTTCGAATTTCATCAACAAGCGAGGATATCGTCATTTCAGTTCAGCTGATTTAATAAATGGTTGCATGATACAACCATCTTCTTACATATGCTGTCAATGGGTGATGCTGGACGTACGGCAGATGCTCCAGCATCATGGCAGGGCTGATTGCCTGAATACTGGCGTATTTATCTACACGAATATTGGTACTACGCAGAAAAATCGACAGGCACCGGATGGTGCCTGTTTATTCATCTATTGTGGATTTTTCTCTTTCCAGGCGTCCCATGCCGCTTTAATCTCCTGCTTCGTGGCGGCGGCATCGTTAAACCCGTTCAGCTCTACTTTTTTGCGGCCATCCGGCAGCTGTTTGTAAACCCGAAAGAACGCCTCCAGGCGCTCCTGCTCAATTTTTGGCAGGTCGCTCACGTTTTTGATGTCATCGTAGGTCGGATCGATTTTACTCGCCGGAACGGCAATAATTTTGTCGTCCTTCTCGCCGCCATCAATCATCTTCAGCACGCCAATCGCGCGCAGCTTGATCAGCGTTCCCGGAGCCATTGGCGCACGGGTATAAAACACCACGTCCAACGGGTCACCGTCTCCCGCCAGCGACTGGGTCAACGAACCATAGTTAGCCGGATAGGCCACCGGCATTGACTGAAAACGGTCGGCAATCAGAAAACCGGTTTTGGCGTCCGTCTCATATTTAATAATACCGCCCGCCGGAATTTCAGTTACTGCATAAAACTCTTCGGGATTGTTTTTCGGCTGCGGAAAATCCAGAACGTTTTGCGCCTGAGCGGCAGCAGTAAACAGAAGACCTGCGGCAAGGATAGTTTTTACCAGATGCATTGTATTGTCGCTCTATCGTTATAAGAAATTGAAAAACAACACGATAAAGGGCTTAGATGAATAAAATATGACGTTAATTTTTCATTACGATGACGGAGATATAGACTCTTCCACCGATGAATGATTAAACCTACGGGCCGATAGTGCAATTAAAGACAACGCCCTGACACTATCGATTAATTACCAGACGCTGAATAACACCGGGGATGTTCCGGTTATTAATCGCAACAGGAGCGACAACGGGATGTAGCGGAGATCAAATAACAAAAAAGCCGGAAATTATTTATTACCCAGCTTTTCGTAATGGCCTAAATTTCATTATGATATAAATCAGCATACTACCATGATAAATCAAGTGGGGTAGATCCTGATAATCTCACCTCCTTTGCCGTCACCAGTTTTAACCTGAATAACATGGGTATCAGTTACAATATCTAAGTCAGTATACAAAGTCCATTAGGTCTGGCGATTCCGATTTCAACTTGTTTCACAGTGCCTGGTAGTTTTGATTCAATTGCCTCTATCAATTCAGCTAGCCCAGGATCTTTGGGAGCGAATTTACTTAATCCAAGCGGATCGATCCATGACAGCGGATTAGGCGCATATTGGTAGAGGTTTAATCCCCCCGCCAGCCCTTTGATGCAAATATGCTGCTTGCCAAATGAGAGCCAAGACGGTATCTATCGGGTCCGGCGTCAGGTAACAGCCTGTCTGCGGATCGTAACATCAATTTCGTCTGTAATTAACCCAAGGCTTTGCATCGTAGTACTTACGTACCGCTCTACCTTGATAGTTTTATCTGCACAAAACAATTGTAAATCAAATGGTAATGTAGATACAACCTGATTGAGATATAGATGTCTCCCCATATCCGGGTGGACTGGATACGGGATAACGGCGAACTGCATCTGGCGTGGGCTGATTGACACAGTGCGGCCTGACCGGGCAACCACTGACGATCAGCGTGATGCCCGGCAAGGTGGTGATTCAAGTCGGCAGGGTAATATGTTGGCATGGCAATAGGTAAAAAATGGGAAGATCCAGAAAGGAGCTTCCCGGCTTTAAATGTTATGATTTAATCCAAGTTACTTTTTTCCATATTGATGAGTCATAATCTGCAAAACTTATAACATCCCTCCCATTTGAAAAATATGTTACAGGGCATCCTTCCTCGCCATTCAGTGAATTAAACCCACTTATTGTATTGCAACGTAATTTAAATGACAACGACTGAGCAATAAAATCAGTTAATACAGGGAGATAATTACTTTCAATCGATGAAAGAGATGTTCCCAACTCTATTTCATATAAAAAATCAACATCACTTAAAGTGTCAATAAATCTTATGTCATCATGAACGTAGTTTTCTTTGTCTTTTACATACTCTTTATATTCGTCAATATTGAAATAGTCATACTCTGAAATAGAGAAATCAATATCAAAGCAAGAGGTCAATTTCTTTAAATTTTCCTCCAGCTCACTTTTACTTTTATAATCTATTAGAATATTTGATTTAGTTATCATGATCTAAAATTTCCAGAATGGTGCCAATACAGATTGATCTATTACATCAACCGTCACTGATGGATTATTAGGCTTAAATCCACCGAAGAACTCTTCAAATTGGCCCAATGTGTTTTTCGAGTCTGAACTTCTGATGACTTGAACAATTCCATTATCACCAACCTGTTTTACACCTTTTGTTACGTTTTTAGCCGCATTGCCACCTATACCACTAAGAAGTTTAGTATCAACTTGCACTCCATTAATAGTAAAGTCAGCCATTGATACTGAACGATTAGGCGGGGTGTTAAAATGAACATGATTGCCTTTGCTTCTCATGTACTTGGCGTACGCTATTTCTGCTTGAGCGGAAACATCGCCATTTCTAGCTAAACGGATTTTTTCCCTCAGAGTTTTAATATCGCCAGTTACTTTTCCTACGCTACACCCAGCCAGCCCCAGCGGATCTATAAAGCTGTTCGGGTTATGTACATAAGCATACGTATTTATCCCCCCCGCCAGCCCTATCGGGTCAGGGCAACGAATCAACTCTATCGGCGGATCATACTACCGGTTTCGTTCATACTTTCCTGAAATTACTGAGTCATAATTCATATGCTACCGCACACCCTGATAAACTAAGCTATCTGCACAATACCTATTTTACTATCTAATCAGTAGGTTAAACACAAAAATATCATACTCCAGACACATCGCAGCCATAAAAGTTAATTACGTAAAGACCTTCCATAACTATACATTATTCATACAATTTACACTATATTAGAATATTCACTTGCTAATTCAAAAATTTCCTCATCTTTACTATTCATACCTATTTTAATATGACTTATCAGCAATGGTATATTTTTTGTAATAAGAAGAAACTCACCAATATCCTTATATAAATAATAGTCAATGTTTTGATGGTATAATTTAGAAACAATCTTCTCAGTCAATTGCTCACACCTAACAAACCATTCCCTAAAGACTATAATATCTTTTGCTAATCTTTTTTCCTCTTCGTTACCAACGATAGAAATATATATTAGCTTTTCAATAGCCATGTTTGAAGACGATAAATCCACCAATCCATCTTTAATGACCTTCAAAGATATCCTTCTAATTTCAGCATCATCGGAATACAATAGCACAATCAAATCAGGATCATACTCAGATAAAAGATTACGTACTCTATAATAATATCCATTTAGAATCATTTCTTGGGATTCATATTCCGCCCAAGTGATACCTTTCCGTTGAACAGATTGGATAAAAAACCTCGTTTCTTTATTAATATCATTCTCAATATCAATAAATTTTTCTAAGAAATCATTCATATCCTACCACCATACTCCCATGGCAATGAATTAAATAGAACATTGAACTCATCTGGAGTCATATCTCTGGTTGGGTATATCGTAGAATGACCTGGTGACATATATCCCCCAGGCATATCACGACCATCATGTTTAATATCCAACCCATCCGGCATTTTAACATCCTCAGGTAATGAGTGATAATGGCCTTTTAATTTAGACTCTTGAGGTGTTCTCGTTACTGATTTACCTTGAGGCCGGGCCTTCCCAGTCTGTGATGGAAGTAAACCGTGCTCATTAGGGGCTAAGTCACTCTCACGAATACCTTTCGGACCACTTTTATTCCCGAATGCACAAAGTCGCTGTAAACCAAGCGGGTCGATCCAGCTTAACGGATTCGGTGCATATTGGTAGAGGTTTATTCCCCCCATTAACCCTATCGGATCCGCACAACAAATCTACCCGCTCGGTTGTTCATACTATCGATTCTGTTCGTACACTCCAGAAACCACCGCATCATAGTTCATACGCTACCGCCACACCCTGATAAATTAAACTATCTGCACAATGATTATTTTACTATCTAATCAGTATGTTAACCACAAAATGTTATAGACAATATGCATAATGTTATTAAGGTCGCTCTGTCAGTATCTGCCATACTAACTATACCCATAGGGTACTCACGCAGCCCGAGGCTGCTCTCTAAGGGTTGTTGGCTGAGGCAGAATTTGAGACCAGACAGGGCTGGTTTGCACGGGGATATATTCCGATGGTAACAAGGCAGAACAGAACGTCATTTTTAGCGTACTAAATAAAAATTAAGGAATAATAAGCAGGGAAAGTTATTGAATCTTTCTGAACGCTTATTTAAACGGGTACGTATATAACAATCCAACGATCAGATCTGATCAGATTTATTTCACCAGTTAAATGCCAATTACCAAATAATCCAGACGACAAAAGAGAAAATACAGCCAACGCACATGCAACTTGAAGTATGACGGGTATAAATGCTTTTTATGCAAATGCTTAGCGTAAATCCTTATTTCCTTTGTCAAAACGCGCGCCCGATGATGGCAACACAATAGATAACAAAGGAATTCACCATGCAAACCCGTTTTCGCCTGCTCGCGCTGGCGGCACTTTTTTTAACCGGTACCTTTTCCGTGTGGGCCGCCGACGCGCCGGTTAAAGGCGGCACGCTAATTTATCTGGAGCAGCAACCGCATACCAACCTTTATCCGCCAGCCGGAGGGTTCTATCCCAACGGCGGTATTCTCAATCAAATAACCGATAAGCTCACCTGGCAAAACCCGGAAACATTACAAGTCGAACCGTGGATTGCCGAAAGCTGGAGTGCTAACGCCGATAAAACCGAATATACCTTTAAGATTCGCCCTGGCGTCACGTTCTCTGACGGCACGCCACTGGATGCCAATGCGGTAGCTAAAAACTTCGACACCTACGGTCTGGGAAATAAAACGCATCGCCTGCCGGTTTCTGAAGTGATTAATAACTACGACCACAGCGAAGTTATCGACCCATTGACGGTCAAATTTTACTTTAAAAAACCGTCACCGGGATTTCTGCAGGGCACCGCCACTATTGGCTCCGGGCTGGTCTCTATCAGCACCCTCGCACGTAATTTTGAAGAGCTGGGCGACGCCCGCCATATTATTGGCTCCGGGCCGTTTACCGTTAAAGATGAAAAGCCGGGGCGCGAACTCACCCTGGTGGCGCGTAAAGATTATCAATGGGGGCCAAAAAACCTTGCCCAGCAGGGGCCTGCGAATCTCGACGGCATAACCTATATCGTGACGCCGGAAGACAGCGTGCGCATTGGCGCGCTATTAGCAGGCCAGGCCGATTTTATCCGCCAGGTCCAGGCCTATGATGAAAAACAAGCGACCGATCAGGGCTTTAAAATCTATGCAGCTCCGACGCGCGGTGTTAACGACAGCCTTAGCTTCCGCCCGGATAACCCGCTGGTCGCCGATCTGCGCGTCCGTCAGGCGCTGCTGCATGCCACCAACGCCAAACAGGTAGTTGAAACCCTGTTCTCCGCCAACTATCCGCAGGCCACCTCCGTCATCTCCACCACGGCGGCGGGCTACGTTAATCTCAGCGATAAACTGGCGTTCGATCAGGCCAAAGCAAAACAACTGCTTGATGACGCTGGCTGGAAACCGGCCGCCGACGGCATTCGGGTGAAGGATGGGCAGCGCCTGGCATTAACCGTCTATGAATCGCTGCCGCAGCCGCAAAACAAGGAAGTATTGCAACTGATCGCCCAGCAGTGGCGTCAGGTTGGCGTCGCGCTGGCGGTAAAAGCCGGTGATGCCGGCAGCCATACGCTGGATAACCTCGACCCGCAGAAAACCCCGCTCACCGTATCTGAAGTGGGTCGCGCCGACCCGGACGTGGTCAAAAGCATGTTCTTCCCCAATAACCGCGACGCGCTGCTGCAAAAAGGCGGCTCCAGCGACAAGGTACAAAGCTTCCGCGACGATAAACTCAACACGCTTTTGACCGCCATTTCTGCCGAAGTCGAACCGCAAAAACGTCTCCAGCTAACCGGTGATGCCCAGCGCTATCTGCTCGATAACGCCTACGTGATCCCCATTTTTGAAGAACCTCAGGTCTTTGCCGGCGCGCCGTGGGTCAAAGGCGTCAGCTTTGAAGCGGTAGGCCGCCCGTCGTTCTACGGCGCGTGGCTGGAAAAGCACTAAGGAGCATGCGATGAGCCACTATCTTCTACGGCGTTCAGGCCAGGGATTACTGGTGCTGTGGGCGGCGTTTACCCTTTCTTTCGTGCTGCTACAGGTGCTGCCGGGGGATGCTGTACTGATCAAGTTTCAGAATCCGGACCTCGGACTCAGCCCTGAGCAAATCGCCGAAATGCGTATCGCCTATGGTGCCGACAGCCCTTTGTGGAAACAGTATTTTCATACTCTGTTCGCCATGTTGCAGGGAGATTTTGGCTATTCGCTACAGGCGGGCATGTCGGTCAGCGCGCTTATCGCCAGCAATCTGCCGGAGACGTTAAGCCTGGCGTTGCCCGCCTTTGTGCTGGCGGTATTGCTGGCTTTCGCCCTCGCCTTTGCTTCACGGCTGCCGGGCCTGCGCTGGTTGAGCAACTCTCTACAATCACTGCCGGTGCTGTTTATCTCGCTGCCGACGTTTTGGCTGGGGATAGCCCTGATTCAACTTTTCTCGTTCCAGCTGCGTTGGATCCCGGTTATTAATCCGGGTCCGATTGAAGGCCTGATCCTGCCGATCGTCGCCGTCGCAATACCGATTTCGGCCCCGCTGGCGCAAATCCTGATGCGCAGTCTGGATCAGGTCGCCGCGCTGCCGTTTGTCGCCGTCGCCCGCGCCAAAGGAATGAGTGAGACCGGCGTCCTGTGGCGGCACGTCATCGGCAACGCCCTGCTGCCGGTGCTCAATATTGCGGGTCTGCTGTTGGGGGAACTGATCGCCGGAGCGCTGATTACCGAAACCGTGTTTGGGCGCGGTGGACTCGGTTTGCTGACCCAACAGGCCGTTAACAATCAGGATATTGCCGTGCTTCAGGCGGTGGTGATGATTTCCGCCCTTGGCTTCGTGCTAATTAATCTGCTGGTCGATCTGCTGATGCCACTGTTCGATCCGCGCCTGAAAACCGTTATCGGAGGTGCAGTATGAGCCTGGTTGATTACGCCACCGCTGCTCGTCGCAGAACGACAAACTGGCGCTCGCTGCGCTTGCAGCCCGGTTTACTGCTAGCCTGGACGGTGATGAGCGTTGCCATATTGATGGCTACAGCCCCGCAGTTGTTTACCGCTTATAACCCGTTGGAAGGTTTTCCCGGCGCACAGCGTTTAGCTCCGCAGGCCGGTCACTGGCTGGGAACCGACCAGTTGGGCCGCGATCTCTGGAGCCGAATTGTCTACGGCGCAGTGCATTCGCTTTGTGCCGCGCTGGCGGCGGTGGCGATTGGCCTGATCGTCGGTACCGCGCTGGGCACGTTAGCCGGGGCGCTAGCGGGACGTGTTGAATCGGTGGTTATGCGCCTGGTCGATGTTCTGCTGGCGATCCCCTCTTTATTACTGTCGCTCACGGTCATTATCCTCCTCGGCTTCGGCACGCTCAACGCTGCCGTGGCGGTGGGCATCGCGGCGATAGCCAGCTTTGCCCGTCTGGCGCGAGCGGAAGTGGTGCGCGTACGCCACAGCGATTTCGTTGAAGCCGCATACGGCAGCGGCGGCACCTTTTTCGCCGTCTTCTGGAGGCATATTCTGCCCAACTCACTCACCGCCGTTCTGGCCTTCGCCACCCTTCAGTTCGGTCAGGCGATTCTCGCGCTCTCGACCCTCAGCTTTCTCGGCTACGGCACGCCGCCGCCGGTACCAGAGTGGGGATTACTGATCGCCGAAGGCCGCAACTACCTCTCCACAGCCTGGTGGTTAACCACCCTTCCCGGCATTGCGGTCGTCGCCGTCGTGCTTGCCGCCAACCGCATTAGCCAGCAATTTAGCGGAGAACGCCGATGAATGTTTTAACCGTAGAGAACCTGCGTATTAGCTATCGTTCACAGCGTGAATGGCGCGAAGTGGTGCACAACGTCAGTTTTAACGTTAAACGCGGCGAAATGCTGGCGTTCGTCGGGGAATCCGGCTCCGGAAAAACCACTACCGCTCAGGCGATTATTGGCCTGCTGGCAGATAACGCGCGCCGGGATAGCGGGCGTATCAGCATTAACGGTGAGGATATCAGCAACTGGTCTGCAAAGCGCCTCGATAGCCTGCGCGGTGCGCGGATTAGCCTGGTCCCGCAAGATCCGGGAAACTCCCTTAACCCGGTCAAAACGATCGGCACGCAGGTGGGTGAGATCCTGCGCCTGCATCAAAAAAGTAGCGCCGCGGAGCGCAAAGAGCAGGTGCTGGCGCTGCTGACTAAAGTCGGTTTGAGCCACCCGGAACAACGCTTTGATCAGTACCCCCATCAGCTTTCAGGCGGTATGAAGCAGCGGGTACTGATTGCTATCGCTATCGCCCTGAAGCCTGATTTAATCATTGCCGATGAGCCAACCAGCGCCCTGGACGTCACGGTACAAAAACGCATTCTTGACCTGCTCGATACATTACGCAGGGAGTCCGGCACGGCGGTACTGTTTGTCACTCACGACCTGGCGCTGGCGGCAGAACGCGCCGACCGCCTGCTGGTCTTCCGCCACGGAGAGATTCAGGAGCAAGGCGCAACCGGCGATGTGGTGCGCACGCCGCAGCATGCCTATACCCGCCAGTTGCTCAGCGATCTCCAGGGATCGACGCAGGCCATAGCCCCAACCTCCGGACGTATCCTGGCGACCCCGGCAATTCGCGTTGAGGGCATCAGCAAACGTTTCTCATTGGGTCATTCATATTTACAAGCGCTGGACGCGGTGAGTTTCGAGGTTAAACGCGGCAGCACTCATGCGCTGGTTGGCGAGTCCGGTTCCGGCAAAACCACCCTCGCGCGGATCCTGTTGGGGTTTGAAAAGGCTGATATTGGTCACATCTCTATCGATGGTATTGATGCCGGGCATCTCAGTCGCGAGGCTCTGCGCCAGCTACGACGCAAAATCCAGTTCGTCTACCAGAACCCCTTTGCCTCACTGGATCCGCGACAAACGCTATTTGAGATTATTGAGGAGCCGTTAAAAAACTTTGACCGTCTGAATGTCGAAGCAAGACGTCAACGCGTGGAAACGGTCGCCGCCCGCGTGGCGTTAGCCCCGGAACTGCTCTCGCGCACCGCCCGGGAACTTTCCGGCGGCCAGCGCCAGCGGGTCGCCATCGCCCGCGCCTTAATCCTTGAGCCGACGATCCTCGTGCTGGATGAGGCAACGTCCGCACTGGACATCACCGTACAGGCGCAAATTCTGGCCCTGCTGCAACAGCTTCAACAACAGCTCGGGCTGACCTATCTGTTTATTACTCATGATTTAGCGACGGTACGCCGTATCGCCCACAGCGTCACGGTACTGCGGGCTGGCCGGGTGGTTGAACACGGCGAAGTCAGCCGACTGTTTGCCGCCCCACAGCATGACTATACCCGCGAGCTTATCGCCGCTATTCCCTGGTTTTCATCGCCGAGCAAGGAGGTCGCATGACCCGCAAACGACTGGGATTTTTCACCCGCCTGTTAGATAACGCCACGTCGAAAGAGCGCTATCGGCTGGCAACCGAGCAAATTCGCCACGCCGAGCGCCTGGGGTTCGATAGCGCCTGGATTGCCCAGCACCATTTTCATGAATATGAAGGCGGTCTGCCGTCGCCGCTGGTGTTTCTCGCCCACGTGGCGGCGCATACCGAGCACATTCGTCTGGGAACCGCCATTATCACCCTGCCGATGGAAAACCCGCTGCGGGTAGCCGAGGATGCCGCAGTGCTGGATCTGCTAGCTGATGGTCGGCTGGAAGTGGGCTTCGGCTCAGGCGGAACCCCCACCTCGTTCCTGCCCTTCGGACTGACAATCGATCAGCGCAGCACGGTATTTAGCGAGCATTTGCATTTGATCCAAAGCGCCTGGCGCGGCGATTCGCTATCGCATCCGGATAACCATCTTTACCCTCAGGCGCCGCAGCTTGCCAAACGCATCTGGATTGCGACATTTTCCATTGAAGGCGCCGTTCGCGCGGCTCAGTCCGGGCACGGATTAATGCTCTCGCGAACGCAACCGCGCCCATCAGGACAACCCACGCTGCCGCTGGATGCTATTCAAAATCCAATTATTGATGCTTACCTTGCAGCGCTGCCTGCAGGCGTTGAGCCACGAATACTCGCCTCGCGTACGGCGTTCGTCGCCGATAGTCAGGCGTATGCGCTGGAAGTAGCGGAACCCGGTTTACGCCAGCAGGCCGCGCAGCATCGGGCCGCAGGTCATGAGATCATTGGTGACACTGTCACTGATTATTTATCCCAGCTTGACGCCCACGTTGGCGACGCAGAGCACGTTGCCGCTTCGCTGGCGCAGGATAGCGCGCTATCGCGGGTCACTGATATTTCGTTTCAGGTGCACTCCATTGAACCGTCGCACCGCGACACGCTTCGTTCCATTGAGCTGATCGCTCAGCATATTGCCCCGCAGATACGATAAGGAGTCACCATGACGTTAAGTCAGGATATTTTGGCTGAACTGGCAGAGATTGCCCCGGATTCCGCTTTAGCGGCGGCGCGCGCTGTGCGCGAGGCAGCAACCCGCCACGCGCAGGGAAGTTACGAAGTGCTGTTTAGTCAGCAGGATAACGATTTTCCGCTGGACGAGCGTTTTGCCATTGCTGCAAAGGTGGCGAAACTGCACCAGGCCGATGCGCTGGCCGCCCACTATGCCGGTTTTGGCATTGCCGACCCCACGTCACCTCGACTGACCCCGGCGCTGGCCTTCGCCCGACTGTTAACATTTACCCCGGTGGAAGCCACACCGTCGGCGCTGGAGGCCTTGATCCGCGCCAGATGGAGCCTGCGCGGTATTGTGACGCTTGCTCAGCTTATCGCCTTCGTCAGCTTCCAGAGTCGGCTGGTCAATGGGCTACGCCTGCTTAACGGAAAACCCACCGCCGTCGCGGAAACTCCGGTGGTAGCGGGCTTCTGGCACACCGCGCCGCAGACCGTCAGCGGTAAGAGTGCGCCGGTACATTTCACCCGCGATGAGCTGCATTGGGAGCCGTGGCTGGATGCCAAACCGCTGGCGGAATTTACGCCGGATGAACAAGCGCTGCTGGCGAAATTCGGTCATAGCGATTCGCCCTATTTCCGCCTGCTGGCGCGCAACCAACCGGTACTGGAACAGCGCACATTAACCGATAAAGGGATTTTCTATACCCCCGGCGGCCTGCCTCGTGCTGAACGAGAACTGGCGGCGACGGTAGCGAGCAAAATCAACGGTTGCATCTACTGCGCCTCGGTGCACGCTCGCAAGGCCGCACAGCTGGCGAAAGATGAAACGGCAGTTGAAACGCTGCTGGCAGTGACGCCGGGAGAAAAGCTGAGCGACGGGCAGACGCCGCGCTGGCAGGCGCAAATCGATTTCGCCGCCGCGATTTCCGTTACCCCTCCAGCGCTCGCCACCCGCCACCTGACGGCAATTGAACAACAGGGACTGGATACGCTGGCACAGCTGGATTTGCTGCAATCGGCGGCCTTTTTCGCCTGGGCTAACCGTTTAATGTTAACCCTCGGCGAGCCGTGGCAGGCGTAATCACGACGGAATCAATCAGACCAAACGCTGCTGATAGCGGGCATAAATCAGCAGCGAACTGAGTGCCAAAAACGAGAGTAGCGCGGCCGGTAAAGCAACGGAACTCCAGCCAAAACCGGCCGTCACCACCATCCCACCGAACAGCGCCCCAATGGCGCTGCCGAGATTAAAGGCGATTTGCCCTCCCGCCGCCCCCAGCATCTCGCCGCCTTTGGCATTTTGCAGCAGCAGAATTTGCAGTGGCGCTGCCAGGGCAAAAAGCGCTGCGCAGCAAATAAACGCCAGCGCTAATGATGCAGCTTTATTTTCACCGAACAGAAATATCAATAATAAAGTGGCGACAATAATCCCATCCGTGACGGCGGCAATACGTAACGGGCTATAGCGAACGGAAACTTTACCGCTGAACAAATTGCCTAATACCATTCCCAGGCCCACCAGCATCATAATAAATATGACGGCACTCTCGCCAAAACCGGAAACGTTAATCATAAACGGCTTAATATAGCTAAACCACGCAAATACCCCGGCATTACCAAACATGGTGGCGGCAAAAATAAGCCACGGTGCGGGAGATTTCAAAAAATGGAATTGCTCGCTCAAGCGCGCCGTTGATTTATCAAACAGCGTGGGAATCCACCAGGCAATAGAGACCAGAACCGCAACGTCAAATACCGCAATCGCCAAAAAGGTATAGCGCCAGCTGAACTGGTGTCCAAGCCAGGTCCCGGCGGGAACCCCCAGTAAATTGGCGACCGTCATCCCGGCGATCATCCCCGCTACCGCCGCAGTAACCTTCCCCGGCGGAGCGGTTTTCGACAGGATGATGGCCCCCACGCCGAAAAATGCACCGTGCGGGAAGCCGGAGATCAGGCGACCCAGCGCCAGCATCGAATAGCTGGCGGACAAGGTAAATATGGCATTGCCGATAACGCAAAGGGCCACCAAAAACAGCATGACCGACTTTAACGAAAAGCGGCTGGAGAATAACGCCATAATCGGCGCGCCGATGACCACGCCAAAAGCATAATAAGAGATCATATTGCCTGCGGCGGGAATGGATATGCCGACATCATGAGCGATTTCAGGTAATACGCCCATAATGCCAAATTCCGCCATGCCGAGTCCGAAGGTGCCCAGCGCCAATGAAAAAATTGTTTTTTTCATACATCTGTTACAGGAGTGAAAAGACGGCCGGCATTATTGACTATTCAGCACCAGCAAACCAGATAAAAACGCGCGGCGGGGGTTTTATCCATATAACAGCTCGATTCGTTCATGCGAAGCCCGGACGGGCCGCGTGAAAATGGTTTAAATACCAGCGACCCGCTATAAAAATCAGTGGGCTCAAACGGTTAAACGCCCCCTTGATCTCAACTTAACTTAAGGTTGTAGAGTGTCCTCCCTCAGCAATTCACAGAGTGAGAAAAGCATGCAACCTGTTGATGTCGGCTTCACCCATGTCGCTTTTACCGTTCGCTGCCTGGCAAGCAGCATTGATTTTTATACTCGTTATACCGCAATGACGGTTATCCACCAGCGCGAGCCTGACTTGCCCTCAGCGCGTAAGGTGGCATGGCTCAGCGACCGTACCCGCCCCTTCGCGCTGGTGTTGGTGCAGAGCGACCAACCGGCCGATACTCCGCTGGGTCCCTTCGGCCACCTCGGCGTCGCCTGCGCCACCCGGCAGGAGATTGACAACAAAGTCGTCGAGGCGCGACGCGAAGGCGTCTTACGCCGGGAACCTGAACAGGCGGGCGATCCGGTCGGGTATTTCGCCTTCTTCGCAGACCCTGACGGCAATACCCTCGAGCTTTCATGGGGGCAACAGGTCGGCCTTCAGGTCATCAATGGCGGGCTTCCTGCCTGAACGACGACACGGTCGCCCGGCCGTATCATAACGGGCAATATTTCCCGCCGCCTTGCCGCTCAACGATTACACTTCAAAGAGATATCACGGCAGCACGGAGAATCGAGATGGGTAAAAAAAACAGCGGCAAAGCGTCCGATACGGCCATGAAGGTCGCTCCGCTCGATAATAAAGAGTATGAAAAGGCATTGCGTCGGCTACACGTTGATCTGGTGAAGTTACAGCGCTGGGTGGTGCATAAAGGGCTGAAGGTGTGCATCGTCTTTGAAGGCCGCGACGGCGCCGGTAAAGGCGGTACAATCAAAGCGATAACCGAGCGAGTCAGTCCGCGAATTTTCCGCGTCGTCGCCTTACCTTCGCCAACCGAGCGCGAAAAGAGTCAGCTCTATTTCCAGCGCTATATCAAGCATCTACCCGCCGCTGGCGAGATTGTGATTTTCGACCGCAGTTGGTACAACCGCGCTGGCGTTGAACGCGTGATGGGGTTTTGTACCCCCGAAGAGGTGCAAAAGTTTCTCGAAGGCGCGCCAATGGTGGAGCGTGGCATGGTGGAGTCCGGGATCATCTTGCTTAAATACTGGCTGGAGGTAACCCCGCAAGAGCAAGAGCGCCGTCTGCGCGACCGGATCGACGACGGACGCAAAATCTGGAAGCTCTCGCCGATGGATATTAAGTCTTTCAACCGCTGGGACGACTATACCGAAGCCCGCGATGCGATGTTTGCCGCCACGGATACTGCCTGGGCGCCGTGGTTTGTTGCTCGCTCGGAGGATAAGAAACGCGTGCGCCTGAATATTATTACCCATTTGCTTTCACAAATACCCTATGAGTCTCTGCCCGTGGAACACGTTACCTTACCAAAACGCAAAATAGGCAAAGTCAAAGCAACCAATTTCCCCTTCCGCTTTATTGCTGAAAAATATTAATTTTTCCCTCACCTCTGCGCAGAGTTCTCCCTGTGCAGAGGGGTATTACGATAACCGTTAATATTTCATTCTGTTGCTTTACGCTGGAAGCCGTCTCGCAAAATAAAAAACAAAGTTAATAATAGCGTTTATTTCTAAGTTTGGTGGAGTGATAATAAGGCTATCAACAGAAAAGAGTCTATTAATGAAAAGCAACGCGATGAACAAAAAACAGGCCAATCAGCATATTGTAACGGTTAAGCAGCCCTATCAGCAGCAATCCATTGTTGATGCGGAAATCCGCCAGCAGAACCGGGAATTCATAAAAGCCATGAATGAATTTACCGCACGCGCCGGTTTACTGTCGGAAGACCCGTTTTTCGGAGGGATTTAATGGCCGCACAATTTGATGTTTATCGTAATCCATCCTCGAGGACAAATGAATTACTACCTTATCTTATGGTGATCCAACATGATTACTATGATGATTTATCGTCGAGGTTAATTCTTCCACTAAGTCATCATATGCACATGGCAGGTCATTATCACGCCGCCGCGCCACTAATAAACCTCGAGTTTCAGAAGCTATTCCTCAACACACCTGGAATAACCAGCGTGGCGAAACAGAGGTTGGATGAAAAGTATTTAGTCTGTAATTTACGTAAAGAAAGAACCACCGTCATTTCCGCAATTGATGCGCTCATCACTAACACGTAGACCCGCTCCGTAATCACCGGAGCGGGGAACCATAGCTAAGGCTTACTTCAGCCCTTCACGACTTTCTTTCTTCGCTTCCATACGCTCCACGTCGCGATACCAGCGCGGGTGATGCTTCTTCGCCCAGCGGCGGCTCACCTTCCCTTCGATCATTCCTTTAATCGATCCTTTAACCCAGAATGCCATATACATATGGATCAGAATCGCATGGATAAGAATAATCGCCGAGGTCGCGTGAATCAGCAGGCTATAGCGAATCACCTGAATCGGGAAATAGTGGGCAAAATAAGGCCGCCAGATAATCACCCCGGTCACCAGCAGGACAAAAATCATGCTCATAATGGTCCAGAACATCATTTTCTGCCCGGCGTTATATTTCCCCACCCGCGCTACTTTATGTTCGTTGCCCTTCAGTACCTCGACAATTCCCTTCAGCCACGGAATATCCTGTTTATCGGGGATATTGTGATGGACGAAACGCACGAACATAAACATCAGGGCGACGAAAATCAGCACGCCAAAGAACGGATGCAGAATACGTCCCATCTGCGGCGTACCGAAGGTTTCGGTCAGCCATTGCAGGGTCGGGAAGAAAAACGAAATTCCCGATAGCGAGACCAGAAAGAAGCAAATCACCACCGTCCAGTGACAGGCGCGGTCGATAAACTTCGTGCGCACAATCATTTTCGATTTACTCATCATGCTCCTCCTCATCGTCATCCACTTCCTTGTTCGGCCCAATCCCGATGTAGTGATAAATCAGCCCGGCAAAGGTGGCGACAAAACCGATGGCGGAAAGCGGCTTCAACGCCCCTTTCCACAGATTGATAGAGGTATCGATCTGCGGCTCTTTCGGCAGGTTATGGTACAACTCCGGCCGATCGGCATGATGCAGTACGTACATCACATGCGTACCCCCGACGCCCGGCGGGTTGTAAACGCCAGCGTGCGGATAGCCGCGTTTCTTCAGCTTTTCTACCCGCTCATGCGCCACTTCCAGCATCTCTTTCTTGGTGCCGAAATGGATAGCACCGGTTGGGCAAGTCTTCACACAGGCCGGTTCCTGGCCGACGCTGACCCGGTCAACGCACAGCGTGCATTTATAGACCCGGTTATCCTCTTTGTTGAGGCGCGGGACGTTAAATGGACACCCTGCGATGCAGTAGCCGCAGCCGATGCAGTTCTCCTGCTGGAAGTCGACGATACCGTTAGCGTACTGAATAATCGCCCCGGCAGACGGGCAAGCCTTCAGGCAGCCCGGATCCTCACAGTGCATACAGCCATCTTTACGAATCAGCCACTCCAGCTTGCCGTTCTGCTCGGTTTCGCTAAAACGCATCACCGTCCAGGACTTAGCGCTGAGATCGGCGGGGTTATCGTAAACCCCGACGCAGTGCCCAACGTCATCGCGGATATCGTTCCACTCGGAACAGGCCACCTGGCAGGCTTTGCAGCCCACGCAGGAGGAGACATCAATCAGCTTTGCCACTTCCGCCTTAAAATCCCGCGCGCGCGGCGCGGGCGTGATCGGGTTGGTGGCGGAGCGTTTAATGATGTCCTGAGTTTCCATCGCCATTCATTCGCTCCTTACGCTTTCTCGATGTTGACCAGAAACGCCTTGTACTCCGGCGTTTGCGAGTTGGAATCACCCACGTTCGGCGTCAGGGTATTGGCGATGTAACCTTTGCGGGCCACGCCTTCAAAACCCCAGTGCAGCGGGATCCCGACGGTTTCCACCTGCTGACCATTAACGTTGAGCGTTTGCAGACGGCGGGTTACCACGGCCACCGCGCGAATAAAGCCGCGCTTGCTGCTGACCGTCACCCGATCGCCATTGGCAATCCCCTTCGCGCTCGCCAGACCTTCGCTGATTTCGACAAACTGTTCTGGCTGCGCAATCGAATTGAGCAGCGCATGCTTAGTCCAGGTATGGAAATGCTCGGTCAGACGATAAGTGGTACCGACGTACGGGAACTTGTCCTTCTTACCTAAACGCAGGGCATCTTCTTCATACAAGCGCACCACCGGACTGGAGATGACGTTCGGATGCAGCGGGTTGGTACCCAGCGGCGTTTCCATCGGCTCGTAGTGCTCAGGGAACGGCCCTTCAGCCAGCTTATCCAGCGCAAACAGGCGGCCAAGACCTTCCTGCTGCATGATAAACGGCCCGGTTTTACTGCCCGGCGGCGCGGTATTGAAGTCCGGAATATCATTCCCGACCCACTTGCTACCGTTCCACTGGATCAGCATCCGTTTCGCATCCCACGGTTTACCGTTGATATCCGCCGAGGCGCGGTTATACAGCACGCGGCGGTTGAGCGGCCACGCCCATGCCCAGCCCAGCGTATTGCCAAGCCCTGACGGGTCAGCGTTATCGCGGTTGGCCATCTGGTTGCCCTGTTCGGTCCAGCTCCCGGTGTAGATCCAGCAAGACGAAGCGGTGCTACCGTCATCACGCAGCAGCGCGAAGCTGTTCAGCAGTTGGCCTTTCTTCGCCAGCAGCACACCGTTGGCGTCGTATAGATCTTCCAGTGCATAGCCGTTGTTCTCTTTGGCGATCTCTTCCGACTCCGGATGATCCGGCTGTTTGTAGTTCCAGCCCATCTTCAGCAGCGGTTCGACGCCTTTGCCGCCTTCAGTGCGATACATCTCACGCAGACGGTGGTAAATACCGGCCAGAATTTCGCCGTCGTTACGCGCTTCGCCCGGCGCATCCTGACCTTTCCAGTGCCACTGCAACCAGCGCCCGGAGTTGGCGATCGAGCCATCTTCTTCGGCAAAGCAGGTGGACGGCAGACGGAATACTTCAGTCTGAATCGCGGCGGAATCGACGTCGTTAGACTCGCCGTGGTTTTGCCAGAAGGTCGATGTTTCGGTGACCAGCGGATCGATAACCACCATGTACTTCAGTTTGCTCAGACTGCGGACAACTTTGTTTTTGTCCGGGAACGAAGCCACCGGGTTAAAACCCTGGCAGATATAGCCGGTGACTTTGCCGTTATCCATCATATTGAAATACTTGATAACGTCGTAAGCCTGGTCCCACTTAGGTAACCAGTTAAAGCCCCAGTCGTTCTCTTTCTGCGCCGCGTCGCCATAGAAGGATTTCATCAGGCTGACGAAGAACTTCGGATAGTTGCTCCAGTAGTTCACCTGATCGGCAAGCGTTGCTTTTGGTGTATTCGCCGCCAGGTAGCTTTGCAGGCTCGTCTGTTTTTCAGATGGCAGCGTCAGATAACCAGTCAGACTGGTCGAGAGCAGACCTAAGTCGGTTAATCCCTGGATATTGGAGTGACCACGCAGCGCGTTCACGCCGCCGCCCGCCATGCCCATATTGCCAAGCAGCAGCTGGATCATCGCCATGGTGCGGATGTTCTGCGCCCCAACGGTATGCTGCGTCCAGCCCAGCGCGTACAGGAAGGTGGTGGTTCTGTCCGCTGCGCTGGTAGAGGCCAGCACTTCGCACACTTTGAGGAAATCGGCTTTCGGCGTGCCGCAGATGTTCTCCACCACCTCTGGCGTATAGCGGGAAACGTGCTGTTTCAGCAGGTTCCACACGCAGCGAGGATGTTGCAGAGTTTCATCGCGCATGGCGTAGCCGTTTTCGTCGAACTGATAGTTCCACGAAGATTTATCGTACTGACGTTTTTCAGCATCGTAGCCGCTGAACAGGCCATCCTCAAAACCGAAATCTTCACGAATCAGCAGGTTAGCGTTGGTGTAGTGTTTAACGTACTCCGCATTGATTTTGTTATTTTGAATCAGGTACAGCAGAACGCCCGACAGGAAAGTAATGTCGGTACCAGAGCGAATCGGCGCATAGATATCAGCCACCGACGCCGTGCGCGTAAAGCGCGGGTCGACGACGATAAGCGTCGCATCGTTGTTGTTTTTTGCTTCCATCGCCCAGCGGAATCCCACCGGATGGGCTTCAGCGGCGTTACCGCCCATCACCACCACGACGTTAGCGTTTTTGATATCAACCCAGTGGTTGGTCATCGCACCGCGACCAAATGTTGGAGCAAGACTTGCTACCGTTGGTCCGTGTCAGACGCGCGCCTGGTTATCTACCGCCAGCATGCCGAGAGATCGCACAAACTTCTGCGTCAGCATACCGGTCTCATTACTGGCCGCCGAGGCGCACAGCATCCCGGTGGAGAGCCAACGATTCACCGGGACGCCCTGTTCGTTTTTCTCGATAAAGTTGGCGTCGCGGTCGGCTTTCATCAGTTTAGCGATGCGGGTAAATGCCTCATCCCAGGAGATACGCTGCCATTTATCTGAACCCGGCGCACGGTATTGCGGATAGCGCAGACGGTTTTCGCTATGGACGTAGTCCAGCAGACCCGCGCCTTTCGGGCATAGCGCACCGCGGCTAACCGGGTGATCGGAGTCCCCTTCAATATGGTAAATCGATTCTTTCGCGTTTTTCGCGCCGTCGCCCAGGCTATACATTAATAGCCCGCAGCCCACGGAACAGTATGTGCAGGTGTTGCGGATCTCTTTCGCACGCAGCAATTTATAGTTGCGCGCCTGAGCCAGCGCCATTTTGGGTGCAAAACCCAATGCAGCAACTGTTGTTCCGGCCATACCGCCTGCGCAGATTTTAAAAAACTTTCTGCGGCTGACGTCCATTATTCCCCTCCATGCGGGATGTTCTGGGCCTATCCCAGTAGGCGTAATTGTTGAAGTCAGTTTGGCGTTGGACTGCGCGCAGAAACCGGAGCGTACACAGAGTACGTGAGGATTTTGAGCACTGCCCAGCGACAAAATGGCGAATAAAATAGCCTAATGGGATAGGTTCTTATTCATCGTGGAGGGAAACTAACAGTAATCCCCCTGTTTTATTTGCGTCAAATCAATGTCCAAAACGCATGCCCCCTTAATAGTCAGGAACGTCGAAATTCATTACCCCATTAGTATTAAGCGTTAAGTAAAATATCCCCCTGAAGCCAATAAAAAGTGTTATAAAACCCGACTGCATTTGAAGCAATATCAGGTTAAATATGGAAAAGAAGAGAGCTACGCTGATTGGATTCGCCGCCATTATTCTCTGGAGTACGATGGTCGGGTTGATACGCGGCGTTAGTGAAGGGCTTGGCCCGGTGGGCGGCGCGGCGATGATCTACAGTCTGAGCGGTATTTTGCTGATCTTTACCGTCGGCTTCCCGCAAATACGCCAAATCCCCCGTCCCTACTTACTGGCAGGTAGCCTGCTGTTCGTCAGCTATGAAATTTGCCTGGCGCTGTCGGTAGGATTAGCCGGAACCCGCCAGCAGGCGATTGAAGTAGGAATGGTCAATTACCTGTGGCCCAGCCTGACGATTTTATTCGCCATCTTGTTTAACGGGCAAAAAAGCAGCTGGCTGGTGATCCCCGGATTGTTACTGGCGTTATTTGGCGTTACCTGGGTATTAGGCGGTGAGCACGGTCTGAATATCGATGAAATAATCAGCAACGTAGTCTCCAGTCCACTGAGCTATATTCTGGCCTTTGTCGGCGCGTTTATCTGGGCGGCCTACTGCACGGTCACCGCCAAATACGCAAAAGGCAAAAACGGCATTACTCTGTTTGTCCTGCTCACCGCCCTGACCCTGTGGCTGAAATTCCTGTTCAGCGAGCAGCCACCGATGGTCTTTAGCTGGCCGGTGATCATTAAACTTATCACCCTTTCGATCGCGCTGGGGTTGGGCTATGCGGCGTGGAACGTCGGGATCCTGCACGGTAATGTTAGCCTTTTGGCTGCGGCTTCTTACTTTACCCCGGTACTCTCGTCGGCGTTGGCGGCGGTCCTGCTGAGCGCCGCGCTGTCGTGGTCATTCTGGCAGGGTGCCGGGATGGTGTGCATCGGGTCCCTGCTCTGCTGGCAGGCGACCCGGCGCTAAGCTGCCCGTGGCGGCGGATATCTTTCGCCGCCATCGGGACTTTATTTTTTAGCGATATAAATCTCGTAATGGTGCTTTTTATCTCGTTCCGAATAAGAGCGGTATGAGGCAACGACCATATCCTCATCGTTATAATTCAGATAGTAAGGCTGCAACATCCCTTCCACCGGTAATATACGCTGAGTGGTTTTATTTTTAATGTCTGTTTTCCAGATGCAGGCATAACCGCCGTCGTTATCAAAATAAAATGAATTCTCATCGCCCCAGGCATAGTTGCGCATATATCCGAAATCATTACCCTTTGAAGTATCCCCCTGCGCCAGAAATACATTAATCCCCTGATCCGGCCTGTCTGCCGGGAAATAGAACATCCCTTCGTCATAATCATCGCGCGACGCCAGGCGCCATTTCCCATCCGGAGACGCTACCCGACTGGTGCACTCCTGAGTTTCGCAGTAGCCCACCCATGCCTCTTTTTTTAAGCTTGCCTCGCTGCGCGTGGTGCTCTGCGTTTTTTCCACCTTGCCACTGGTGGGATCAAGAGTGTAAGTCTCTACCGTATAATCGGTGCTATCGACCAGCTCTGGATCGGGGCGTTGAAGAATGGAATAGACGATACTATCCGTACTGCCGGGGTCGTATTTAATCATCACATCGTCACGGTATGAATATTCGTAATGAGCAACAATCAGTGACTTCCAGCCGTTTTCAACGCGAATAATATTGTTTACCTGCTTATCGTTCTCTCTTCCGGAGACAAGAAAATAGATAACCAGATCACCGTTCACCACTCTGTGCGTCAGCACTCGCCAGTCAGAGTCATCCAGTTTATAATTCCGTGATGAGATAACCCATTCTGGTACGATTACCTTAACCCGCCAGCGATCCTCGGTAATGGTAAAACCGTTTTTATTTTGCAAATTCTGCGCCATGGGCGGGTCGAGCAAATCGCCATCACGATCAAAAACGTCATCGACGTTCCGAAAAGGTAAAATCGCGGTTAAGTCTTTATTTCTGGCAACATACTTTTCTTTTATACAAGAAATATCATCCCCACACTGATTTCTTTCTTTCACCCATTGGCGCTGTTCCCTGAACAATGTGCCGTGATTAATGCTATTATTAAGTGCCGAAGTAAAAAACAGGTTTAAAACATTATCCACACTTGAAAGATAAGTATCATTACATATCGTTAATTCTGTCTTATTAAGATTTTGAGCTGAACAATCAAACCCTGCAGCATATACCGGAAGCGATGCTATAAATAACCCAGCACCGCAGGTTAACTTTTTTGCGTTACGACTAAAGCACGTCAGTATCATTGTGAATTCCTTTTACCTTTCTCTGCCACTTTCTCATACGGTATCCGGAACATTAATTAACATACTCAGGTGGTAAACGACAGCACAACGCATCTCCACATAGAAGAATCAGAAAAAATAAAGAAGATTGGATGAATAAAAGCCGGAGAATAACTCCGGCAAAAGAAATTAATTCAATTCCGGCGCTTTCGCCAGGCTGCGCCAGATACCTGCCGTCAGCAGTAAAAGCAGGACGCCGGCCGTCGCCAGCACGATGCTGTGCGAGCTGATAAACGCCGTCTTCGCCGCCTCAATCAGACTTTGCGCCGGAATGGCGGGCATCGACTGCGCCAGCTTAATCGCCTCGCTAATCGATGATGACGCCTGCTCTGCCGCCGCGCCGTCCACGCCCGTCGGCAGAATAATTGACGACGTGTAGCTACGAGTCAGGATCAGGCCAAATAGCGCAATCCCCAGGCCTGCACCCAGCTCGTAGGCCATGGTTTCAATGGCTCCTGCCGCTGCGGCTTTCTCCTTCGGCGCGGCAGCCATAATCGCTGAGCTGGAGGCGAGCAACGCGCTGGCGACGCTGAAGCCCAGCAGCGTCATCAGCCCCCAGGCCTGCCACTGCTGAGTGCTGAAATCGGTCATCGACAGGCCGAGGAAGCTCAGGGCGCTCAGCAACATGCCGCCGGTCGCCACCTCGCGCAGCCCTAATCGTGACACCAGCATCCCGGCAATCGGCCCGCTAAACCCGCTCGCTACCATCACTGGCAGCATAAATAACCCGGCCTCAAAAGGCGTTTTGTTATGCACAAACTGGAGTTCCTGCGCCATCAGCAGCTCGAAACCGACCAGGGTGATCAGCGCCGTCATCGCCATCATCACACCACTTAAAATAATGCGGTGGGTAAACAGACGCATATCGACCATTGGGCGTGCCGCCGAGAGCTGTTTACGCACAAACCAGGTCAGCATCGCTGCGCCAGCAATCGCCACCAGCCCGGTTATCCACAGCGCCATTTGCCCTTTCAGCGCCGTTTTGGCGCTAAATACCAGCATCAATATGGCGGCAATAAGGATCAACGCCTGGAATAAATTGAGCGGTTGTTCGCGCCGCGCAGGCTGGCGTGGGACCACTTTGGCATTAATCGCCATCACCACCAGCACAATCGGTACGTTGATCAGGAATACCGAGCCCCAATAGAAATGCTCCAGCAGCATGCCGCCAACCAGCGGGCCAAATGCCGCACCGCCGGAACCGACCGCCGCCCACAGGCCGAGCGCCATGTTACGATGGCGGGCTTCCGAAAAGGTGCTACGGATCCCGGCGAGCGTTGCCGGGACGATCATCGCGGCCCCTACCGCTAACAGCGCGCGGGAAGCAATGAGCGTCGCTGCCGTGGGTGAAAACGCCGCCGCCAGCGATGCCGCGCCAAAAATACCGCTACCGAGCAGCAGCAGCCGTTTGAAGCCGATTTTATCGCCCAGCGCGCCCATCGGCAGCACCATACCGGCCATCACCAGCGAATAGATATCAATAATCCACAGCAGCTCATTGCCGCTGGTTCCCAGCGCCACGCTTAGCGTCGGCGCAGCCACGTGCAGTACCGTGGCGTCAATCGCCACCGGAATATAAACCAACAAAATCGCCATCAGCGTCAACCATTGCCGAGACATACTACTTTTCCTCAATGTTGAAATTGGACATTTGTCCAGGATGGCGATCCTGCCGCAATGTTGAACGAGTGTCCAACTTTTTGTTACTATCGCCAAAAAAACAGGGGTCACGGAACGTTATGAGCTATTTAAATCGCGATGCGCGTCGGGAAGTCATTGTTCTGGCAGCCATGCGCGTGGCGCTAAGAGGCGGACTGGGCGCGATGACCGTCCGCCAGATAGCGGCTGAGGCTGGCGTTGCCGCCGGGCAGTTGCATCACCACTTCACTTCCACTGGCGAATTAAAAGCCCATACCTTTGTGCGCCTGATCCGAGAAATGCTCGATATGCCGCTGGTCAGCAATGATGCCAGCTGGCGCGAGCGCCTGTTTTCAATGGTCGGGAGCGATGACGGCAGGCTTGAGCCCTATATTCGCTTATGGCGCGAAGCACAGCTGCTGGCCGACAGCGACAGCGATATCAAAGGCGCATACCTGTTAACCATGAGCATGTGGCATGAAGAGACGCTGAAGATTATCCTGGGCGGAATCGAGGCGGGTGAGTTTCAGCCCAAGGACAACGCGGAAAGTATCGCCTGGCGGCTGATCGCCCTGGTCTGCGGCCTCGATGGTATTTACGCGTTGGGGATGCAGGAAATTGATGATGCCACCTTCAACCGTTATATAAACCATTATATATCGATGGAGTTATTTTAATTCAACGTTACATTCTGTAACAAATAATCCCCCCCGATTATTCGCGCGTCTTCTTATGACGCGCTTTTCTTATCTATTCTTCAATCATTACAACGGATAAAAAAACCACCTCTGCATACAGTATTTTCTTAATTTACTGTTTTTACTTATTTATTCTTTTCACTGAATACTGTTCATTCGAGGGCAATATGTCGACAGAAAATGAGAAGAAGAATCATTACCTTTTAAAAGAGTGGAAACCAGAAAACGCGGCATTCTGGGAAAATAAGGGCAAGAAAATAGCGCGGAGGAATCTTTGCATTTCCGTGGCTTGTCTGCTACTCGCCTTTTGCGTGTGGATGTTATTTAGTGCCGTCGCGGTCAATCTCAATAAAGTCGGATTTAATTTCACCACCGATCAACTCTTTTTATTAACCGCCCTGCCTTCACTTTCCGGAGCAATATTACGCGTACCCTACTCCTTTATGGTGCCTATATTTGGCGGGCGCTACTGGACAGTATTAAGCACGATTATTCTGGTGGTGCCCTGCATCTGGCTGGGAATTGCTATTCAAAATACCGCTACTCCATTTTGGGTATTTATCACCATTGCCCTGCTGTGCGGTTTTGCTGGTGCCAACTTTGCTTCCAGCATGGGAAATATCAGCTTTTTCTTTCCCAAAGCCAAACAGGGCAGCGCGCTGGGGGTGAACGGCGGGCTCGGCAACCTCGGCGTCAGCGTGATGCAGATGATTGCTCCGGCGGTGATCTTCCTGCCGATATTCGCGTTCCTCGGCGTTCACGGAGTTCCCCAGGAAGATGGCTCCATCCTCGCGCTAAGCAACGCGGCTATTATCTGGGTACCGCTGCTGGTCATCGCCACCATTGCTGCCTGGGTGGGCATGAACGATATCGCCAGCTCAAAGGCTTCGGTTCGCGATCAGCTCCCGGTCCTGAAGCGCCCGCATATGTGGCTGTTAAGCCTGTTATATCTGGCGACGTTTGGTTCTTTTATCGGCTTTTCTGCCGGCTTTGCAATGCTGGCGAAAACGCAGTTTCCGGACGTCAATATTCTTAAGCTGGCCTTCTTCGGACCCTTTATCGGCGCGCTGGCGCGTTCATTCGGCGGCATTATCTCCGACCGTCTCGGCGGCGTCCGGGTCACCCTGATCAACTTTATCCTGATGGCGCTATTTACCGGCCTGCTGTTCCTCACCCTGCCTGGCTCCGGTTCCGGCAGCTTCCTCGCCTTTTACGTGGTGTTTATGGGGCTGTTTCTGACCGCCGGTCTCGGCAGCGGCTCCACCTTCCAGATGATCGCCGTAATTTTCCGTCAGATCACTATCGAGAGCGTTAAGAAGCGCGGCGGCAGCGACGAACAGGCCCAGCATGAAGCGGTGACCGATACCGCGGCGGCGCTCGGGTTTATCTCGGCCATCGGCGCGATTGGCGGCTTCTTTATCCCGAAAGCCTTCGGTACGTCGCTGGCGATGACCGGCTCTCCGGTCGGGGCGATGAAAGTGTTCTTTGTCTTCTACGTCGTGTGTGTGCTGGTGACGTGGTTGGTCTATGGCCGACGCACACCGGCAAAAAAATAACGAGAAATTTGCCGGATGGCGGCTAACGCCTTATCCGGCCTACGGGATCGAGCGATCTTGTAGGCCGGATAAGATGCGCAAGCATCGCCATCCGGCAATGGCACGATGCCGTACATTATCGAAGCAGGAGAAATGTCATGAGTAAACTACTGGATCGCTTTCGCTACTTTAAGCAGAAAGGCGAGACCTTTGCCAACGGTCACGGTCAGGTGTACAACACCAACCGCGACTGGGAAGATAGCTACCGTCAGCGCTGGCAGTTCGACAAGATTGTCCGCTCAACGCACGGCGTAAACTGTACGGGCTCATGCAGCTGGAAGATTTACGTTAAGAACGGGCTGGTCACCTGGGAAACTCAGCAAACCGACTACCCACGCACCCGCCCGGACCTGCCCAACCACGAACCCCGCGGCTGCCCGCGTGGTGCAAGCTACTCCTGGTATCTTTACAGCGCTAACCGCCTGAAGTATCCGCTGGCGCGCAAGCGGCTGATCGAGCTATGGCGCGAGGCGCTGGCTCAGCATCCGGATCCGGTGCTGGCCTGGGACAGTATCATGCAGGACCCGGTCAAAACCCTCAGCTACAAACAGGTGCGCGGTAAAGGGGGGTTTATCCGCTCCAGCTGGAAAGAACTGAACCAGCTGATTGCCGCCGCCAACGTCTGGACGATTAAAAACTACGGCCCGGACCGCGTCGCTGGCTTCTCGCCGATCCCGGCGATGTCGATGGTCTCTTACGCCGCCGGTACCCGTTACCTGTCGCTGCTTGGCGGCACCTGCCTGAGCTTCTACGACTGGTATTGCGATCTGCCTCCCGCATCGCCAATGACCTGGGGCGAGCAAACCGATGTCCCGGAATCCGCCGACTGGTACAACTCCAGCTACATTATCGCCTGGGGTTCCAACGTCCCGCAGACCCGCACGCCGGACGCCCACTTCTTTACCGAAGTCCGTTACAAGGGCACAAAAACCATCGCCATTACCCCGGATTATTCGGAAGTCGCCAAGCTTTGCGATCAGTGGCTGGCCCCAAAACAGGGTACCGACAGCGCGCTGGCAATGGCGATGGGGCACGTGATCCTTAAAGCGTTTCACCTTGATAACCCCAGCGATTACTTCCTCAACTATTGTCGCACCTATACCGATATGCCGATGCTGGTGATGCTCGACCCGCGCGAAGATGGTAGCTACGTGCCGGGGCGTATGGTACGGGCTTCCGATCTGGTTGACGGGCTGGGCGAAAGCAACAATCCGGAATGGAAAACCGTGGCGTATAACAGCGCAGGCGAGCTGGTCGCGCCTAACGGTTCAATTGGCTTCCGCTGGGGTGAAAAAGGTAAATGGAATCTTGAGCAGCGGGCTGCCGGGCAAGAGACCGAATTAACGTTGTCGCTGCTGGACAGCCGCGATAGCGTCGTTTCGGTTGGTTTCCCCTACTTCGGCGGTAACGAAAATCCGCACTTTCGTAGCGTCAAACAAGATCCAGTGACGATTCATCAGCTCCCGGTCAAACAGCTGCCATTGGCCAATGGCGAAACTGGCTTGGTAGTGAGCGTTTATGACCTGATCCTCGCCAACTACGGACTCGATCGCGGCTTAGAGGACGCCAACGCGGCAAAAGATTTTGCTGAAGTGAAAGCCTATACCCCGGCGTGGGCCGAGCAGATCACCGGCGTACCGCGCCAACATATCGAGCAGATCGCCCTGGAATTCGCCGATACCGCACATAAAACCCACGGTCGCTCGATGATTATCCTCGGAGCCGGTGTCAACCACTGGTATCACATGGATATGAACTACCGCGGGATGATCAATATGCTGGTGTTCTGCGGCTGCGTTGGTCAGAGCGGCGGCGGCTGGTCGCACTACGTCGGCCAGGAGAAGCTGCGCCCGCAAACCGGCTGGCTACCGCTGGCGTTCGCCCTCGACTGGAACCGCCCGCCGCGCCAGATGAACAGCACTTCTTATTTCTACAATCACGCCTGCCAGTGGCGCTATGAAAAACTTACCGCCCAGGAATTGTTATCGCCGCTGGCGGACGCCAGCAAATTTAGCGGTCACTTGATCGACTTTAACGTGCGCGCCGAGCGTATGGGCTGGCTCCCCTCTGCGCCGCAGCTGGGCGTCAACCCGCTCACCATCAAACAGCAGGCCGCCGCCGCAGGTCTTTCCCCGGCCGACTTTACCGCTCAGGCGCTAAAGTCCGGCGATATTCGCTTTGCCTGCGAGCAGCCGGATAACGGCAAAAACCACCCGCGCAACCTATTTATCTGGCGCTCTAACCTGCTGGGCTCCTCCGGCAAGGGCCACGAGTACATGCTTAAATATCTGCTGGGTACCGACAGCGGGATTCAGGGCGATGAGCTGGGAGCAACCGATGACGTGAAGCCCGAAGAGGTGGAGTGGCAGACCGCCGCCATCGAGGGCAAGCTCGACCTGCTGGTGACCCTCGATTTTCGCATGTCCAGCACCTGCCTTTTCTCCGATATCGTCCTGCCGACCGCCACCTGGTACGAAAAAGACGATATGAACACCTCGGATATGCATCCGTTTATCCACCCGCTCTCCGCCGCCGTTGACCCGGCGTGGGAGGCGAAAAGTGACTGGGAAATCTATAAAGATATCGCCAAAACCTTCTCCGAAGTCTGCATCGGTCATCTCGACAAAGAGACCGATGTGGTGCTGGTGCCGCTGCAGCACGACTCCCCGGCGGAGCTGTCGCAACCCTTTGACGTACTCGACTGGCGCAAGGGCGAATGCGATTTAATCCCCGGAAAAACCGCCCCGTCGATTGCCGTCGTTGAACGTGACTATCCGGCCACCTACGAGCGTTTCACCTCTCTCGGCCCGCTGCTCGACAAGCTGGGCAACGGCGGCAAAGGCATTTCGTGGAACACCCAGAGCGAGGTCGATTTCCTCGGCAAGCTTAACTACGTCAAGCTCGATGGCCCGGCGAAAGGCCGTCCGCGCATTGATAGCGCCATTGACGCCTCGGAAGTCATCCTCTCTCTCGCCCCGGAAACCAACGGTCAGGTGGCGGTGAAAGCCTGGCAGGCGCTCGGCGAATTTACCGGGCGTGAACATACCCATCTGGCGCTGAATAAAGAGGATGAAAAAATCCGCTTTCGCGATATTCAGGCCCAGCCGCGCAAGATTATCTCCAGCCCGACCTGGTCAGGCCTGGAAAGCGAGCATGTTTCATATAACGCCAGCTACACCAACGTTCATGAACTGATCCCCTGGCGTACGCTGTCCGGTCGCCAGCAGCTGTATCAGGATCATCCCTGGATGCGCGCCTTTGGTGAAAGCCTGGTGGCCTATCGCCCGCCAATCGACACCCGAAGCGTCAGCCATATGAAGGAGATCCCCCCTAACGGATTCCCGGAGAAAGCGCTTAACTTCCTGACGCCGCACCAGAAATGGGGCATCCACTCCACCTACAGTGAAAACCTGCTGATGCTGACCTTGTCGCGCGGCGGGCCGATTGTATGGATTAGCGAAACCGACGCCAAAGAGCTGGGCATTGAGGATAACGACTGGATTGAAGCCTTTAACGCCAACGGTGCGCTCACCGCCCGTGCGGTAGTCAGCCAGCGCGTACCGCCGGGCATGACCATGATGTATCACGCTCAGGAACGCCTGATGAATATTCCAGGCTCGGAAGTCACCGGGCGGCGCGGCGGGATCCATAACTCGGTCACCCGCGTGTGTCCGAAACCGACGCATATGATCGGCGGCTATGCCCAACTGGCCTACGGTTTTAACTATTACGGCACCGTCGGCTCCAACCGCGATGAGTTCATCATGATCCGCAAAATGAAAAATATTGACTGGCTGGATGACGAAGGTCGCGATCAGGTACAGGAGGCGAAAAAATGAAAATACGCTCACAGGTCGGCATGGTTCTTAATCTCGACAAATGCATCGGCTGCCACACCTGCTCGGTTACCTGCAAGAACGTCTGGAGCAGCCGTGAAGGGATGGAATACGCGTGGTTTAACAACGTCGAAACCAAGCCCGGCATCGGCTATCCGAAAAACTGGGAAGATCAGGAGGCATGGCAAGGCGGTTGGGTTCGCAGCATTACCGGCAAGCTCACTCCGCGTCTCGGCAACCGTGTCGGCGTACTGTCTAAAATCTTTGCCAACCCGCTGATTCCGGGCATTGACGACTATTACGAACCGTTCACCTACGACTACCAACACCTGCACAATGCGGCTGAAGGTAAACATCTGCCCACCGCCCGCCCGCGTTCGCTGATCAGCGGCCAGCGTATGAACAAGATTGAATGGGGCCCGAACTGGGAAGAGCTGCTCGGCGGCGAGTTTGAAAAGCGTGCCCACGACCAGAACTTTGCCGCAATGCAAAAGGAGATGTACGGTCAGTTCGAAAACACCTTCATGATGTATCTGCCGCGCCTGTGCGAACACTGTCTCAACCCAAGCTGTATCGCCACCTGCCCGAGCGGCGCCATCTACAAGCGTGAAGAAGACGGTATCGTACTGATCGACCAGGACAAATGCCGCGGCTGGCGACTGTGCATCAGCGGCTGTCCGTACAAAAAAATCTACTTTAACTGGAAAAGCGGCAAGTCGGAGAAATGCATCTTCTGCTACCCGCGTATCGAATCCGGACAACCGACGGTCTGCTCCGAAACCTGCGTCGGGCGCATCCGTTACCTCGGGGTGCTGCTGTATGACGCGGACCGCATCGAAGAAGCGGCCAGCACCGAACATGAAACCGATCTCTACGAACGCCAGTGCGACGTGTTCCTTGATCCGCACGACCCGGCGGTGATCGAAGAGGCGTTGAAGCAAGGCATTCCGCATAACGTGATTGACGCAGCGCAGAAATCCCCGGTCTACAAGCTGGCGATGGACTGGAAGCTGGCCCTGCCGCTGCATCCGGAATACCGCACCCTGCCGATGGTCTGGTACGTGCCGCCGCTGTCGCCGATTCAGTCGGTGGCCGACGCCGGCGGCCTGCCGAACAACGGCAATATTCTCCCGGCGGTAGAAAGCCTGCGCATTCCGGTGCAATACCTCGCCAATCTGCTCAGTGCGGGCGATACAGGCCCGGTGCTGCGTGCCCTGAAACGCATGATGGCGATGCGCCACTACAAACGCTCCCAGACAGTGGAAGGCGTCACCGATACCCGCGCCATCGAAGAAGTCGGCTTAAGCGTGGAACAGGTTGAAGACATGTACCGCTATCTGGCGATAGCCAACTACGAAGACCGCTTTGTGATCCCGACCAGCCACCGCGAAATGGCGGAAGACGCTTTCCCGGAGAAAAACGGCTGCGGCTTCACCTTCGGCGATGGCTGCCATGGGTCGGATACCAAGTTCAACCTCTTCAACAGTCGGCGCATCGACGCCATTGACATCGGTGGCGTGCGCAAACACGGGGAGGGAGAATAATGCAGATCCTCAAAGTCATCGGCCTGCTGCTGGAGTATCCGGACGAGGTGCTGTGGGAGAACAGTGAGGAGGCGCTGACGCTGGTCAGCGCCGATGCTCCGGCGCTGCTGCCTTTCGTCGGGCCGCTGCTGGCGGCGAAGCTCCTCGACCGACAGGCCGAATGGTGCGAAGTGTTCGAGCGCGGGCGTGCTACTTCGCTGCTGCTGTTCGAACACGTCCACGCCGAATCCCGCGATCGCGGCCAGGCGATGGTTGATTTAATGGGCCAGTATGAACAGGCCGGTTTGCAGCTAAGCAGCCGTGAACTGCCGGACCACCTGCCGCTCTATCTGGAGTATCTGAGCATCTTACCGGAGAACGAAGCCCGCGAAGGCATACAGAACGTCGCGCCGATTCTGGCGCTGCTCGGCGGACGGCTTAAGCAAAGGGAGTGCGAATACTATCGGCTGTTTGACGAACTGCTGTCGCTGGCTGATAGTCAGTTAAATAGTGACAGTGTCACGAAGCAGGTGGCGGGAGAAAAGCGTGACGATACCCGCCAGGCGCTGGATGCAGTGTGGGAAGAGGAGCAGGTGAAGTTTATCGAAGATAACGCCACCGCCTGCGACAGCTCCCCAATGCAGTCTTATCAACGACGCTTTAGCCAGGACGTGGCACCGCAGTATGTCGACGTCCGTGCCGGAGGCCCGAAATGATACAGTACCTTAACGTCTTCTTTTACGATATTTACCCCTATCTCTGCGGCACGGTTTTCCTTATCGGCAGTTGGCTGCGCTACGATTACGGACAGTACACCTGGCGCGCCTCGTCAAGCCAGATGCTGGATAAGCGCGGGATGGTGCTTTGGTCGAACCTGTTCCATATCGGCATTCTCGGGATCTTCTTCGGCCATCTCTTCGGCATGTTGACGCCACACTGGGTCTACTCATGGTTCCTGCCGATGTCGCAGAAGCAGCTGATGGCGATGATCCTTGGCGGGGTTTGCGGTGTGCTGACGTTGGTCGGCGGTATCGGGCTGCTGGTTCGTCGTCTGACGAATCCGCGCATTCGCGCCACCTCCACTACCGCGGATATCCTGATTCTGAGCATTCTGCTGATTCAGTGCGCGCTCGGCCTGACGACGATTCCGTTCTCCGCGCAGCACCCGGACGGTAGCGAAATGCTAAAACTGGTGGACTGGGCGCAGGCGGTCGTGACTTTCCACGGCGGCGCGTCGGCGCATCTTGACGGCGTGGCGTGGATTTATCGTGTCCATTTGGTGCTTGGGATGACCATCTTCCTGATATTTCCCTTCACCCGCCTGGTTCACGTCTGGAGCGCCCCGGTGGAGTATTTCACCCGCCGCTATCAGGTGGTACGTTCAAGGCGTTGAGCCTTTCCCCTCACCCCGACCCTCTCCCCAAATGCGGGGAGAGGGAGAAAGGCAGACCGGCGCAGAACTCAAACTCCGCACCGTACGATCCCCTCTCCCTTCCAGGGAGAGATACCGTCTTGCCGGTTATCCTGCAAGTGGTATTTCAGCGTTAAATTCATGCCCGGATTTCACCACACCATAAGCCAGCTGCAGTAATTTCCTCATTCCTGCACACACTCGCTCTTTCCCTGTCTTACCCCGGGCTGCAAGCCTTTCCATCAGGTTTTTCACCACCTTATTGCATCTTCCTGCCACTACCGCTGGCATATACAGTGCGCTACGCAGCTCTGCATGGCCCACTTTCGACAGCCTGCTTTTCCCTTTCCACATCCCTGACTCACAACGACGAGGATTCAAACCAGCATACGCCACCAGTGCCTTGCTGTTGCTGAACCGTCGCAGATTTCCTGCGAACGCCAGCAGGCTCACACTCAGCATGTCTCCTATTCCGGGGATACTTTTCAGTAGCTCCCGGTCCCGCTTCAGGTCTGGGTTATCATCGATATGCCGGTTGATTTTATTGCGGGTTTCTTCAATCAGCTCATCCAGCATCGTAACGTGTTCATTCAGGGAAGGAACGATGACTTCATCTGCTGCCTCAAGGCGGTTCATCTCCATCTGACGCATCTCTTCCAGGTTACGCAGGTGGCGTACCAGAGCCGTCAGTTGTCGTTCGCTCAGCGGCGCAGGATGCCAGGGGGCCGGCTGATACAGAGCGCAGTAGCGCGCTATCAGCGCCGCGTCGCTTTTGTCCGTTTTATTGCGGGTCAGTTCAGTGTTTGCGAACGCATGGATACGTGCCGGGTTTTCAAGGCTGACGCAGCAGCCATTATCGGCCAGCAGGGTGGCCAGTTCAGTGCTGTAGCAACCTGTTGCCTCCATGCAGACATGACAGTGACCAAAACGCGCCAGCCAGTTCAGAAATTCGCGGCATCCGGCTGGGGTATTGGCGAATTTTTTGGTTTTGTACTTCTGGTTTGGCAGCAGGACAGCAACGTCGAATTTGAGTTTGGCGATATCAACGCCGACAGGGACAAGATTCATCATGGTACTCCGTAACCTTATGAATATTATCGCCGGACCATCCTTATATGTGGGTGCTCAGGGCACAGGATACCGTTCGGTCTTGAGGCGACAGGGAAACAGGTTACCGGGGCATAATCTCTCCCGCGGGCTCAGGGGCTCCAGGGCTGGGTGATGCTCACCGGTAACCTCCCGATGATCAGTCGGGGATCTTCTCCGCCGGAACGGAGAAGGTCAAGACATAAGGGTTAGGGTGAGGGTAAAACGTCAAAACCTACTTCCCCGCCTCCGGATGCGTATCAAACGCCGCCATCACCGCCGCTAACTCCGCTTCGCTAAAGCCATATTTCGCATCGTCAACGCCGAGGCCGAAACGTGTTTGCAACGCTTCGTACAGCGCGGGAACGTCCGGTAAGTCCAGCTTTTCGACCACATGGTTTTTATCCCAATGGGTAAAGTGGAAATTGGTTAACGTCATCTTGCCTCCGTCCGGTAAATGGCGACACATCAGCAGATGGTGACGGAAGTGCGACTGCGGCCAGTGCGCCGACCAGAAATTGCCCATCACGTAGTCAGAAGCGTACTGACGACCCAAATCAAAATGGTACATCGACTGCCAGTGACCGTGATGGCTGAACTGCAGCGCCCATTCATCCCCTTCATAAATCAGGCGATACTCACCGTGCGGCGTGGTTTGTTCAACATCCGCCAGCAGCCGAATCGGCGCGGTCAGGGTCTGACCGCCAAAGCCGACATCGGCAATCCAGCGTTCGCCCTCAACTTCCACCAGCAGCAGCCGATGAGTGCGCGGCGGCATATGCGGCGGGTTCGCCAACACCACCCGTCCCAGCAGGCTGCGCACGTTAAAGCCAATCTCGCGCAGCGCTCTCTCCAGCAGACCATTTTGTTCAAAGCAGTAACCGCCGCGACGGCCATGAATCAGCTTATCTTCCAGCGTCCGATCGTCGAGATGCATCTCTCTGGGCAGCAACACATCCAGGTTCTCAAACGGGATCGCGCCGTTATGGTGGATATGCAGTTCGCGCAAGGTGTTAATCGATACTTCAGGGGTTCCCGTCCAGCCCAGACGAGAAAAATAGGCGCTTAAAAATGGACTCATCAATGCCTCCAGCAATCGGTGTCCGATATTTATAGCCTGTTTTTCCCACCAGACCAGCGATTTCGTGCGTTCGTCTTTATTCACGCGTGCCCCGCTGCATCAACGCCAGCGCGCTGAGCATTAAAGCCAGGCCAGTAAATAGCGTCAGGGAAGCCATTGCCATCCCTTGCCCTACCGAGCCCTGCTCAAACTGACGCCAGATAAACACCGCCACGGTTTGCGTCCCCGCTGGAGCCAGCAGCAGCGAGGTCACGAGCTCGCGGGAAGCCACGGCAAACACCATCAGCATCGCCGCCAGCTGCGCCGGAAACACCAGCGGCAGAACGATCAAACGTAGCGCCTGCAATGGCGTAGCGCCATGCACCCGCGCCGCCGGTTCAAGATTATTACCGAGTTGGCGCAGCGCGCTGCCGACATAGCGCACCGGCCACGGTAGCAGCAGACAGCAATAAGAAAGCAGCAGCATAAACCAGGTGTTATAGGGAGAAACCGGCCAGAACGGCTGATTCCACAGCAGAATCAGCCCAACGCCGACCACCACGCCCGGCAGCGCTGCTGGCATCAGCGATAATGCATCGACAATCGCACTCCCCCTGATTTTCTGCACCAATACCAGCCAGGCGGCGAGCATACCGACCAAACCGACGATCAACGCTGAAGCCAGCGCCAGCGAAAGGCTGGTCCCCAGCGCCGACAGCGCATCGCCCTGCTGGGCAAACAGCGCTTCGAAATGCCTGAAGGTAAAATTGTCGGCATGAATACCACCCGACAGCGTCCCCATCAGGCTGGTCAGCACCATCGATGCCCCCGGCAGCAGCACAGCCAGCCCGCCGATGCCCGCCATAAACAACACCGCCGGAAGCGTCAGCCAGCCTAAATCCGCCCCGCTATTCTCTCCCGGCTTGCCGGTTACGCTGGTCACTTCTTTATCGCCAACCAGCCGCTTTTGCAGCCACCAGGCCAGCAGCGCTACCGCAATCAGCAGCAATGACAGCAGCGACGCGCCCGGCAGGTCGATAGGCCAGTCGGCGAGTTTTTTCTCTATCCCGACGGTGAGCATCACCAGCCCCGCCCGTGAACCGAGCGCCGCCGGAACGCCGTACTCTTCAATGGCGAGGGTAAACGCCAGCAGCATCCCCGCCGCCAGCGCCGGAGAAAGCATCGGCAGCGTGATATGCCAGAACGCCCGCCAGGCGCTGGCTCCGTGCACCCGCGCCACTATCGCCAGCCGCTGACCGCTCGCCAGCAGGCTGCGCGAGACCGCAAAATAGACTACCGGGAAGATGTTGAGGGTCATCACCAGCACAATCCCGCTGCGGCTGAACAGCAGATCGTTCAGATCCCAGCCGGTCAGCTGTTGCAGATAGCCGTTGCTTTGCAGTACCAGCATCCATGACAGCGCGGCAATATACGGTGGCGTAAGAAAGGGGATCAGAAATAGCAGATCCCACAGGCGGGGTAACGGTAAATTAAACAATCCGCGCAGCACGCCCAGCGGCAAACCGATAATCACGCTCATCAGCGCCACGCCGCAGGCCACCCATAGGGTGCCGCCAAGCATCGTCGGCAGTTGCGGGTCGGCAATCAACGTCGATACGCCGCTAAACGCGCCGCCCAGCGAACCGGCGCTAAACTGGGGGAATATCGCCTGTAGGACGATAAAAAAGAGCGGTAACGCCACCAGCACCAGCAGCGCCGTTAGCGTTCCCGTCGAAATAAGTTTCTGTTTCACGGTCTTTTCCTGGAAACGATCCCCGTCTGCGATCCGGCAGCCCGGACAGGTGCGCCAGCGCCGCCTCCGGGAGATGCGCCGGGCCCTGATGCCTCAGCGTTGCATCTTCCCGATTGCGCTACTGTATGACTGGGCTACATTGGCCGAGCAACGTTTCGCAACCCGGGGAAATCGGTTTACTGCGCGAAGAGCGAATTAAAACGTGAAAGGACCGCGCTACGTTCGCTGTTGCCATCGCTGGTGGTCGGCAGAATTTTCAGCTCATTGAGCAGCGGACGCTTAGCCTTAACATCGCTACGGGCGGGCATTAACCAGGCATCGGCGACCAGCGTCTGGCCTTCCGGCGACAGGACATAGTCAACAAAAGCTTTGGCATCGTCTGCATGCTGGCTGGTTTTGAGGATCATCATTGGACGCGGCGCAATAACCGTACCGCTGGCCGGGAAAATCACCTTCAGCGATTCACCCTGATGAATATTGCCGTAAGAGACATAGTCCACCGCGCCGAAGACCGCCGCTTTTGCCCCCTGCATCACCGGCGTTACCGCCTGGGCATTCGGCCCGCTGACCACCATGCCGTTCTTTTTCAGGTCGTCAAACAGCGCCCAGGCTTTATCACCCATGCCATTCTGTAACCCGATCAGCAAATCCAGCGACGCGCCGGAGAGCGCCGGGTCCGGCGTGGTGACTTTATCTTTGAACGCGGCTTCGGTCAGGTCGCGCCACTCTTTCGGCTCCGGTGTGCCGCTTTTGGTGTTCCAGACGATCCCCAGCGCCGAAATACCCTGAGCGACGTAATCAGCGGATTTCAGATTCGCCGGAACCTTATTGGCATTAGCACTCTGATACGCCAGTAGCCAGCCGCGGTTATGCAAATCCTCCGCCGTGTCCCAGGAAGCTGAGATCAGCACGTCCGCCTGCGGGTTCGCCTGTTCGGCTTCAAGACGCGCCATCACCTTGCCGGTAGTGGCCTGGAAAATATTCACCTTCACCCCGGTTTTCTTCTCATAGCCGCTGGCGAGACTTTTCGCCAGAGAGCCCGGACCGGCGGTGTATACGGTCAGCGCGTGGGCGCTGGAGATCATGGTGGTCGATAACATAATCGCGAGCGCAACTCCTGTCTTAATGGTCATAACGGTTTTCATGCGGGTTCCCCTGAGGATGAAGTAACGGCGCGGACGGCGGCAATGCTGCCCGCAGATAAATGCACAATCTTGTCTGCCAGCAGCTCGGCTTCACGACGGTCGTGGGTGACGTAGACGGCTGTAATACCCAACTGGCGCAGCAGGCGGCTCATCTCCACGCATAGCGACTCGCGCAGTTCGCTGTCGAGGTTGGAGAGCGGCTCATCAAACAGCAGCACGCGGGGTTCTGCCACAATGGCGCGGGCCAGGGCGACGCGCTGCTGCTGACCGCCGGAAAGCCCCGACGGTTTGCGGTCAGCAAAGCCGTTGAGACCGACCATCGCCAGCGCCTCCTCGACGCGCTTTTGCCGTTCGTGACGCGCTACACCGCGCATACGCAGCGGAAAAGCCACGTTCTGCGCGGCAGTCATATGCGGCCACAGAGCATAATCCTGAAAGACCATACCGAGATCGCGCTGTTCCGGGGGCATTCCCCAGCCGGTTTTCGCCACCAGACGATCGCCGAAGTGAATTTCACCGCAAGCAGGTACGGTTAGCCCAGCGAGCAAGCGCAGCAGCGTGCTTTTGCCGCAGCCCGAAGGCCCCAGCAGCGCAACGATGCTGCCCGCGTCGATATGCAGACTGATCTGATTAAGAACGGTATGAGTGCCGAAGGCGAAGGAAACGCCGTCGAGTTTAATGCTGGTAAGCGCGCGCATTATCGCCCTCTCCATTGGGAAAGCGATGCTCTACCCGCGGTCAACATCCGCCGGGCCGCGCTCACCTGAGATAAATTCAGGGGAGCTAACATATTGTGATCCTCTTTGGGACTTTTACCCGTCATACTTCAAGTTGCATGTGCGTTGGCCGCATTCGTTCACCCCAGTCACTTACCAAAGTAAGCTCCAGGGGATTCGCTCACTTGCCGCCTGCCTGCAACTCGAATTATTTAGGGTATCGCGGTGCCGACTATAGGGAGCCTGTATGACGTATTGATTACATTTTCATTGCGGATTAACGTGTGGTCAGGCATCAGACCCATTTACCAAGGAACGCATATGAGCCGTTTTCGCCACGTGGAACTCCAGTACGCCAGTCGCCTGCTTAATCATGGCCCGACCATTCTGATAACCAGCTATGACGCCCAGTCTCAACGCCGTAACGTCATGGCCGCCGCGTGGTCGATGCCGGTGGAGTTCGCGCCGCCGAGGCTGGCTATCGTGGTGGATAAAAGCGCCTGGACGCGGGAAATTATTGAGCGCAACGGCACCTTCGGCATCGTCGTCCCCGGCGTGGAGGCCGCAAGCTGGACCTACGCGGTCGGCAGCATCAGCGGGCGCGATGAGGATAAATTTAACGCTTATGGCATTCCGGTGGTGCAAGGCCCGGTGCTGGGTTTGCCGCTGATTGAAGAGAAATGTCTGGCGTGGATGGAGTGCCGCCTGCTGCCGCCAACCGCGGCCCAGGAGCAGTACGATACCCTGTTTGGCGAGGTGGTTTCCGCCGCTGCCGATGAGCGCGCGT
The DNA here is from genome assembly GCF_013705725.1 of Klebsiella sp. RHBSTW-00484. NCBI lineage: Bacteria > Pseudomonadati > Pseudomonadota > Gammaproteobacteria > Enterobacterales > Enterobacteriaceae > Klebsiella > Klebsiella sp. RHBSTW-00484. The sequence goes on along the minus strand of NZ_CP055481.1, from coordinate 2,958,119 downwards.
TTGTTACCGGTCGCTGGCAGTTCGACGAAGATAAGATCAATACACTGCATCATCTCGGCACCGGCAATTTTGTCGCCAGCGGTCGCCACGTACAGGCTAATACCCCAGAAGAGTAAACCTTGCCGACCGCAGATTGTTGAGAACGGTAGCCCGGACAGATATGCAGCATCGCCTCCGGGATAATTCGGCAACACCCTGCGCTCTTCTTCCCGGGGGCGGCGCAAAGCGCCTGGCCCGGGCTACGGGCTCGCAGACGTCTGAAGACCGGTAGCCCGGACAGATGCGTAGCATCGCCTCCGGGGAATCATGTCACTTAGAAAGGAACTCACTATGAGCGTACCGCAAACCCAGGATCAGCTACTGGCAGCCATCGAAAAAAACTTCGCTAAATTGGCCGATTACCTGGCACATATTCCCGAAGATAAAACGGACGAAAAGACTCTGGCTGGTCACGCACAGGGTACGATGATGAGCGTTCGCGATCTGGTCTGCTATCTGCTGGGATGGAATGAACTGGTGCTCAAATGGATAACTCTTGACGAAAGCCGGCAGCCTATCGACTTCCCGGAAACCGGCTTTAAATGGAACCAGCTCGGACTACTGGCGCAGAAGTTCTATGCCGATTATCCATCGCTGAATTACCCTGCTCTGCTTACTGCCCTGCATCAGGCGAAACAGCAGATTGTCGCCTGCATCGAAGCGCGGGATGACAACACGCTTTACGGCCAACCGTGGTATGGCAAATGGACGCTGGGGCGGATGATCTCCTTCAACACCTCGTCACCTTATGCCAACGCCTGTGGTCGTTTGCGCAAATGGGCAAAGGAACAAAATGTGCCGTTGACATAATCTTTGTCTCAGCGCAGCAAACGACGCCGGTCTTCGCTAGGGGTCAGGCCAAACACTTTTTTATATAAGGTGGTGAAGTGGTTACTGTTCGCGAAACCGCATAAATAAGCCACTTCTGTAATCGTCATATCGGTTTCGCGTAATTTTACGCGGGCCGAAACTAAGCGCAGGCGTTTTAAATAATTATCCGGCGTCAGCCCGGTGGCCTCTTTAATATGGCGAAAAGCGGTTCGCGTAGTCAGATGAAATTTCTCCGCCAATTGCTGCCAATTATGTTCCTCAAAACAGTGCTCCTGTAACCAGGTAAGCAACTTATGTAGCTTATACTTTGTATTGCTATATTCGGCCTCTGATTCCGCATGCAAAATGGTGGTAACAAGCTGGAAAAACGCAGCTTCGCGCAGTGCGCTATTTTCAGCCTGCTGGCATTCAGCCGAGAATATCTTTTCAACCAGCTCCCGGCAGATATGACGGGTATCCGGGGCCAGCCAACCGTAGCAAGAAGCCTGCTGCGCCGAGAACGTCTGTAATAATGCATCAAGATGCTGTAAATATCGAAACTCAACCAGCGGATTAATTAACACATTAATCAGCTTAAGCGTCCCCAGCTCATCATAATAATGCACATCGCCCGGTTGAACGTAAAAAACATCGCCCTGTTGAATATATAAAGGCCGACCATTAATAACGTGTAAACCGTGTCCCTCTTCAACAATCACCAGTTCGGCAAACTCGTGACTATGCTCATGGCTATTATCTTCCGGGTCGCTGGCGTACATCCCCAGCTTATCTTGCGGATGGGTGAAATAATACTCAACGGTCAACATCATCATTTATTAAGTCCAAAACGGCATACGGCGCAGTGGCAAGATAATGCATTTTGGCGGTCGTCACGAGCAAGATTTATGGAATTGTGATCGCCAACCTCCCCATCCCACCATCATTGCCATTTTCTCAAACGCTTTGGCATTGCCAGAGTGGTTGCCGCAGGCAGCGGCATCTTATGCTGCACTCAAATAAACACAGAGGACGCAGTATGTCACAGGCTATTCAGCATAATTCTCAGGTCAAGATGACCCGTCACCAGGATTTTTTACGCACCGCTGAGGCGCTCCGGCCCGCGCTGCGCAGCGAACTACACCCGCCTGTCGCCGTGATAGAAGCCCGGGCCGACTCCCGCGCGCTATTTGGCTGGCGTGCCGAAACGGTGAGTACCCTGGAGGCCTTTTATCAGCGCGAACTGACCAGCGGCGATAGCGTTATCATCGATTTTGGCAGCCACTACGTCGGCTACCTGCATTTGCTCTGCCAGAGCGCAGGAAGCCCGCCGGACGCCCCCGCACACCTGCAACTCACCTTTGGCGAAACTCTCAGCGAAGTCTGCGAACCCTTCAGCGAATACCAGGGCTGGCTCAGCAGCAGTTGGCTACAGCAGCAGGATCTGTGGCTTGACGTACTGCCCGCAGAGCTTGACCTGCCGCGCCGCTACTGCTTCCGCTTCCTGAAAATCGAGGTCAAAGCGGTATCGAGTAAATTCCGCTTGCGTTTCGACCAGATACAGGTGAACGCAGTGACCTCGGCTACCCAAACTTGTCCAGCGAGCATCTCCGCCGATCCGCAACTGCAAGAGATCGACCAGATTGCCGTTCTGACTCTGCAAAACTGCATGCAGGAAGTCTTCGAAGACGGCCCCAAACGTGATCGCCGCCTGTGGCTCGGCGATTTACGCCTGCAGGCGCTGGTTAACGATGTCACCTTTGCCCGACACGATCTTGTGCGTCGCTGTCTGTACCTTTTCGCCGGGCATACCCGTGAAGATGGCATGGTGTCGGCCAACGTTTTCGTCCAGCCGGATGTCATTGCTGATGACACCTTCCTGTTTGATTACTCCCTGTTTTTTGTCGATGTTCTCTACAACTATCTGCAAAGCGCTGAGGATATTGCCACCGCTCACGAGTTGTGGCCCACGGCTAAGCGTCAGATTGAACTGGCGCTAACCCGCTGCGACGACTCAGGCCTTGTGCGCGATAGCGACGACTGGTGGGTATTTATCGACTGGCAAGAGTCGCTGAATAAACAGGCCTCCGCACAAGGAGTGCTGATTTACTGCCTGCAACGTGCCATCTGGCTGGCTGAACGCTTTGAGCCTGAACTCGCGGCAACTTACAAAACCCGCTTACAGCAGCTCAAAGCGGCGGCACTAAGTGAACTCTGGGACCAACAGCAAGGCTTTTACGTTAGCGGCGCACATCGACAGGTCTCGTGGGCTTCGCAAATCTGGCTGGTACTGGCGGAAATCGGTACTCCTCAGCAGCGCCAGGAGATTATGCGTAACCTGGAGAAAAATCCCCCCGCTATCGCCATGAACACGCCCTATCTGCGCCACCACTATATCGCCGCCCTCTTGCAGTGCGGGCTGCGCGAGGAGGCGATTGCGCAGATCAAAGCCTACTGGGGCGCAATGGTCGATTACGGCGCTGACACCTTTTGGGAAATTTTTGACCCGGCGCGCCCTGAGTTTTCCCCTTATGGCAGCAAACTGATAAACAGTTATTGCCATGCGTGGAGCTGTACCCCGGCCTGGTTTATTCGCCAGTACGGACTTTAACAACAACGATTAGCGAGTTCATTTTATGGCAGAAACAACTTTTACCCTGTGGCGGCAGCGCGTTGGCTACGGCATCGCTGACCTCTCCTGCAACCTCGTGTGGCAGATGATTTCTCTTTATCTGATGTTCTTTTACACCGACGTGATGGGCCTTCCTGCCTATTATGTCGGCCTGATGTTCCTCGTCACGCGTCTGGTAGATGGCGTTGCCGACGTACTGATGGGGCTGGTTATCGACAACACCACCACCCGCTGGGGTCGCTGTCGTCCGTACTTGTTGATTGGTGCAGTGCCTTTTGGGCTGTTGTGTATTCTGGCCTTCTACGTGCCCGATTTCGGCACCACCGGTAAGCTGATTTATGCGTTTATCACCTATCTGTGCCTGTCGTTTCTCTACACCATCGTCAACATTCCGTTCTGCGCGATGCTGCCGTTTCTGACGAACGATTCGCGGGAGCGCACGACCCTGTCAGCGGTGCGTATTCTGCTGGGATCGCTTGGGGCGACGATTGTTGCGGTCGCTACCCTACCGCTCGTCGGCGCGCTGGGCAAAGGTAATCAGGAACACGGTTTCTTCTATACCGCGGTGATTTTCGGCGTGATTGCCACCTTTTTCCTGCTGGTGAGTTTTCGTAACGTCAAAGAAAATATCAGCATTACTCAGGAACGCATGACCTTAAAACGCGCCTGGGTCAGCCTGCGCGCCAACCGTCCGTGGTTTGTGTTCGCCATTAATATTTTCCTGATGTGGGGTGCGTTCTTCTTCCAGACCGGGGCGCTGGTTTACTTCTTCCACTATTACGTCGGCAATAACGATCTGACGGCGATCGTTGCCGGGATCTCCACTTTTGTTCCACTACTCGGCACCCTCACCGTGCCGCTGCTCGCCAGCCGCATGAAAAAACGCCACGTTTATCTGATTGCCAGCGCGATTAACCTTATCGGTATGGGCATGATGATGGCGGCGGGCGTCAACAGCTGGGGGCTCATTGCCGGTGCCGTCGTGCTGTCGCTTGGCGCAGGGCAACGCACGGCGATCTACTTCTCGATGCAGGCCGACCCTGTGGATTACGGGGTATGGAAAACCGGTATCAATACCGCCGGGATTTTAACCTCGATCAACGGATTCCTCGGCAAAGTCGCCATGGCAGGCGCGGGGGCGATTACCGGCGTGCTGCTCTCTTCCGGCGGCTATATCGCCAACCAGGCGCAAAGCGACAGCGCGATGCTGGCGATTAAAGCCTGTTATCTCTACATTCCGGCACTGCTGATTGTCGCCTCGATGCTGTGGATTGGTCGCTTCTATCGCCTGGACGACCAGTACGAGCAGATCCGCGCCGACCTCGACGCCGGACGCCGCGCACCGTCGGACACTTCGTCGGTATCTGGAGAAAACCACGCCCTGTAAGGCGTACAACACCGCACTACTTCTGGAAAAATAAGGATTCGTATGCGTATCTCTTTGATTAGCGCAGCGGTTTGCTGCGCCCTTTTTTCGGCCTGGGGCGCGAGTGCAGCGCCTCTCACCATCGAACAACGGCTGGCGCAGCTGGAGGCCCGGCTTAATCATGCGGAGCAAGAAGCGGGAGAAGCCAACCGTCGGGCACAGCAGGCTGAACAACGCACCAGCGCCGCAGAACAGCGCGCGGCGGCAGCGGAAAAACAGGTACAGGGCCTGAGCCAGCGCACCGCAGCGACCGAGCAAAAACAGCAGGCCACCGACAAACAGCTGGCAAAATCCAGCCTTACCGACGGCTTTGAATTTAACGCTTACGCCCGTTCCGGGATGCTGGTTGATAGCCACGGTAAAGGCGCGCGCGGCGGTCCTGGGATCTCCCCGGCCAGTTCGCTCAATGGCGATGCCCACGTTGGCCGTCTCGGCAATGAAAAAGATAACTATGTGGAGTTGAGTTTCGGCAAGAAAATGACCTTCAGCGACGGGTCATGGGCGCACTTTAAAACCATGCTCGCCGATGGCGCGACCAATCCGGACCCGTGGGTGCAGGATAACGACAGCCACCACCTTAACGTACGCCAGCTGTACGTTGAAATGGGCAACTTCGCTGATTTTTCCGGGCCGTTTAAGAGCGCCTCCATCTGGGCGGGCAAGCGTTTCGACCGCGATAACTTCGATATTCACTTTACCGATAGCGACATTATGTTCCTTGGTGGTACCGGCGGCGGCATCAACGACGTGGCCTGGGGCAGCCATCTGCGCGGTGATTACTCGGTTTATGCACGTAACTTCGGCGATCTGGGTAGCGATAACTACGAAGACAACGATATTCAGAACCTGATGTTCACGGCGAACCACTTCTGGAAAAACTGGCAGCTGATGACCACGGCGATGACTGCCCAGGGCAACGATGACCTGAAGGATAACACCTCGACCACCGGTAGCTATGCCCTGCGTAGCGATAATACGGCGAAGAGCGGTTATTACGCGATGCTGGCTTATCACGATAAGCAGCAGTTCTACGGCCTGGCACCGGGGGTATCCGAAAGCGCCTTACAGTACGGCGGCGGCCTTGGGGCCGAAGCACGTCAGCCCGGCAGCGATGGCGATCTCACCGAGAATGCAAAATCCTTGCGCTTTGCATCATACGGAATTTTGCCGCTGGGGAAAAACTGGCAGTTGGCTCCATCGGTTATCGCCCAGCACAGCGAAGACCGCTACCGCGATGGCGACCGTTATGATTGGGCCACCTTCAACCTGCGGGTGTCTCAGGGGATCACCCGCAACTTCGCCCTGTTGTATGAGGCTTCCTGGCAGTATATGGACCTCAATCCAAACGGGAGAAGCTATCGTTACAACGACGGCGTACATCAATACCAGGCGGTGAGCGGCGATTTTTATAAGCTGACTTTCGCCCCGACGTTCAAAGTGGGCGATGTGTTTGATATTAAAGCGCGCCCGGAGATCCGTTTCTTCGTGACGTGGATGAACTGGGATAAAGACCTGGATCGTTACGCGATTAACGACGATTTCGGCAGCAAAGGCTTTACCGCCGGCGGTAACTGGAACTTCGGCGTGCAGACGGAGATTTGGTTCTGATACAGCAGCACGGTGCGGTCTTCCCCCCGGGCGCGGCGCAAAGCGCCTGGCCCGGGCTACAGGTTCACAGACGGCTGAAGGTGGGTAGCCCGGACAGATGCGCAGCATCGCCTCCGGGAAGGAAGCGCAGTTACATACTGTAACCCGGTTTCTTAATCAACTGCTCCATCTGCGGGGCGATTTCGCTGTCCCAGACCTGCTGCCAGTCGCTCGGTTCAATCTGCTTGAGGGCCACGCTCACCGAGCTGTCTTTACTGCTCAGATGGCGAACCAACACTTCGGTAATATCGGCGGCCAGCGCCGTTTTTTGTTCATCATTCAGATCGCGGGGAAAACATTTAATATCTACGTGTGGCATAGCAGGCTCCTTATTGTCAGAACGATAAAGCTATCACAGACCGGGGGGCCTTAACATTGCTCTGCAATACCCCATTCCCCCTTTAACAAATCTACGCCGACTCCCGCACCACCAGGTGAAAGCCGATATCAACAATCACCTCTTCTTCTCCGCTGCCTTCGATGCGGTCGGCTAACAAAGTTGCCGCCTGCTCACCGATGGCGTGGCGGTCAACGCTGACGGTGGTAATCGCAGGACGGTTGCTGGCGGCGAAATCCAGATCGCCAAAGCCGATCACCGCCAGGTCTTCCGGTACGCGCAGACCGCGGCTTTCGGCTTCCATAATCGCCCCCTGCGCCAGGGTATCGGAGCTGCAAACAATGACGTCAAACTCGGAGGAATCGAGCAGCTCAGCCAGCCCGCTGCGTCCCAGCGCCAGCGACGCCGGAAGCGGTACTTCAACCTGCGGTACATCATCAAGGCCATTTTTAGCCAGCCGGGCGCACAGCCCCTGTTTACGCAACGTCGCACGCGAGTCCCCTGCCCACAGCAGTCCCGGACGACGATAGCCTTTTTCCAGCAAGTACTCGCCGATGGTCTCGCCCACTTTTTCATGGGAAAAGCCCACCAGCATATCCAGCGGCGTCGGGGTCAAATCCCAAATTTCCACCACCGGCGTGGCGGCATTAAGAATGGTTTTCTTTAGCGCCGGAGCGTGCTGGATCCCGGTCAACACCACGCCGTCCGGGCGTCGCGAAAGCAGGGTTGCCACCAGCTCGGCTTCGGTCTGCCGACTGTAGCCCGCCACGCACAGCAGCATATGGTAACCGCGCGCCGCCAGGGTATCGCTCAGCGCCTGGATGGTATCGACAAACATATTGTTGTTGATTTGCGGTACCACCACCGCAACCAGTTTACTGCGCCGTGACGCCAGGCCACCGGCCAGCGCGTTGGTGATATAGCCCGTGGCCTGCACCGCCTGCATCACCTTTTCTACCGTTTTCGGCCTGACCAGCTGCGGCGTATTCAGCGCCCGACTGACCGTCATCGACGACAGCCCGGCGGTACGGGCAACATCATCCAGCGTCGGTGCACGCGTCGGTTTTCTGCTTTTCACGACTAAGTCCCCGTGTTGAGTCGTTTGTTGTGGGCATTATTGATGAAGCCCTACGCAATTGCCAGCCTGCTCCCGCGCATCCTCAATAGAATCAACGGCCTGCAAAATAAAATGTTATCGCTATCATTATGCATTGTGAATATTCACAAATCTCTTCGGAACGTGATATGCATTGCATAATTTTACCATTAAGAACCGTTAATTGTGATCATTTGTACAAATTAAAATCAACGTCGTGGCACAAAAACAAAATCAGGATTAAAAATGTTAGCGCAAACATTTTTAATCCAAAAGGAACTTACCATGACCTCTAGCGCTAATTCCGAGTCCGTGACTTACGCCAAAGCTTCCGGCGTCAAAACCGCCGCTGAAACCGGCGATCGCATTGAACACGTCAAACTGTCGCTGGCCTTCCTGCCGCTGGCGACCCCCGTCAGCGATGCCAAGGTCCTCACCGGACGGCAAAAACCGCTGACCGAAGTGGCGATTATCATTGCCGAAATCCGCTCCCGCGACGGTTTTGAAGGGGTTGGCTTTAGCTATTCCAAGCGTGCAGGCGGCCAGGGCATTTACGCCCACGCCAAAGAGATTGCCGATAACCTGCTCGGTGAAGACCCGAACGATATCGACAAGATCTACACCAAACTGCTATGGGCTGGTGCTTCGGTTGGTCGTAGCGGTATGGCGGTGCAGGCCATCTCCCCTATCGATATTGCGCTGTGGGACATGAAAGCCAAACGCGCCGGGTTACCATTGGCGAAACTGCTCGGCTCGCATCGCGATTCCGTGCAGTGCTACAACACCTCCGGCGGCTTCCTGCATACGCCACTGGATCAGGTGCTGAAAAATGTCGCTATCTCCCGTGAAAACGGCATTGGTGGGATCAAGCTGAAAGTTGGCCAGCCAAACACGGCTGAAGATATCCGTCGCCTGACGGCGGTGCGCGAAGTGCTGGGCGATGATTTCCCGCTGATGGTGGACGCCAACCAGCAGTGGGATCGCGAAACCGCCATCCGTATGGGACGCAAAATGGAGCAGTTCAATCTTATCTGGATTGAAGAGCCGCTGGATGCTTACGATGTCGAAGGCCACGCGCAGCTCGCCGCCGCGCTGGATACGCCAATTGCGACCGGTGAGATGCTGACCAGCTTCCGCGAACATGAACAGTTGATCCTCGGTAATGCCAGCGACTTTGTGCAGCCAGATGCCCCACGCGTTGGCGGGATCTCTCCGTTCCTGAAGATTATGGACCTGGCGGCGAAGCATGGCCGTAAGCTGGCTCCGCACTTTGCGATGGAAGTCCACCTGCACCTTGCCGCCGCCTATCCGCTGGAGCCGTGGCTGGAGCACTTCGAGTGGCTGAATCCGCTATTTAATGAGCAGCTTGAGCTACGCGATGGCCGGATGTGGGTTTCTGAGCGCCACGGTCTCGGCTTTACCCTGAGCGAACAGGCCCGCCGCTGGACCCAGCAAAGCTGCGAGTTTGGTAAACGCCCATAATCGATTTTCCCGGATGACGGCGCATCAAGCGCCGCGCCGGGAGAAAACAACATTTTCCCGGAGGCGATGCTGTGCATCTGTCCGGGCTACCGGCCCGCAGACGACTGAAAACCCGTAGCCCTGCCGGGGAAAAACCTCTTTTTGGCTGTACCCAAAATACACAACCCTGCAAAGGAGTTGATTAAAATGCAACAGCAAATAAAACGCAGCAACGTGCGTTACGGTATATTATTATTTTTATTTCTGGCCACCGTATTTAATTATGCTGACCGGGCAACGCTGTCCGTCGTCGCGCCAATTATGAGTAAAGAGTTAGGTTTTGACCCGGAGGCAATGGGTCTGGCCTTTTCGGTATTTGGTATCTCCTACGTTATTATGCAAATACCCGGCGGCTGGCTGCTGGATAAATATGGCTCGCGTCTGGTCTACGGCTGCGCGCTGATCGGCTGGTCAGTGGTAACGATGTTCCAGGGCACTATCTTTATGTTCGCCAGCCCGCTGGTAGTCCTGGTGATCCTGCGTCTGATGATGGGTGCCATCGAAGCACCAGCCTTTCCCGCCAACAGTCGCTTAAGCGTTCAGTGGTTCCCGAATAAAGAACGTGGATTCGTGACTTCGGTTTATCAAGCCGCGCAGTATATTTCACTGGGCATTATTACGCCGTTGATGACGATTATTCTGCACAATCTCAGCTGGCACTATGTCTTTTATTATATTGGCGCTATTGGCGTCGTGCTGGGGATATTCTGGCTGATTAAGGTCAGAGACCCGTTACATCATCCAGCAATAAATCAGCAGGAGCTCGATTATATTCGTGAAGGAGGCGGCGAGCCGGAATTAGGCAGCAAAAAAACACAGCAGAAATTAACCCTTGCGCAAATTAAAAGCGTTTGCGTCAACCGCATGATGATCGGGGTCTATATCGGTCAGTTCTGCGTCACGTCGATTACCTGGTTCTTCCTCACCTGGTTTCCAACCTACCTCTACCAGGCCAAAGGTATGTCGATCCTCAAGGTTGGTTTTGTCGCCAGTATCCCGGCGATTGCCGGATTTATCGGAGGCCTGCTGGGCGGCGTGTTCTCGGACTGGTTGCTGAAGCGCGGCTACAGCCTGACCACCGCCCGCAAGCTACCGGTGATCTGCGGCATGCTGCTCTCCTGCGTGATTGTCGTCGCCAACTACACCTCTTCAGAAGTGGTGGTGATCGCTGCCATGAGCCTGGCATTCTTTGCTAAGGGCTTTGGCAACCTGGGCTGGTGCGTGCTCAGCGACACCTCGCCAAAAGAGATGCTCGGCATCGCGGGCGGCGTATTCAACATGTGCGGCAACCTGGCAAGCATCATCACCCCGCTGGTCATTGGGGTGATCCTTGCTAAAACCCAGTCGTTTGATTACGCCATCCTGTACGTCGGTTCCATGGGCGTGCTGGGCCTGTTCTCCTATCTGTTTATCGTCGGGCCATTGGACCGCCTGACCCTGACCCCGCGTACCGCTTAATTTAAGACCTGGCGAGAATTCGCCCCCGCTGTTTCGCATCACACTCCTGCGGAACAGCGGTTTTTTTAGTAAGTTATCCCCGGCGGATTAACCTGCGATTGCGCCACCTCTTCGCCCTGCTCGCCCCAGCGAGCCAGCACCTTCTGGTACTCTCCGCGAGCAATAGCGCCATCCAGCGCGGCCTGAAGCGCAAAGACCAGTCCGTTGCCTTTTTTGGTGGTAGTGGCGACGTAAGCTTTTTTCGGCCCCAGCCCCACGACTTTAGTTTTGCCGCTTAGCGCCGCTTTGTAAGCCGCCACCGACTGAGGACCAAAGAACACATCCGCCCGCCCGGACTGAATATAGAGGTTGCCGGAAGCGTCATCGGTCAAGTAGACGGGCAGCGCCGGTTTGCGCCCGGCGGCTTCGTTTTCGGCATTCCAGCCAAGTAGAATTCGTTCTTGATTGGTCCCGGAACCGACAATCACCTTTTTGCCGGAAAGATCCGCCGGACCGTTTACACGGGCGATATCGCTGGTGGATTTCACGGAAAACGCCAGCGAGTCGACGCGGTAGGTGGCAAAATCAAACTTCTCTTTACGCTGCTCGGTCACCGCAATATTGACCAGCGCCACGTCGTAGCGCCCGGAGGTGATCCCCAGCGGCCAGTCCTCCCAGGCGGTGGGGACCAGCTTCAGCTTCAACCCAAGACTCCCGGCCAGCAGCCTGGCGATATCCGGATCGCTACCGATACGCGTGCGGTTATCGCTGGCCAGCAGCGCCAGAGGCGGCGAATTGAGCGCTGAAATAGCGACCGTCAACGTTCCAGGTTCAACGAACCGATAGTTTACCGGGATCTTCGCGATTGCCTGTTCATCGCGCGTCACCGGCAGCGGCTGCTCATTGGCGCGCAGGTCGATTGCCGCCTGCGTACCAGCAGACAGAGTGAAAAGTGTCAGGGCAAAAAATCCATTTCTCATGCCGGTAGTACCCTCGATAAAAATTGCCGCGTGCGCTGATGCTGCGGATGGTTGAGCACCTCATCGCTGCTGCCCTGCTCGACAATCTTGCCGTCGACCATAAACACCACCTGATCCGCCACTTCTTTGGCAAAGCCGATTTCATGGGTCACCACAACAAGAGTGGTACCGGAGCGCGCCAGTTTTTTAATCACATCCAGCACTTCCCCCACCAGCTCGGGATCGAGCGCGGAGGTCGGTTCATCAAACAGAATCACTCGCGGTTTGAGCGCCAGCGCGCGGGCAATGGCGATGCGCTGCTGCTGACCGCCGGAAAGGTGCCGTGACCAGGCGTCGGCTTTATTGCGCAGCCCCACGACATCCAGCAGTTCATAGGCGCGTTCAATGGCCTCTTTGCGGGTTACCTGTTTATGGGCGATGGGCGCTTCAATCAGATTTTCCAGCACCGTCAGGTGCGGGAACAGATTGAAGTTCTGAAACACGTAACCGACGTTAACCCGCTGACGAAGGATATCTTTCTCTTTCAATTCATACAGCTTATCGCCTTTACGACGGTAGCCAATATAGTCTCCATCAATCTGGATAAAGCCTTCATCGACACGCTCCAGGTGATTAATCGCCCGCAACAGCGTCGATTTTCCCGAACCGGACGGCCCAAGGATCACCGTGACCGTGCCAGGTTTAATTTCCAGCGACACGTCATCGAGCGCTTTATGGCGACCGAAATATTTGCTGACGCCGGTAATGGAAATATGACCATTATGAGAGTTGGGCATGAACGGGCTCCTGCGGTTGTGGGCGACGAACGGGTTCAACGCGACGGCTGCTGCGTGCACTATTGACCGCTGAACGGCGTTCGCTGCGTGCCAGGCCGCGTTCGACCAGATACTGAATCAGCGACAGCACGCTGGTGATCACCAGATACCAGGCGGCCCCAACCATTAGCAGCGGGATCACTTCCTGAGTGCGGTTGTAGATCATCTGGATGGTGTAGAACAGCTCCGGCATCGCCAGCACGTAGACCATCGCCGTTCCTTTGGCGAGGCTAATAATTTCGTTAAAACCGGCCGGTAAAATAGTGCGCAGCGCCTGCGGCAGAATAATGCGCAGGGTGCGACGGCTGGCCGGAAGCCCCAGCGCCGCCGCAGCTTCATATTGACCGTGATCGACGCCAAGGAAGCCTCCGCGAATAATTTCGGCGGTGTAAGCGCTCTGCACCAGCGTTAGCCCAACCACGGCGGTGGAAAACTGCCCCAGTACGTTGATGGTTTCATAGCTGGCCCAGCTAATGCCGGTGAACGGAATGCCAATCGACAGCGTGTCGTAGAGATAAGAGAAGTTGTAGAGAATAATCAGCACCACGATCAGCGGCAGCGAGCGGAACAGCCAGATATAACCCCAGGCGAGGCTGCTCAGCAGCCATGAGCTGGAGAGTCGGGCCAGCGCCAGCAGTCCGCCTAAAATGACGCTCAGCACCGTACCGAGTAAAGTCAGCAGCAGCGTCTGCCCCAACCCTTCGAGGATCACCGGGTCAAAGAACCAGCGGGCAAAGACGCCCCACTCCCAGCGCGGGTTAAAAGCAACGGACTGAATGACCACTGCCAGCGCCAGCAGCGCCAGCACCGCGCCAACCGCCCGCAGCGGATAGCGTGCGGGGACAACCTTAATCGTTTCCGGGTTATGCATATTGGCTCCTTAAGCGCTCTGGCTTAGCGCGCTGACCGCCAGCGCTTTCGTGAAGCGCAGCCGACCATCAAACGGCGGCAGGCTGTACTCTTCCGGGTCGCGATTGAGGTCAAACTGCGCCTCATAGCCCTGGCTCAGGTAGAGCCGTACCGCTTCCGGTTGACGAAAACCGGTGGTCAGGTAGATGTGGCTATAGCCTGCAAGCAACGCCCGGCGCTCCAGCTCTTGCACAACTTTCCCCGCCAGTCCTTGCTGGCGCAGACCTCGATGGGTCCAGATCCGCTTGATTTCTGCGGTACTGGCATCTTTTGGCTTATACGCACCGGTGGCAATAATTTCGCCGTCGCGCTCCAGCACAATAAATAGCCCCTGCGGAGCCAGGTACCACTCGGTCAGCTCGACTTCGGCATCACGGGAAAAATAATCACCGTAACGCGAGGCGTATTCGCCAAACAGCCCCTCAATTATCGGCTGTAGCTCCGGCGTTTCCGGAGACACATCGCGGAAGATATCGCGCATAACGCCTCCTGTTAGTCGCCAAGTCCGGCCGGGTTAATTTCAGATTGTGGAATGCTCTCCACCCCTTCGCCCCAGCGGTTCAGCACTTTGGCGTAGTCGCCGCTCTGAATTGCGCCGTTCAGCGCCGTCTGTACTGGCTCTACCAGGCCGCTGCCTTTTTTCACCGTTACCGCGATATGCGCCGCCTTCGGCCAGCCGCCGTCAACGCTACCCACCAGTTTGGTTTTGCCGGTCAGCGCTGCTTTCCACGCGCCAATAACGTTCGGACCGAAGAACGCATCTGCACGCCCGGATTGCAGCGCCAGTGTCTGGGCGGCATCATCTTTGGTATACACCGGGGTAAACGGCTTCAGCCCTTTCTTGACGTTTTCCGCATTCCACGCCAGCAGGATCGCTTCCTGATTGGTGCCGGATCCGACGATGATCCGCAGCCCGGCGATATCCTCCGCTTTTTCAATTTTGTTCAGCGGGCTGGTGCTCTTCACGTAAAAGCCGAGCGAATCCTTGCGGTAGGTGGCAAAGTCGAACTTCTCTTTGCGCTCTTTGGTGACGGTAATATTGCTGACTGCGGCATCATATTTGCCGGAGGCGACGCCGAGCGGCCAGTCTTCCCAAGAGGTGGGGACCACGTTCAGCTCCAGCCCGAGGCTATCGGCCACCAGGCGGGCGATATCCACCTCGCTGCCGAGCAGGGTTTTGTTATCGTCGGAGAAAACGGTCAGCGGCGGCGAGTTTAGCGCCGCCACCGCGACGGTCAGTTTGCCCGGCACGGCCAGGTGAAGGCCTTTCGGCAACTGCGCGATGGCCTGCGGGTTTTTCGCCGTATGAATCGGCGTTTTGTTGGCTTCCAGGCTCACGCCGGTGCCGTTGATATTGACGTTCTGCGCCCACGATGAGGTGCTAACGGCCAGCGCAAGCGCCAGTAAGAATGATTTTTTCTGCATAGCGAGTGTTCTCTATTATTGTTTTTGGAATTGATTCACGGGCTCAGCCAGCCCTAAGCTTTCGCGCAACGTGGTGCCGGGATAGTCGTGGCGAAATAACCCACGCTGCTGAAGAATCGGCACCACCTGATCCACAAAGCGCGGGAAGGTATCCGGCGTGCCGCCCTGGATAATAAAACCGTCCGCCGCCCGCTGTTCAAACCACAGTTGCAAACCATCGGCCACCTCTTCGGCGGTCCCGGCAAAACGCGGGCGCGGGCTGGCGGCTTCCAGCGCCACCTGGCGTAGGGTCAGGCTGCGCTCGCGGGCGTTGCGTTTAATCTCATCAGTGGTGCTGCGAAAGCTGTTCTGCCCGAGGTCGCCGATATCCGGGAAGGGTTCATCCAGCGGATACTGGGCAAAGTCGTGGTGCTCGAAATAGCGACCGAGATAATTCAGCGCATCGTCAATTGATACCAGCGCGGCGGTGGTTTGATATTGCTGTTCCACGTCTTCGGCGCTATCGCCCACAATCACGCTGACGCCCTGGAAAATATGTAGCGTATTCTCATGACGACCATGCGCCGCAAGCTGGCTTTTCACATCGCGATAAAAAGCCTGTGCTTCCGCCAGCGATTCCTGATGGGTGAAAATAGCATCAGCATGGGTCGCCGCCAGCTTTTTACCGTCATCGGAGGCACCGGCCTGAAAGATAATCGGACGCCCCTGCGGCGTGCGGGCAATATTCAGCGGCCCGGCGACTTTAAAGAAATCGCCGTGGTGGTCGAGAGTGTGCAGCTTATTTTTATCAAAAAACTGCCCGCTCTGTTTATTACGCACAAAAGCATCCTGTTCCCAGGAGTCCCATAGCCCTTTCACCACCTGCAAATATTCATCGGCGATGCGATAGCGCAGGGCATGGTCCGGGTGCTGCGCACGGGAGAAGTTTTTCGCTGAGCCTTCCAGCGGCGAGGTCACCACGTTCCAGCCTGCGCGACCGCCGCTCAGGTGGTCGAGACTGGCAAACTGGCGCGCGGTGGTAAAGGGTTCGCTGTAGGAGGTCGACAGAGTACCAACCAGGCCTAAATGCGAAGTCACCGCCGCCAGGGTGGATAATACCGTCAGCGGTTCGAAGCGATTTAAAAAATGTGGGATCGATTTTTCATTAATATATAAACCGTCGGCAACAAAAATAAAGTCTAGCTTGCCCTCTTCCGCTTTTAGCGCCGTTTGCTTAACAAAATCGAAATTAATACTGGCGTCCGCCAGCGCAGCCGGATGACGCCATGCTGACATATTTCCCGATGCGCCATGTAATATCGTGCCAATGCGCAGTTGCCGTTGTTCAGACATCGTTAACCCTTCCCTTGTCAAAATCTACAGTTGTTGAAGTGCCTGTTCCGCCAGGCGGGCAAAATAGTGCGCCGCCGGGGCAATTAAACGCTCATCCGGATTAAACGCCGGATGGTGGAGACCAAATTCGCTGGCGCTGCCGATGCTGACAAACGCGCCGGGGATATGCTGGAGATAAACGGCAAAGTCTTCACCGCCGAGGTGTAAATCCGCATGGTGCGTGCGGTAGCCAGATTTATCGGCCACGTCGCTGGCAAAGGCAGCCCAGCGTTCGTCATTCACCAGTGCGGTCGGACCGGAATACCAGAACACGTCGATCTGCGCGCCGAAGGCGCTGGCGAACCCGGCGGCGATTTCGCTAACCCGGGCTTTTACCCGCTGTTGAACTTCGCTGCTGTGGGTGCGCAGCGTCCCTTCCAGCTCAACGCTTTCCGGCAGCACGTTCCAGGTATTGCCGCCCTGAATACGCGTCACGCTAAGCACCACGGAATCAAGGGTATTCACTTCGCGGCTGGCAACGCTTTGCAGCAGAGTGACTAGCTGGCTGGCCAGCAGGATAGCGTCTTTGCCTTCATGGGGCCGTGCGGCGTGCGCACCTTTACCGGTCACCTTAAACACAAAGCGATCGACGTTGGCGTAAAACGCGCCGCCACGGGTGGCGAATTCACCGACCGGCAGGCCCGGCTCATTATGCATACCGAAAATCGCCGATACGCCCTCCAGCACGCCCGCGCGGATCAGGGTCTTCGCGCCGCCGAAGTTTTCCTCCGCTGGCTGGAACAGAATGCGGACTCGTCCCGCAAGCTGCGCTTCGCGTTGTTTAAGCAAAAGGGCCGCGCCAAGAATAACGCTGGTATGGATATCATGCCCACAGGCGTGCATCACCCCGGCATTTTGCGAGCGAAACGCTACGCTGGTTGCCTCTTCAATGGGCAATGCGTCGATATCGGCACGCAGAGCAATCACCTTATCGCCGGAACCGACTTCGGCGACCGCGCCGGTTTTCAGATCATAAGGCAGCAAGTTGATACCACCGCTTTGCAGCCAGTCGCGAATACGCGCAGTGGTGTCGACTTCCTGCAACGAGAGTTCCGGGAACTGGTGCAGCTCGCGCCGCCAGCGAATTAACTGCTCGTCAAAGCTCATGGCTGCACCTCCGCGCTCAGATGCGCCTGGGCCAGCAGGCGTAAGGAGTTAAGACGCGCCGCGCCGTCGGTAATGGGGGTGTCGATAATAAATTCGTCAATGTTCCAGGCGGACTGGAGCGCATCGAGCTGCGCTTTCACCTCTTCCGCGGTACCAAACAACACGGCAGATTCCCGGCGGGCAATACGCGTTGGCCTGCTGCCCGCCTGACGGGCAAACGCCGCCGCCTGCGCTTCGCTGCCAACGCTCACCCGCTGGCCGTTTTCCAGCTCAACGCCCCACACTTCTACCTGTTTCGCCAGTTCGGTTGCCGTGGCGGCATCTTCAGCGACCACCACCTGAACCGCGACAATCGCCTCGCGACGGCTGAGTTCACGCCAGCGAGTCAGCACGTCGCGCAGCAGATTTTTATCGCCGTTGAGATGAGCGGCAAAGACAAAGTTCCAGTCAAGCTGTGCCGCCAGCTGTGCGCTCTCAAGGCTGGCTCCCAGGAGAAAGCCATCGGCACGACGCGGCGGGATCGGCGTGGCGCGCACGCTCTCTTCACCATCGGCATCGGTTAGCGATAGCCAGTTATCCAGTTGCGCAAGTTGATCAGCGAATGAGCCTTTTTCCTGTGGATTAAGCCCTTGTTGTAAAGCGCGAGTGGAGAGCGGCAGGCCGCCGGGTGCTTTGCCGACGCCAAGATCAACGCGCCCCGGCGCAATGGCGGCGAGCATATTGAAATTTTCCGCCACTTTGTACGGGCTGTAGTGTTGCAGCATGACGCCGCCAGAGCCGACGCGAATTTTACGGGTTTGTCCGAGGATCCAGGCGATCGCCAGCTCCGGCGACGGGCTCGCGAGCTGGTCGGTATTGTGGTGTTCGGCAATCCAGAAACGGTGATAGCCCCAGGCTTCCGCCTGTTGCGCAAGCGTTAATGTACGCGCTAGCGCCTGTGCTGCCGTTTCCCCGGCTGCCAGCGGGCTTTTATCCAGGATACTGATTCGATAAGACATTTAGCAGGCTCATGTGAATTAACATGTCTGCATTATTAGAAGCGGTCGCGGCCGCTGAGAAACAATTTATTTACATGTGCTCTGCCGGAAATTAGATATGCGGGGGTACGGAGTACCATTGGGAAAGGTCAAAAGCTCCCGGAGGCGGTGCTGGCGCACCTGTCCGGGCTACCGGTCCACAGGCGATTGTGAACCCGTACCCCGGCTGAGCTCAGTGCGAGCCGGGGGAGATATCTGCAGCAACATTGCAATCTGTTTTCCCGGAGGCGGTGCTGGCGCACCTGTCTGGACTACCGGTCCACAGGCGATTGTGAACCCGTAGCCCGGCTGAGCGCAGCGCGAGCCGGGGGTTTTCTGGAGGTTAGCGACGATCTTTCCAGACGGTTTGCACGTTGCAGAATTCGTGCAGGCCGAAGTGGGATAGCTCACGACCAAATCCGCTTTTCTTCACCCCGCCGAACGCCACGCGGGCATCGCTGGCGCAGTAGCCGTTGATAAACACTCCGCCGCACTCCAGCTCACTGGCGAAACGCTGAGCCTGCTCCTCGCTGGTGGTATAAACCGTCGCAGAGAGGCCAAACTCGCTATCGTTTGCCAGCGCCAGTGCGTGGTCGGCGTCTCGTGCTTCGGTGATGGTCGCCACCGGGCCAAACAGCTCCTGACGAAAACCGGTCATCTCGGCGGTGACGTTCCCCAGCACCGTTGGCGCATAGTAGTTACCCGCACCTTCGATTTTCTCCGCACCCAGCAACAGCGTTGCGCCTTCTTTTAAGGTTGCAAGCACCTGCTCATGCAGCTCATCGCGCAGGTCGAAGCGCGCCATTGGCCCAACATAGTTCTGCTCATCGCGCGGATCGCCCATTTTCAGCGCGGCGACGGCGGCGACGAATTTCTGCGTAAAGGCGTCAACAATCCCCGCTTCAACGATAAAGCGTTTTGCGGCGGCGCAGACCTGCCCGGTATTCTGATAACGACCAATCACCGCGGCTTTTACCGCCTCGTCGAGGTCGGCGTCGTTCAGCACGATAAACGGATCGGAGCCACCCAGCTCCAGCACGCATTTTTTCAACGCCGCACCGGCCTGCGCGCCAATAGCCTTCCCGGCCCGCACGCTGCCGGTGACGGTCACGGCGGCAATACGCGAATCGTTAATAATCTGTGAAACGCCGTCGTTGGTAGCATTAACCCAACCAAACACGCCAGCCGGGACGCCCGCTTGTGCGAAGATCTCACCCATTATCGCCGCGCTGCCCATCACGTTCGGCGCATGTTTGAGCAAATAGCTGTTACCTGCCAGCAGAATCGGTACCGCACCGCGCAGCACCTGCCACACCGGGAAGTTCCACGGCATGATAGCCAGAATGGGACCCATCGGGCGGAATTCAATCACCGCTTTATTGTCTTCAACCAGAGTCGCTTCGGTACTAAGCATCGCCGGACCATGCTCGGCATACCAGTCGCAAAGATTGGCTGATTTAGCGACTTCGCCGCGCGCCTGGGCAATCGGCTTGCCCATCTCAAGGCTAATCATTTGCGCCAACTCTTCAGCGCGGATACGCATCGCGCTGCCGACGTTACGCAGCGCCGCCGCGCGGTTCGCCACGCTGACGTTGCGCCACTGGCGATAACCCTGGTCCGCAAGGGCAATCGCTGAATCGACTTGCTGTTCGGTCGCCCACGGCAGAGACGACACCATTTCACCTGTCGTCGGATTCACGGAAACCGCATGAGTTGCAGATAAATTCATCGTTTTTCTCTCTGTGTTGATTGCGAAGTGACCTTATTCTGGCTTACCCTACCGTTCATTAAAAATGAATAATATTAAGCAACATTTTCACAAAAAGAGAATGCTATGGATCTGACCCAACTCGAGATGTTCAACGCCGTCGCTATTACCGGCAGCATCACTCAGGCCGCGCAAAAGGTACATCGCGTGCCGTCAAACCTGACGACCCGTATTCGCCAACTGGAGGCAGATCTCGGCGTCGAGTTGTTTATCCGCGAAAACCAGCGCCTGCGCCTGTCGCCCGCCGGGCACAGTTTTTTACGCTATAGTCAGCAAATTCTGGCTCTCGTTGATGAGGCACGCATGGTGGTTGCCGGGGATGAACCCCAGGGGCTGTTTTCGCTCGGTTCGCTGGAAAGTACCGCCGCCGTGCGCATCCCTACTACGCTGGCGCACTTTAATCAGCGCTACCCAAAGATTCATCTTGCCCTCTCCACCGGCCCCTCCGGCACCATGATCGACGGCGTACTTGAAGGCAATCTTAGCGCGGCCTTTGTTGACGGTCCGGTGGTACATCCGGGGCTTGAAGGGTTACCGGTGTTCCCGGAAGAGATGATGATCGTAGCACCAATGGGCCACCCGCCCATTGCTCGTGCCAGCGAAGTGAACGGAGCCAGCGTCTACGCGTTTCGCGCCAACTGTTCCTATCGACGTCATTTTGAAAGCTGGTTCCATGCCGATCGCGCCACGCCGGGTCGAATTCACGAAATGGAGTCCTATCACGGGATGCTGGCTTGCGTGATTACTGGGGCCGGGCTGGCGCTGATCCCGCGCAGCATGCTGGAGAGCATGCCAGGCCATCAGCAGGTCTCCGCCTGGCCGCTGGCCGAAGAGTGGCGATGGCTAACGACCTGTCTGGTGTGGCGTCGCGGGGCGAAAACCCGTCAACTTGAAGCGTTTATAGAACTGCTGAACGAAGATCGACAAGCAGCAGTTTCTCCATAAAGATGCTTAACGGGTCCGGCTGATACGGCGCGAAGGCGCTGCGGGTCTGATAGCCATTACGGGTATATAACGCCACGGCCGCATGCTGATGGATGCCGGTCTCCAGACGCACGGTGTGGCACTCGCGCCGTAAAGCCTCTTCTTCCAGCGCCGCCAGCAGTTTCTCGCCAAGCTGCTGACCGCGATGGGTCGGGTCGATAAATACCCGCTTCATCTCACCAAAGCCCTCCTCCCCCAGCACAATTGCCCCACAGCCAACAGCCTGCTGTTGAGGGTCGCGGATCAGCAGCGCAATCACCGATTCAGGCGGCAGCGCACTAAGATCTATCAGATGGTTGCTTTCGGCCGGATAAAGCGCCTGCTGGTAGACGTCCAGTTGGGCGATCAAGGCGTTCAATTCCGGGTGGTCCAGCGGGGTCGCGGCGATGGTATACATAAATAAGCTCCTTTTTTAAGCGCACTGTAACGCGAGGCGTACGCTGAACCGCCATAGCTTTAACTTATAGCTCCCGCCCCCTCTTGCGCTAACCCCTTGAGGCGCAGTAATTTTGCGGCACGATGTCTGTTATCAGGAAAAAATGATGAATACCAAAGCGCGTAAGGTGATGATTATCGGGGCCGGAAACGTCGGCGCCTCTGCGGCCTATGCCCTGTTGAACCAGAATATCTGCGAGGAGCTGATCCTCGTTGATCTGAACAAAGCCCGCGCCGAAGCCCACGCTCAGGACCTCAGTGATGCAGCTGCTTACATGCCGGGAATGATGACGATATCCACACGGGAAGCCGGCGACTGCGCCGATGTCGATATCGCGGTGATCACCGTTTCCGGCGGCGCTCTCAAACCGGGCCAGACGCGCCTGGACGAACTGACCAACACGGCGAAAATCGTCAAAAGTATCGTCCCGCAGATGATGAACGGCGGCTTCAACGGCATCTTTCTGATTGCCACTAACCCTTGCGACATTATCACCTGGCAGGTGTGGCAACTTTCAGGCCTGCCGCGTAATCAGGTACTGGGCACCGGCGTCTGGCTGGATACCACTCGCCTGCGCCGGGTGCTGGCCCAGGAGCTGGACATCGGCGCGCAAAGTATCGATGCCTTTATCCTCGGCGAACATGGCGATACCCAGTTTCCGGTATGGTCGCACTCGGCGGTCTACGGTTCAGCCATCGGTGACGTTTATCAAAAACATACCGGCAAAGCGCTGGACCGGGAGCTGATTGCCGAAAAAGTGCGCAAGCTGGGGTTTGAAATTTATTCGGGTAAAGGCTGCACCGAATATGGCGTTGCCGGGACCATCGCTGAGATCTGCCGCAATATTTTCACCGGCAGCCATCGTGCGCTGGCGGTGTCGTGCATTCTTGATGGCGAGTATGGCGTGAGCGGCGCGGCGGCGGGCGTTCCTGCGGTGCTGACGCAAAGCGGCGTGCAGCAGATTATTGAGTTGCAATTAGCCGACGACGAAGCGGAGAAATTCCGCCACTCTATTGAGGTGATTAAAGCCAATATCGCCCGTTTGCCGTAATCCGCGCTCCCGGCTAGTCAGCAATGAGCAGTCGGGGATGAATATGCGCTAACATCTCGCGCGTCTCTTCCGGCAGGTGATCATCAGTGATGATATCGGTTAACGAATCGAGATGAGTGATGTTGAACAGCGACCAGGCACCGTATTTCGAGCTGTCCGCCAGCAGAATTCGCCGCCGGGCATTGGCGATTAAATCGCGCTTGAGCGCCGCTTTTTCTTCTGTTGGCGAAGTGACGCCTTTCTCCAGATCCCAGCCATTGCAGCTGACAAAAGCCAGATCGGGCCAGATGTTTTGCAGCAGTCGGCGACCGTGTTCACCAATGCAGGACTGGCTGCTGTCGTCAATACGCCCGCCGATAATGGTCACTTCGATTTGCTTGAATTCGGATAAAAACAGAGCGATATGCAGATCGCTGGTGATTACTCGCAGCGGCAGATGAGTAATTTGCCGAGCGAGTTCAATCATCGTCGTCCCGGCATCGAGGACAATGGCATCCCCGGCCTTGACTAACGCCGCCGCCGCGCTGGCGATGGCGTATTTTTCCTGCAGGCTACGCTGGGATTTTTCCTGCGTCGTCGGCTGGGAAGGAATAAACCGGTTAAGGGTCACGCCGCCATGAGTACGGCTAATCACCCCTTCCTGATCGAGTTTAATCAGATCGCGGCGAATCGTTGCCGGCGACGCGTTGGTCACCGCCACGAGCTGATCCACTGTCACCAGATTATGGCTCTTCAGATAATCCATAATCTGCTCTAACCGGTTATATCCCTTCATGTTATTCCTGTGCTATTTGCATGGCGAGCTCAATAGAGGTAGCCATGCTGTCAGACTTAGCTTTACCTGTCCAGGCAATATCAAACGCCGTGCCGTGGTCTGCGGATGTACGAATAAACGGCAGTCCGGCAGTGATATTCACCCCATCATAAAACCCGAGCAGTTTTAGCGGAATGTGCCCCTGATCGTGATACATCGCCACCACCATATCAAACAGTCCCTCGTGGCACTGCATAAATACCGTATCCGGCGGGCATGGGCCGGTCACGTTCAACCCTTTGGCTTTCATCGCTTCAACGGCCGGGCCGACGATACGAATCTCTTCATCACCAAACAGACCGTTTTCCCCGGCGTGCGGGTTAACGCCTGCGACGGCAATGCGCGGATTGCTAAAGCCAACCCGACGCAGGAAGCTATCGGCGATACCAATCACCGTTTCGACTCGCGGCTGGTTCAGGGTATCGAGAAACTTGCGCAGCGCGACGTGGGTGGAAATATGGATAACTTTGAGCTTATCGGTATACAGCACCATCGCGTAATCTTTGGTCTGCGTCAGATGGGCCAGCATCTCGGTATGCCCCGGGAAATTGTGTCCTGCCAGGTGCAGCGCTTCTTTGTTCAACGGCGCGGTAGCAATCGCAAAAACCTCACCGGCCATCGCCAGTTCGGTCGCGCGCTTGATGCAACGGTAGGCCAAATCGCCCGCCTGCGCCTGCACTTCCCCGACGCGTAACCCTTCCGGGTCGGCCAGCGGTTCGTCGATAACGTTAATGGTGCCGGGGCTAAACTGTGCCTGTCCGGGATTATCAATGATTCGCAACTCGGCGCGCGGAGTGATCTCCATCGCCAGGATCCGCCGCAGCGTCTGCGCGCAGCCCACCACCACAACCGGTGCGCCGTTCAGTTTCCCCTCAACCAGGGATTTGATAATAATTTCCGGGCCAATGCCTGCCGGGTCTCCCATCGTTACCGCAATGATGTTAGTCACTCATTTTCTCCTCAATAAAGTTCACGACTTCCAGCAGGGTGGTTTGTGTTCCGAATCCGCCTGCCTTGGTCATTACCGGCCGTTGCCAGCTACTACCCAGAAAATTGCCGTACGGCACGCACTGCGCCACGCGACCTGTAATATGAAATCCGCTGGCTCCCAGAGCCTGCGCGACGGCGATAGCCACATCACCGCCGGATAAATAGAGCGCTCCCGGCTGACTTTGCGCGATGGCCAGTTCGCTGACGCGCGCCAGATAAGCGCAAATACGCTCGCCGAGGGAAGTGCGATCGACCCCATGCCGTTGGCACAGGGCTTCAATCCCCTTTCGCGCCTCGCTATCGGGACGAGTGGTAACCACACAATGATTGTTTTCGCTCAACACCGCGGCAATGCGCCGGGCATCTGCCGTTGCGTCGCCGCCAAAGGCCATGGCGACATCAATTTCTACCCGTGTGATGCGAGGATGCTTCTCAAGGCATGCGACTTGCTGTTGAGCGATTTCACTCATCGAGCCAACGACCGCCAGCAGCGGCCCGTGCGGCGCGGTGGCCAGGTTTCGCGCCAGAGCGTCGCACAGCCCGGCAGACCCCACCAGCAGCACCCGCTGCGTAGATTCAGCCACTGCCGCGATAATGGCGTCCAGTTGGGCGTTCTCTTCTGCATCCACGATCAGCACGCTTGCTGCGTTTACGGTTTGCGCCAGCGCAGCCCCCAGCGTATCGACCGTCACCCGTGAACAGCGCGCATTGCTTTGCTGTGCCACCACGGTGGCGATATCAGCACTGCTAACCGGCGTTTTCGGGTCAGTTGCAAACTCAGTCTCATCAACCGGCAAGCCGTGCACATAGCACTTACCCTGCCGCGTCACCCGACCTGCCGCCGGGAAGGCAGGAGCCAGCACCGCGATCGGGCAGTTGAGCGCCGTCATTGCTGCGTCCAGTTCTGCGCCAAGATTCCCGCGCAGCGTGGAGTCGATTTTTTTTACCGTCCAGCGCGGCTGCAAACGCGGCAAAACCGCCTGTAGTAAATGCGTGACCCGCCGCGCCGCCTCTACAGCGGGCTGCGCACGGCTATCGCTATTGAGGATCAGCGCCTGCGCTTCTCCCTGATAGCTGGCGCTGAACGCCACTTCCGCCCGCATTCCAGTCTCCGCCAGGCTAACCCCTGCGTCATTGGCACCGGTAAAGTCATCTGCCAGCACCAGCACCTTGTTATCACCGCTGCCCATCGTTTTCCCTTTTCTCGCTGTTCGAAACTGTTTATGATTATATTCAATCACAATTGATTAAATGTGAGCAAGCTCAAGTTATTAAACCGCCGTATAAATTATAACTTCACCCACAATGTGAGTGACCCGAATAACGGATGATTAAATTTAATCATTCATAAGACAGGAGAAAGGAAGTGGCAACCATTAACAGCACTGTGATTAGCGGCGCGGGCGCGTTTACTGCCCTGGTTCCGTTGCTGGCAGGTAAACAGCGCATTTTGCTGATCACCGACGCCAACGTCGGCAAACTTGACGCTGCTCAGCAAATCCGCGCGATTCTGGAAGGTGAAGGACGTCAGGTACAGGTGATTGATGCGGTCCCTGCCGAGCCGAGCCAGCATGATATGGCGCAGATCCAGAACCTCGTTGGCGCAAGTCAGCCGGAATTAGTGGTCGGTATCGGCGGAGGTAGCGTCCTCGACGTGACCAAACTGCTCTCCGTTTTGCTGCATCCTTGCTCGCCGGGGCTGGACGCGCTGCTGGCAGGTGAAAAGCCGCAGCAAAAAGTGATGTCGCTGTTAATTCCTGCCACGGCGGGCACCGGCTCGGAAGCCACGCCGAACGCGATCCTGGCGATCCCGGAACAGAACACCAAGGTGGGGATTATCTCGCCGGTTTTGCTGCCGGATTATGTTGCCCTGCTGCCGGAACTGACCACCAGCATGCCCGCGCATATCGCCTCTTCGACCGGCATTGACGCACTGTGCCACCTGATTGAGTGCTTTACCTCAACCGTCGCTAACCCGGTTAGCGATAACGCGGCGCTGATTGGCCTGCGCAAACTGGTACGCAATATCGAGCTTTCGGTGACCGAGCCGCAGAATCTGACCGCGAAGCTGGAAATGCTGTGGGCCTCATATTATGGCGGCGTGGCAATTAACCATGCGGGCACCCATCTGGTCCACGCCCTCTCCTATCCGCTTGGCGGCAAATACCACCTGCCGCACGGCGTGGCTAACGCCATCCTGCTGGCACCTTGTATGAAGGTGGTGCGTCCGCACGCGGTAGCGAAGTTTGCGCAAGTCTGGGATTTGATCCCCGACGCCGACCAGACCCTCAGCGAGGAAGAGAAATCTCATGCGCTGGTTGAGTGGCTTGCCGCACTAGTAAAACGCCTGCAGCTACCGGATAACCTTGCCGCGCTGGGCGTACCGCAGGAGAGCATCATTGAGCTGAGCGAAGCGGCGCTTAACGTCAAACGTTTAATGAATAACGCGCCGTGCAGCGTGAGCCAGGATCAGGTCCAGGCGGTTTATCGCACCCTATTTCCAGAACAATAACACCAGGGAAGAAATGAGAATGAGCAATGCAATTACTGGCGTACTGACCGCCATTGTGACCCCTTTTACCGCCGATGGCGCAGTGAATATTCCGGCGCTGAAGCAGCAGGTCCAACGTCAGCTCGCCGCAGGAAACGGTATTTTTTGCGGCGGTACCAACGGCGAGTTTTTTGTGTTGAATGAAGCGGAAAAAGTCGCGGTTGCCAAAGCCTGCGTTGAAGAAGTGGCCGGGCGCGCCCACGTGGTGGCGCATATTGGCGAAGTGTCGACTCGCGAAACCATTCGTTTGGGTAAGCAGATTGAAAAGCTGGGCGTCGATGCGGTTTCGGTGATCACGCCGTGGTTTGTGCCGCTGAAGCAAGATGAGCTTATCAGCCACTACACCGCCATCGCTGACGACCTGAGCGTTCCGGTATTTCTCTACAACATTCCGGCACGTACTGGCAACACCATCGAACCGCAGACCGCGCGCACGCTGGCAAAACACCCGAACATTATCGGCGTCAAAGATAGCGCTGGCAGCTACGAAAGCCTGAAGGGCTTCCTTGATGCGGTGCAGGATATTGCCGATTTCAACGTGCTGAACGGTCCTGACTCGCTGATCCACCAGGGCTTCGTTGACGGCTGTTCCGCCTGTATTTCCGGGCTGGCCAACGTCGCGCCGAAAGAGATCAACGCCATCTGGGCAAACTTTAACGCGGGCGATGTTGACGGCTCCCGCCTGGCTCAGGAGAGCGTGACCGGACTACGTACCGATCTTTATAAAGTGGCGTTCTCCCCGGCAGCAGTGAAAAAAGCATTGCAGCTGATGGGCCATGAGGTTGGCGATAGCCGCTATGCGGTCAGCTTTACGCCAGCGCAGTGTGAGCAAATTAAACAGGTTATTGCTAAATATATTTCCTGACGATAACAGAAATAACTCCGGTGCTGTTTTAAACGAAAAGCAGCACCGACAAGATTCAAGATTATATACCCTAAATAATTCGAGTTGCAGGACAAAACGGTTAACCGTTTTGAACAGCGCTTGCGCTGGCCCTAAAAGGGTGAGTCCCGTAGGGGCGAATCACGCGGCAAGAGAGCAAATCTCCAGGAGCTTACTGGAGTAAGTGACTGGGATGAGCGAGTGCAGCCAACGCACATGCAGCTTGAAGTATGACGGGTATCGTAGCGTAAGGGATATTTTAAATGTTTATATGGATGCTTGACCCTGAAATATGGTTGACGCTGGTTACGCTCACCTTTCTGGAAATTATTCTCGGGGTCGATAATATTATTTTCCTCTCGCTGGTGGTGGCAAAACTTCCGCCACATCAGCAAAATATGGCCCGAAAGTTGGGATTAGGCGGCGCGATGGTAATGCGCGTGTTATTGCTGGTGTCGATTGCCTGGCTTGCGCACATTACGGTTCCGCTATTTACCATTGCGAATTTTGTCGTTTCAGTTCGCACAATCATTTTATTTGTTGGCGGTTGTTTCCTTATTTACAAATCGCTGCAGGAGATCCGCGGCGAACTGATGCAGGAAGAGGAGTCGCATGGCGGCAGCCAGGGCCAGATCTCGCTGGCAGGCGCTATCGTTCAGATCATGCTGCTGGATATTGTCTTCAGCCTGGACTCTGTGATCACCGCTGTCGGTTTGTCACAACATATTTTCATCATGATTACCGCCGTGATTATTGCCGTGGGCATAATGATGTTCGCCGCTAAAACCATTGGTGATTTTGTCAATAACACGCCAACCATGAAAATGCTGGCATTAACCTTTTTGTTGCTGGTCGGCGCATTATTGGTTGCCGATAGCCTGGAAGTCCATATTGCGAAGGGATATCTCTATTTTGCTATTTTCTTCTCCCTGACCGTAGAAACATTAAATATCGTTCGCACTAAAAAAATCATTAAGGCTTCGCAGCAGGATGAAGCTTACGACTCATTACAGCTCAATAAATAAAACCCTACTGAATAATAATGGAGTATGAATATGTCTGTAGTAACCGCAATTCGTGACGGGATGATTTGTCAGCATGAACAAGATGCGCGTGTGGAAACCGCGATGCTGCCGTCATCTTGCCCGCAAAACCATGCAGCTAACCTGCTGCCGCTGCCGGATGGCTCGCTGATGTGCGTGTGGTTTGGCGGTACCCAGGAAGGCGTTGCCGACATCTCCGTTTGGGGCTCGCGCCTGCTCCCGGAAAGCCGTCAGTGGAGCGATGCGGTGAAACTGTCCACTGATGCCAGCCGCTCCGAGCAGAACCCGGTACTGTTCCTGGCTCCGGATAACGTGCTGTGGCTGCTGTGGACCGCGCAGATCTCCGGCAACCAGGACACCGCCATCGTGCGTTATCGCCAGTCGACCGACCTGGGCCAGACCTGGGGCGAGATTGCCACCCTACTCGACAAACCCGGTACTTTTATTCGCCAGCCGATTACGGTGCTGGAGAACGGCAACTGGCTGCTACCGGTGTTTTATTGCCGCACTCAGCCGGGCGAAAAATGGGTTGGCAACGATGATATCAGCGCCGTCAAAATTTCCTCCGACCAGGGCAAAACCTGGCGCGACGTCGAAGTACCGCAAAGCCTCGGCTGCGTGCATATGAATATCACCGCCCTGCCAGGCGGCACGCTTGTCGCACTATTCCGCAGCCGCTGGGCCGACAATATCTACTACAGCCAGTCGGTAGACCATGGCGAAAGCTGGTCAGTACCGGAACCGACCGAGCTGCCTAACAACAACTCCTCGATCCAGGTGACCACTCTTGCCAGCGGCGAACTGGCACTGGTGTTTAACCACATGAGCGCAGCCGGGGCGCTGGAACGTCGTGCGTCGCTTTACGATGAAATCGACGATGGCGATAACAGCCGCAAAGAGCCGGAAGCCACCAATGGCCGCACCGCTTTCTGGGGCGCACCGCGTGCGCCGATGACCGTGGCTATCTCTGCCGATGGCGGTAAAACCTGGCCGTGGCAGCGTAACCTCGATGAAGGTGACGGCTACTGCATGACCAATAACTCGCTGGATAAACGTAACCGCGAGTTCTCCTACCCGAGCATCAAGCAAGGCGCGGACGGTTCGCTGCACATTGCCTACACCTGGTTCCGTCAGGCGATTAAATACGTGCACGTTTCCCCGCAATGGGTGAAGGAGTCCGCCCGATGATCGTCGGAAATCTTGGCGCCCTGCCGCTGGCAGGGCTTCCCCCCGCGCTGTGGCAAATATTGTCGCACCCGGACGCTTCGTTACAGGCGCTAAGCGCCAGGGAAGACGGACGCTGGCAACCGGAGGGTTGTGGCTGGTTTTGCAATATCGGCGAGGCGCATACCCAACCTGCCGCACAGCGCCACACCGAATATCACCATCAATGGGCCGATATTCAGGTGATGCTGTCGGGCTGCGAGGTGATTAACGCGGGAATGCTCTGCGTCGCGCAGGATGACGATGAAGAGCGCAAACCGGATCTGTTTATCGCCCGTGATTGCCAGCATCCGGTAGCCATCACCCTGCGTGCCGGTGATTTTGCAGTCTTCCTGCCTGGCGAGCCCCATCAGGCGCTGTGCGCGGTTGACGCGCCAGCCACGGTGCGCAAAGCGGTCTTTAAAGTGCCGCGTGAAATGCTGGAAGGGTAAATAAGGAGATAGAAAAATGACAATGGAAATGATTCTGGCGCTGGGCATCCTGGTGCTGATGATCGTGTTGATCATGTCGGACAAGATGGCCTTTGGCGCACCACCGCTGCTCGCCTGTCTTTTACTGGTGGTGACCGGGCTATCAAACGTTCAGCAGGCCTTTGCCGGTTTTGTGAACTCCAGCGTGATTATGATCGCCGGGTTTATGGTGGTGATGGCGGCGCTCCAGAAAACGCGCCTCATCGGCAACGTGAAATCCTCTATGGTGAGCCTGGTCAATAAAGGCAGCTACAAGAGCTATGCGCTGTTGCTGGTGATTGTGATGATTGGCGCGAGTCTGGCGGGTACCGGTTCAACCGGCTACTACGTGCTGATTCTGTCGCTGGTTTCGACAATCCCTTACAGCAAAAAGCTACCGACCTCGAAGCTGATGATGCCGTTGGGATTTGCGACCAACCATCCATTAATTCCGATTAACGTCGCGCTGCTTTTTGGCGTCACCGCCACCGTGCTGCAAACAGCAGGAATCACCGAAGAGGTTTCGATGGTGAAATTCGCGCTGGTGAATCTGGTGATGTCGCTGGCGTTTCTGGCCTGGTGCCTGATCTCGTATCGTTTTTTACCCGATCACCCGATTGCCGATGCGTCTGAGGAAGCGATGTCGGTACGGGAAGAGGAAGTCGTCACCCTGCCCGCGTGGAAAGAGTACTGCACCGTGGGGGCATTTGCCATCAGCGTTGTCGGTATGATGCTGATGAATCAGTTGGGTAATATTGCCTATGTGGTTCCGGGTCTTGCCGCCGCTTTTGTGATGATGATTAACGTCGTCGACTTCAAAGAGGTGCGCGATCATATGGGCGCGCCGGTTATTCTGATGATGGCGGGGGTTATCGGCGTCGCCGATGCGCTGGCCGGCACCGGCTTTACGGCGATGGTGGGTGATGCGGTAGCAGGCGTTCTCGGCGCTAACGTTTCGCCGTTCCTGTTTATTTTTATCTTTGCTCTGCTGACCAGTACCTGCTCCACCTTTACCGGCTCCAACATGGGTTCGGTGTATATCTTCGCGCCTATTGCTATCGCCGCCTGTACCAGCCTCGGCCTCAACCCGACCGCTGCCGCCATTGCTGTGGTGATCTCAGGTTGGAACGGCGGCTATATGCCAATTGACGGTATGCCGGCGATGATACTGGGAATGGGAAAATATAAGCTGCCAGAGTTCTGGATATTCTCCGTGCCGATGTACTTAATTCGTATTCTGGCATTATGCGTCGGCGCTATCGTGATATTTCCGATGTAATTATCAAATAAGAGCAGTTGTCGTATATACCCGTCATACTTCAAGTTGCATGTGCGTTGGCCGCATTCGTTCACCCCAGTCACTTACCTGAGTAAGCTCCCGGGGATTCGCTCACTTGCCGCCTTCCTGCAACTCGAATTATTTAGGGTATAACACCCGCTAGTGGCTCTGGTTTTTCGTTGAGTACGCAGCACTCTTTTGCCCGTAACCCCTACGGGCGCGGGATCGGTATAATTTATGTGCCGATCCCGTCTTATTTTCATCACCCGCTATCGCTTATTTAGCGCAGCATAATGGCGCCGCTTAAATACGACACCGCCTGACCGCTCATTAATACTCTTTCCCCTTGCAGCTCGCAGCGAATATCACCGCCGCGCGCGGAAATCTGCCGCGCCAGCATTTGGGTTTTGCCAAGCTTCACGCTCCAGTAAGGAATGAGCATGGTATGCGCCGAGCCGGTCACCGGATCTTCCCATACTGCTTCGCCAGGGGAGAAAAAACGGCTGACAAAATCATAATTGCCATCACCTACGGCGGTAATGGTCACCTTATGCTCGCCGGGGATCATCGAGGAAATGTTCGGCCGCACGGCGGCAACCTGTTCTCGAGAGGCCAGTTCGATAAGCCAGGCGCGCCCCTTGCGGGCATGCAGATAGCTATCGATCCCTAACGCGGAGAGCATATCGGCTGGCGGCTCGCACTCTTCAGTTTCGCCGGCGGGGAAATCCAGGGTCAGCCAATCGCCGTCACGACTCACGGTCAACAGACCGGAAGCCGTGGCGAAGTGAATCACCGCGTCGGGAAAATCCAGGTGATGAAAAATCACGTGTGCGCTGGCAAGCGTGGCGTGCCCGCAGAGATTGACCTCGTTACGAGTGGTAAACCAGCGCAGCGCAAAACCATCGCTCTCGCGGACCACAAATGCGGTTTCAGACTGATTATGCTGCTGAGCCATTTTCAACAGCAACTCATCCGGCAACCATTCGTCAAGCAGACATACCGCTGCCGGGTTACCAGCAAAAGGCTGTTTGCTAAAAGCCGCAACCAGATATACAGGAACCTCTGTCATCGGTTCTCCTTAACGCAGCGTTATCGTACCGATTAAATAGGTTGTCGCCTGGCCGCCAATCAGCACCCGGTCGCCCTGCCACTGGCAGCGTAGATCGCCGCCGCGAGCGGATACCTGCCGCGCCTGCATCTCCATTTTACCGAGCTTCTCGCCCCAATACGGGATCAACATGCTATGCGTCGAGCCGGTCACCGGGTCTTCCCACAGCGACTCCCCCGGGCAGAAGAAGCGGCTGACAAAATCATACTCATCATCTGCGGCGCTAATACAAATCATTTTACCCAGGCGCTGAAGCTGGTGCATATCCGGTTGTACCGATTCTACCTGCTGACGATCGCGTAAGATCACCAGGTAATCGCGAGCCACGCGTACTTCCTGCGCTTCGCTTAGCCCCAGACCGGCAAGCAGGTCCGCTGGCGGCTGTTCGACGACCGTCGTCGCCCAGGCAGGGAAATCCAGGGTCAGCCAGTCGCCGCTGCGCGTCACGCGGAGCTCGCCAACAAAACGGGTACTAAAGACAATTGTCGATGACGGATGGTCGAGGTACTCAAAGATGACGTGCGAAGCTGCCAGCGTCGCGTGGCCGCAGAGATTAATTTCATGCAAGGTGGTAAACCAACGCAGCTCATATCCTTCATCAGTACGGACAAAAAACGCAGTTTCCGACTGATTGTGCTGCTGCGCCATTTTCAACAACGTTTCGTCCGGCAACCATTCGGTGAGCGGGCAAACTGCCGCCGCATTGCCGCCAAAGTTGTGGTCGCTGAACGCATCGACCAGATAAAAGTTAATTTCCTGCATAATCCTGTCCTTTCATTTTTTTTACTTATCGATAACATGACATAAATGCAGTAAATGCACACGTTCTATAGAGAAATTAATCTGTTAGCGCCTTTTACCCTACCAAAACAAAAATGAGACACACGTCACAAAATGATTGTATTTTCAGCAGCAATCGTTTTAAGATCGTGCCACTTCTTTCCTCTTAGTAACCAGCCCTGAACTTATGATTACAGACACGGTTTCACGCAAGGTCGCGTGGCTTCGCGTAGTCACGCTTGCGATTGCGGCATTTATCTTTAATACCACCGAATTTGCGCCCGTGGGCCTGCTGTCGGATATCGCCGACAGTTTTGGCATGGAAACGGCACAGGTCGGGATCATGCTGACCATCTACGCCTGGGTCGTCGGCCTGATGTCGCTGCCCTTTATGCTGTTGACCAGCAAGATGGAGCGCCGTCGTCTGCTGGTTGGCCTGTTTATTCTGTTCATTGCCAGCCACGTGCTGTCGTTTCTGGCATGGAACTTTAACGTTCTGGTCATCAGCCGTATTGGCATCGCTTTCGCCCATGCGGTGTTCTGGTCAATTACCTCGGCGCTGGCTATCCGTATGGCCCCTGCAGGTAAACGCGCTCAGGCTTTGAGCTTGATTGCCACCGGTACCGCGCTGGCGATGGTCTTTGGTATCCCGATTGGGCGCATCGTCGGGCAATATTTTGGCTGGCGTACCACCTTCCTGGTCATTGGGGTGGGCGCGCTGATAACCATGGCTTGCCTGATCAAACTGCTGCCAAAACTGCCGAGCGAGCATTCCGGTTCGTTAAAAAGTCTGCCAGTACTGTTCCGTCGCCCGGCGCTGCTCAGCATTTATTTACTGACGGTGATTGTGGTGACCGCGCACTACACCGCCTACAGCTATATTGAACCGTTCATTCAGACGGTCGCTGGTTTAAGCGGTAATTTCGCCACCGTGCTGCTGCTGACCCTCGGTGGTGCGGGCATTGTCGGCAGTATCCTGTTTGGTAAGCTTGGCAACCGCCACGCATCCGGCTTGATTAACGCCGCAATTGGCCTGCTGTTGGCGTGTCTGTTACTGCTGTTACCGGCATCGCATAATGCCAATCACCTGATGCTGCTCAGCGTCTTCTGGGGCGTGGCAATCATGATTATCGGCCTTGGGATGCAGGTGAAAGTGCTGGCGCTGGCACCGGATGCCACCGATGTGGCGATGTCGTTGTTCTCGGGAATCTTTAATATTGGTATCGGCGCGGGCGCGCTGGTCGGCAGCCAGGTCAGTACTCATCTGTCGATGGCGTCAATTGGCTATGTCGGCGCAATCCCGGCCCTCGTGGCGCTGGTGTGGGCGGTGATGATTTTCCGCCGCTGGCCGGTCTCACTGGAAGATCAGCAACCGCATCATTCTTGATGGCCAGAATGAACAAACCGGGTTGGTAAAACAGCCCGGTTTATTTTTTGCTAAATATCAGGTTTCCGCCCAGTTCATACTGAAGATTCGTCACCCCTGGGCTGAAAACCAGCATCACTGGCGTCGTCATAGTTGCGGCCAAAGAAGACGTTGCATAAAAGCTGGCCTGCATAATCATATTGGGTAGCACCGCACCTGACGTAAGATTTGTTACCGTTAAAAAGTATCTCACCTGCGTTAAATCAAAGTAGTAGAGCGTATTAGGCGTGCCTTGAATTGCCAGCGCGGGAAACAAATCCACATATAACGCGACGCTCATAGTTAGCGATTGTGCGACTGTAAAACTAGTATCCGTTGATATTACCAGCGCATTGTAAAGATCGTTTTTATAGTAAGTATCGCCAAACATAAAACTCTGATTGTCATATTTTACCGGCAACGTATTTTTACCGCCAGCTGAATAAGGTTCAACGACTGCCGGAGGATGGCCGGAATTAAATTGGCCGCCAATATCAATAGGCTGAGCAGTGGTACCCCACCCTAACCCAAAGGCTTTTTCATTCCATTTAAATTGATGATTCCCACCGTCGTTGATAGTCTGCGAAAGCCAGACCAGAGAGAATGCCTGATTCAGTCCCGTCGCGACAAATATCGCCACATTTTGCGGAGCACCGCTATTATTCGCTATCGTCACAGAATAAGTCACAATCACCCCCATTTGAAAATATTCTGGCGTAATGTTTAAGCATCAAACAGCATGCCTGATAAACCAACCTGCCGGGAATGACAGGTTGGTTTTCATTAACGTTAGCTGTGTGTTATTACTTGAAAACAATTATAAAACGAATAAGGTTAAATCGGTACAAATTGCAATGTTTCATTAAGTTGGTATTTTAATGAGGTTACGCCATTGGCAAAGGAAAACTTCGTTGGGCTACTCACAAATGTTCCGGAGACAGCGACGCCCTGTTTCGAATCGGTAGTACAAATCCAATATGTTGGATGCGTATCAAACAGGAAATTACCATTGGGTTTACCCTGCATAGCGAATGCCGGTAAAGAATTCATATAAACTGCCAGACTCATTGCTTTGGATTGCGATACGGTAAATGTTGAGTCCGTTGTTACCAGCATACTACCGCTAGGGACTTGCGGGTCGCAAAACGCCTGCGGCTGCGTTTGAAACTGGCCGTTGGAGAACGTCACGCCCATCTCGTTATTCCCGCCAGCGGCTGTCGGATTCATACTTTGAATCGGCCCGCCAGAGCTCCATAAAACCCCCGGTGCTAATGGTTGTTCGGAGGTACCCCAGTTTAGCGCCCAATCAATTGACCAGTTATAGGTATTAGTATTTCCGTCATTAACCGTTTGCAGTAGCCAGACCAGAGGCAACCCCGCGATAAGGTTAGGGTATGTCTGATAGATAGCAACATTTGCGGGTGCGCCGCTAGAATTTAATACAGAAATAGAATAGGAAGACATAGGTTTATTCCTTTCAGTGTGTATTAACTACAGAATGGTATTTGCAGCCAGATGGCTGCGACGTTGCGTTCCGGAACGAAGTAATTATTATCAATATTTCTCATTACGCAAATATATTTTTTGCGCCCCCAACTCTTTAAAATTAACAAATAAGATAACCTGAAGTGATAAATATCATAACCTAACGTTTATCATCATGATTTTATTGAAAGTCAGGTAATTTACAGGAAATAACCCAAGTATTTCATAACATTAAAATGACAGCATTGATTTTATTGAAAATAAAAAAACAACAGCCCAGCTTGCTATTTACGCTTAATTAATTATTATTAACTCCCACTGACTGCAGAAAAGTCAGTGCTCTGAATGTTTTCATGTCTGTTAATTCGTACTGGGGCAGCACCTGTTGCTTCCAGATATTGCAATATTCTAATAAATCAAAAGGAAACGCCATGAAATATTTATCTACGGCATAACCTGCAGGTGCTATGCCTGAGTTTGATTTATCTCACCAATAAATAACTTCTTAGCTGAAGTTATAATTAGTGCGATAAAGCCATGGGCAAAATAATTAATTTACTGCATTAAAATTTTCGGCACTTGTTAAGATCCTGATAGCCATTAACTTGCGGGTGATAAAATGTCTGAAGCAAATGAAGAAGTGACGTTGTTTGAAGTTCAACCCTCAGGACAAACGGGGATTAATAGCGCTGCGGGAATCCCGCCGCTGCTGGGTATTATTCGACTGGCTACCGTGCCAACGTTTAGCATTGCGACGATTGTCGCATTAAGCTCTGAAGTAAAACTAAGCGTTAAGCCAACATCGGTAACCAACGAATTTAAATGGACATACACTGGTCCATTATCGGCCAGCGCGCTGGCTACCTATTTTGGAACAGGAAAGACGGTAAAAGTTGAATCTTAGTATAAATCCTCCGGATATGGCACGACGAACCATATCCGGAGCAAGAACCAATCAGGCGTGATAAGTGGAGACGATCTCCAGCACGCCATTAATAATAAACTGCACGCCCATACAGACCAACAGGAAGCCCATCAGGCGGGAGATAGCCTCGATGCCGCCCTTGCCCACCAGGCGCATAATCGCCCCGGAGCTGCGCAGGCAGCCCCACAGGATGAGTCCGACCAGCGCAAACGTCACCGGCGGCGCCACCATCACCACCCAATCAGGAAAGGTAGCCGCATGATTTACCGTCGACGCAGAGCTGATGATCATCGCAATGGTCCCCGGACCTGCGGTACTTGGCATCGCCAGCG
Organism: Klebsiella sp. RHBSTW-00484; assembly: GCF_013705725.1. Lineage (NCBI taxonomy): Bacteria > Pseudomonadati > Pseudomonadota > Gammaproteobacteria > Enterobacterales > Enterobacteriaceae > Klebsiella > Klebsiella sp. RHBSTW-00484. The sequence continues at coordinate 2,920,047 of NZ_CP055481.1, read as the reverse complement.
GGACAAAAGCAATGTTAGCCGTCGGTTCGTCTTCCAGCTCTTCTGATTTCAGCTTAGCTTCCATCGAATGGTGCGCTTTCTGCTGTGGGAACAGCATGCGGAAACCGATAAAGGCGACGATCAGCCCCCCGGCAATACGCAGTCCGGGAATCGATATTCCGAAGGTGTTCATCACCACCTGCCCGGCATACCATGCGACCATCAGGATAGCGAACACATAAACCGAGGCCATCAACGACTGACGGTTACGCTCGGCATTGTTCATATTCCCGGCAAGGCCAAGGAATAGCGCCACGGTAGTCAGCGGGTTTGCCAGCGGTAGGATCACGACCAGCCCCAGGCCTATCGCTTTAAAGAGATCCATCATAGAAAATTAAGGTCCTGTAAGTGTTGGATTATCAAGAAATGACGCGCTCTGAGTATATCGTTTGCCATCAGGTTGTTGCCAGTTTCCCGCAGAACGTATTCATCAATCAGTAAAATCATAAGACAGCAACGTGAAATAGAGTGACCTGAGTCACAACGATTCGTTTTAGCAAATCGTGGCATCGGCCAATCAATCAGTTTGACTTATATTTGCCTAGGCAATAATATCCCCGGCAACTAAGTCATTGCCTGGGCAACCATTGTGAAAAGTACGAGCGACCTGTTTAACGAAATGATCCCCCTTGGTCGCTTGATCCAGATGGTTAACCAGCAGAAAGATCGCCTGCTCAACGACTACCTCTCACCGATGGATATTACGTCCACCCAGTTTCGGGTGCTCTGTTCCATTCGTTGCGAAGTGTGTATTACCCCCGTTGAGCTTAAAACCGTGCTCTCGGTCGACCCAGGCGCAATGACGCGCATGCTTGACCGTCTGGTCTGTAAGGGCTGGATTGAACGGTTACCCAACCCCACTGACAAGCGCGGCGTACTGGTGCAGCTAACAGCAGACGGCGCAGCACTTTGTGAGCATTGTCATCAGGTTGTGGGTCAGAAATTGCACCAGGAACTAACAAAAAATCTGTCGGCAGATGAAGTGGTCACTCTTGAGTATTTGCTCAAAAAAGTTCTGCCGTAATAAGAAGAGGTAAGATGATGTCCAGACGTAATAACGACGCCATCACTATCCATAGTATTTTGTCGTGGATTGAGGATAACCTGGAATCGCCCCTGTCGCTGGAGAAGGTTTCAGAGCGCTCAGGTTACTCCAAGTGGCACCTGCAAAGAATGTTTAAGAAAGAGACCGGTCACTCTCTGGGCCAGTATATCCGTAGCCGTAAGCTGACTGAAATTGCGCAGAAGCTCAAGCAAAGCAACGAGCCGATTTTGTATCTGGCCGAGCGTTATGGCTTTGAATCGCAGCAAACGCTGACGCGGACTTTCAAAAACTATTTCGATGTGCCGCCGCACCAGTATCGCATTACCAACGTACCGGGCGAGTCGCGCTACCTGCTCCCACTAAATAACTGTTGTTAATCGCCTGCAAAAAGACGTATTGAGGAAATCATGAAATTATTCGCTTCCGCCGCCATCGTGCTATTGGCGCTGGTCTCCAGCCAGAGTTTCGCGGAGCAAACCACCACTCCGGTTCGTCACAACAATCGGGATGCGATGATTATTCCTTCCGAACATAATGATTCGCCGTTTGATTTCAATCACATGGCTTCGGGCAGTGATAAATCAGACGAATTAGGCGTGCCGTATTACAACCAGCAAGGCCTGTAAAATCCCTTTTAGCCCCGGCAACGGGGCTTTTTTTATCCCCGCGCCATGCCCGGACGCACGATCCGCAGGCCAAACACGTTGATATACAGCCCGGCCATAATTAGCACCGCACCCAGCAGTTGCAGACCGTTTAGCGTCTCGCCAAGCAGCAGCGCGGCGCTGGCCATTCCGACCACTGGCACCAGCAGCGACAGCGGCGCCACGCGCCAGGTTTCATAGCGTCCGAGTAGCGAACCCCAGATCCCATAGCCAACAATGGTGGCGATAAACGCCAGATACAGCAGCGAGAGGATCGTCAGCAGATCGATATGCAGCAGACTTGCCGCCATCACCTGAGGGCCGTCGAGGAGCCACGATGCCAGCATAAACGGCAGCACCGGGATCAGCGCGCTCCACACCACCAGCGACATAATCGGCGGTCTGCTCTCGTGCGACATGATTTTCTTGTTGAAAATATTGCCGCAGGCCCAGCTCAGCGCCGCCGCCAGCGTGAGCATAAAACCCACCAACGGCACATGCTGGCCGCCAAGACTGGCTTCCACCAGCACCAGCACACCAAAAATCGCCAGTGCGATCCCCGCTACCTGTTTGCCCTGCAAACGTTCACCGAAGACAAATGCCCCGAGAATAATGGTGAAGAAAGCCTGAGCTTGCAGCACCAGCGATGCCAGTCCGGCAGGCATGCCGAGGTTAATGGCGCAAAACAGGAAGGCAAACTGACCGAAGCTTATCGTCAGGCCATAGCCCAGCAGCAGGCGCAGCGGAATTTTCGGCCGGGCGACAAACAGCAAGGCAGGGAACGCCACCAATAAAAAACGCAGTCCGGCAAGCATCAGCGGCGGCATGTTATGCAGCCCCATCTTAATCACCACGAAATTCAGCCCCCATACCACGACCACCAGCAATGCCAGCAGCCCGTCTTTACGCGTCATAACCTGCCTCGGTTGTTATTGGAATTTTTGTGAACAAAATCAAAGTACCGAATAATTCGCCCGACGCATAGATCATTAATTTCGGTAGGGCCCAGGTGCTCTTTTCATCACCGAAGGGAACTATACAAGCCTCGGTTAGCGTGCTATTTGTGATCGGGACAACAAAAATAACATCACATCAGGCAAGGAAAAAATGATACCGACACTCAGGCGCTCAACCGCGGCGCTGCTGGCTTCGTCGTTGCTGTTAACTATTGGTCGTGGCGCAACGTTACCTTTTATGACTATCTACCTCACCCGCCAGTACCAACTGGAGGTAGATAAAATCGGCTATGCGCTGTCAACTGCATTGATCGTCGGCGTGTTGTTCAGTATGGGGTTTGGTATCCTGGCCGATAAGTTCGACAAAAAACGCTATATGACCATCGCCGTACTGGCGTTTATTGGCGGTTTTGTTGCTATTCCGCTGGTCAATAGCGTTGCGCTGGTCGTGTTTTTCTTCGCGCTGATTAACTGCGCTTATTCCGTGTTCTCGACCGTGTTAAAAGCCTGGTTCGCCGACGTGCTGTCGCCGGAAAAGAAGGCGCAGATTTTTTCGCTCAACTATACCTTTCTCAATATTGGCTGGACCGTCGGGCCACCTATTGGCACCCTGCTGGTGATGCACAGCATCAATCTGCCGTTCTGGCTGGCGGCGGGATGCGCGGCGCTGCCGCTGGTGTTTATTCAGCTGTTTGTACAGCGTACAACGGCGGCAATTGCTCAGGATAACGCCACCCAGTGGTCGCCTTCGGTGCTGTTACGCGACTGGGCGCTGCTGTGGTTTACCCTTTCCGGCCTGTTAGCCTCTTTCGTTGGCGGCTCTTTTGCTTCCTGTATTTCCCAGTACGTGCTGGTCGTTGCTGATAGCGATTTTGCCGAGAAAGTGGTTGCCGTGGTATTGCCGGTCAACGCCGCCGTAGTGGTGGCGCTGCAGTACGCGGTTGGGCGTCGCCTGACCGCCCGCAATATTCGTCCGCTAATGACGTTTGGTACGGTGTGCTTTGTGCTCGGGCTTGGCGGCTTTGTGATTTCTGGTAATAGCCTGCTGCTGTGGGGCGTTTCAGCGGCGGTCTTTACGCTCGGTGAAGTCATATATGCGCCGGGCGAGTATATGCTTATCGATAACATCGCCCCGGCGGGTATGAAGGCCAGCTACTTTTCTGCTCAATCACTGGGCTGGCTGGGGGCGGCTTTTAACCCGATGCTGACCGGCACCATTCTGACCCACCTGCCGCACTGGTCGCTGTTTGTGATTTTGATGGTGGCGATTGTCGCCGCATGGCTGATGATTTTCCGCGGCATGAACGTGCGCCCGTGGAACGGAAACGTGGTCGCCAGCGCGTAAACCCAGGCACCGCACGGCTGTCAGGTTACTGTCGCGTCTCTGTCGGGTTCCGATCGTGGTGCCCGACAACCTTATAGATAACACTCCATCTCAGGTTTTCACCCGGAGATAGAAATAATGAACAGCAATAATCAGGTTAAACAATTGCGTTTGCAGCGCGCATGGTCACAAGAGCAGCTTGCCGAACTTACCGGGCTCAGCGTGCGGACCATTCAGCGTATTGAGAACGGCGAGCGTCCAGGTCTGGAAACGCTGAGCGCTCTCGCGGCGGTATTTGAAGTGAACGTCGCCGGGATTAGCGGCGATTCATCTGCAGGGCATGAAGAGTCGCTGGATTTACGTATTGAAGAAGCTAAAGAGCGCGTTGAGCGAGAGAGTCGGTTTTATCGATCGCTGACGGTGGCGATGGTGGTCTGCGCTCTGCTGGCGGTGCTGAACTGGCTCACCGGTTCCGATAGCTACTGGTCCGCGTGGGTAGCGATTATCTGGGGGGCGCTGCTGATGGTCAAAGGGTTGCGCTTGTTTGTGTTTGGCGAATGGATCAGGAACTGGCGGCAGGCGCGCTTGCAGCGGCTGTTGCGCAAGTAGCCTTTTGAACGACTCTGCGCGTTTTTCCCGGGGGCGGCGCTTAACGCGCCTTGCCCGGGCTACGGGGCCACAGACGGCTGTAGACCCGTAGCCCGGCTAAGCGCAGCGCGAGCCGGGGAGACGCCGCCATCCGGGAATGACTAGATGGTGACCATTCCGCGCACGCCTTCGGCTTCCATATCGCTGCCGTTACCCTGCTGGATAATAGCCCCGCGCGACATTACCAGGTAGCGGTCCGCCAGCCCGGCGGCGAAATCATAGAACTGCTCAACCAGCAGAATCGCCATATCGCCACGATTCGCTAGCTGGCGGATAACCTCGCCGATCTCCTTAATCACCGATGGTTGAATACCTTCCGTTGGCTCATCAAGGATCAGCAACTGCGGGCGACTGGCCAGCGCGCGACCAATCGCTAACTGCTGCTGTTGACCGCCGGAAAGGTCGCCACCGCGCCGCTGCTTCATGGTTTTCAGTACCGGAAACAGCTGATAAATCTCTTCCGGCACCGTCCGTGCGTCGCGAGCGGGAAAGCGCGATAGCCCCATCAGCAGGTTCTCTTCTACCGTCAGGCGCGGAAAAATCTCGCGCCCTTGCGGAACGTAAGCGATCCCGGACTGCACTCGCTGATGCGGTTTGCGCTGGGTGATATTTTTCTCCTGCCACAGCACTTCGCCGCTGCGTGCCGGAATAAGCCCCATCAGACACTTCAGCAAGGTGGTTTTTCCCACTCCGTTGCGCCCGAGAAGGCAGGTAATCTCTCCCTGACGAGCGGCAAAATCCACGCCGCGCAAAATATGGCTGCCGCCATAGTATTGATGTAACTGATTAACCTGTAGCATCCGCGCTCCTTAGCGTCCGAGATAAACTTCTATCACCTGTTCGTTGGCCTGCACTTCGCGCAGCGACCCTTCCGCCAGCACCTGCCCCTGATGGAGCACCGTCACCCGGTCGGCGATGGTCTCGACAAACCCCATATCATGCTCGACCACCATCAGCGAATGCTGCCCGGCCAGGGTGCGGAACAGCTCGGCGGTATACTCCGTTTCGGCGTCGGTCATCCCGGCGGCGGGTTCATCCAGCAGCAACAGATGCGGCTCCTGCACCAGCAGCATACCGATCTCAAGAAACTGCTTTTGCCCATGCGACAGCAGTCCGGCCGGTCGGGAACGTTCACCCTCCAGCCGCAGCAGGCGCAGGGTTTCGCTGATTCGATCGGTCTGCTCGCTGTTCAGGCGCGCCCGCAGGCTGGCCCACACCGACTTATCGCCCTTCATCGCCAGTTCAAGATTTTCCGCCACCGTGAGCGCCTCAAACACCGTCGGTTTCTGAAACTTACGTCCAATGCCCTGACGAGCGATAGCGATGGGATCGAGGGTCATTAAATCTATCGATTGATCGTAAAGCGCCCTGCCGCTCTGCGGGCGGGTTTTGCCGGTGATCACGTCCATTAACGTGGTTTTCCCGGCACCGTTAGGGCCAATCACGCAGCGCAGTTCACCCACGCCAATTTGCAGCGACAGATTAGTCAGCGCCTGAAAACCATCAAAGTTGACGTTAATCTCTTCCAGTTGCAAAACCGGGTCGGTTTGCTCACGGAATCTGTCCGTCGGCAATTGACGGGTAAAAAGTCCTTCGTCCGGTTGCATCAGCGGTCTCCTTTACGCAGCAGGCCAATCACTCCGCGCGGTAAAAACAGGGTCACGATAATAAAAATCAGCCCAAGAAAGAGCTGCCAGTATTCCGGCATCGCCACGGTAAAGTAGCTTTTCGCGCCGTTGACCAGCCCTGCACCGAGTACCGGACCAATTAAGGTCCCGCGGCCCCCCAGCGCCACCCAAATCGCCGCTTCGATAGAGTTGGTTGGCGACATTTCGCTGGGGTTGATGATCCCGACCTGCGGCACGTATAGCGCGCCCGCCAGGCCGCACAGCACCGCCGACAGCGTCCACACCAAAAGCTTAAATCCGCGTGGGTCGTAGCCGCAGAACATCAGGCGGTTTTCAGCATCGCGTACCGCCGTCAGTACCCGACCAAATTTGCTTTGTGCCAATACATAGCCAATCCAAAGGGTGAGCAACAGCAGCAGCACCGTTGCCATAAACAGCGCCGCCCGGGTGCTGATAGCGGTGACGGGGAAACCGAGCAGCGTGGTAAAGCCGGTAAAACCGTTATTACCGCCAAAACCGGTTTCGTTACGGAAAAACAGCAGCATCCCGGCGTAGGTCAGCGCCTGGGTCATTATTGAAAAATAGACTCCTTTGATTTTCGAGCGGAAGGCAAACCAGCCGAAAACCAGCGCTAATAAACCGGGCACCAGCACCACCAGCAGCATTGCCCAGGCAAAATGTTGAGTGCCCCACCAGAACCACGGCAGTTCGCTCCACGATAAAAACGACATAAAGGCTGGCAGCCCGTCGCCCGCCGCCTGGCGCATCAGGTACATGCCCATCGCGTAGCCGCCGAGGGCAAAAAAGATCCCATGGCCGAGGGAGAGCATTCCGGCGTAGCCCCAGACTAAATCCAGCGCCACGGCGACAACCGCGTAGCAGAGGATTTTACCGGTGAGCGTCAGCAGCCAGGTGGAAACCGCCAGCGGATGTGTGGCGGGCAGTAGCGCCAGAAACGGCATACTTAGCAGGCCCAGCAATAACAGAACACCGAGCCATCGCAGCGGGCGCGGCGCTTTGCGCGCCAGCGTTAAGGTAATGGGTTGGCTCATCAGTCAATAACCCTCCCTTTGAGAGCGAACAGTCCCTGCGGACGTTTCTGAATAAACAGGATAATCATCACCAGGATCAGGATTTTGCCCAGCACCGCGCCCATCTGTGGTTCGAGGATTTTGTTAAAGATCCCAAGGCCAAACGCCGCCGCCACGCTCCCGGCCAGCTGTCCGACGCCGCCGAGCACCACCACGAGGAATGAATCGATAATATAGCCCTGACCGAGTTCCGGCCCGACGTTGCCGAGCTGCGACAGCGCTACGCCGCCCAGTCCGGCGATGCCGGAGCCAAGACCAAACGCCAGCATATCCACGCGTCCGGTAGGCACCCCACAGCAGGCCGCCATCGCGCGGTTTTGCGTCACCGCGCGTACGTTCATCCCCAATCGCGTTTTATTCAACGTCAGCCAGGTGAACAGCAGCACCAGCAGCACGAAAGCCAGTACCGCAAGCCGGTTCCACGGCAGGATAAGGTTTGGTAAAACCTGCACACCGCCGGAGAGCCACGCCGGGTTAGCCACTTCAACGTTCTGCGCGCCAAATAGCATCCGCACCAGTTGGATCAGCATCAGGCTGATACCCCAGGTGGCGAGCAGCGTCTCCAGCGGGCGTCCGTAAAGATGGCGGATAACGGTACGCTCGAGCACCATGCCAATGCCGCCAGTCACCATAAACGCGACCGGCAGCGCAATCAGCGGATAAAAAGCCAGCCACTGCGGGGCCAGCTGCGCCAGCGCCTGCTGAACCAGCCAGCAGCTGTAAGCGCCAATCATCAGCATCTCCCCGTGAGCCATATTGATGACCCCCAGCAGACCATAGGTGATCGCCAGGCCAAGTGCGGCAAGCAGTAAAACAGAGCCCAGCGACAGCCCCATAAACGCCTGACCAAGAAGATCGCCCAACAGCAGGCGATGCTGGATTTTGCTCAGACTCTCCTGCGCCGCCGCGCGAATCGCCGGGTTGGGTTCATGTTGTGGGTCGGTCAGAGGCGTCAGTAGCGCCTGGGTTTCCGGATCGCCAGAATGACCGAGCAGTTCAATAGCCGCCAGCCTCTGTGCAGGCTGCGGACTGGCAAGCTGCAGGCGAGCAAGCGCAATTTCCAGCTGCGATTTCACCGTGCTGTCGCTTTCCACCGTCAGACGCTGCTGTAAAAGACCCGCCATCTCTGGCGTCGCTTCGCGCTGGAGCGTTTTTACCGCCGCGGCTCTTTCCGTGACGTTGTCACTTACCAGTAGATGAGTCGCCAGCGCACTGGCTGCCAGATTACGCAGGCGGTTGGTCAGGCGTACGGGTTTTGTTGTACCGTCAGGCGTTGAGACCGCGCCCAACGCAAGCAGGTTTTCGCCCTGCTTGCTGAAAGCATGACCGCTATTATCTGATTGTAATGTTTCACTTTTCAGCGCCCGTAGCAGCGGTAAACGTGGCGCTTGCGGTGCGGCGGCCCACTGTTCAAGCAGTTGGGCCTGCTGGCTACGGTTGGCGGCTACGAAATCGTCGGCGTCCGCTGCCTGCGCTCGCCACGGTATCAATACCATCAGCAGCGCGAAGTAACTCATGAGGCGCAATGCGTTCATGGTCGTTCTCCTTTCTCGGGAAATCCGGGCACCGGGCCCGGACGACAGAATCCATCACCCCGGCGCGGTGCCGGGGTTTAACGCTTAGTTGCTGGCGCTTTTTATCGGGTGATCGGGCTTCTTATCGTTACCGGCGATCCACGGGCTCCACGGCTGGGCGCGTACTGGCTCTTCGGTCTGCCAGACCACGTTAAACTGACCGTTGCTTTCGATTTCGCCAATCATCACCGGCTTGTGCAGATGGTGGTTGGTGGCGTCCATGGTCAACGTAAATCCCGACGGTGCTTTGAAGGTCTGACCGGCCATCGCCTCGCGAACCTTGTCGACATCAGTGGTGCCCGCTTTGGTCACCGCCTGCGCCCACATATGCAGCCCGACCCAGGTCGCTTCCATCGGGTCGTTGGTCACCACGGTGTCGGCATTCGGCAGCTTGTGCGCTTTGGCGTAAGCACGATAATCGGCAACGAACTGTTGGTTGGTTGGGTTATCTACGGATTCGAAGTAGTTCCACGCCGCGAGGTTGCCCACCAGCGGTTTAGTATCAATGCCGCGCAGCTCTTCCTCGCCGACGGAGAACGCCACCACCGGAACATCAGTCGCCTTCAGCCCCTGGTTAGCCAGCTCTTTATAGAACGGGACGTTGGAATCGCCGTTAATGGTGGAGACCACGGCCGTTTTGCCGCCAGCGGAGAATTTCTTAATATTGGCAACGATGGTCTGGTAATCGCTATAGCCGAATGGGGTGTAGACCTCTTCGATATCTTTATCCTGAATACCTTTGGCGTGCAGGAAGGCGCGGAGAATTTTGTTGGTGGTGCGCGGGTAGACGTAGTCGGTGCCCAGCAGGAAGAAGCGTTTCGCCCCACCGCCGTCTTCGCTCAGCAGATATTCCACCGCCGGGATCGCTTGTTGGTTTGGCGCCGCGCCGGTGTAGAAGACGTTTGGCGACATCTCTTCACCTTCATACTGCACCGGGTAGAACAGCAGGCCGTTCAGCTCTTCGAACACCGGCAGAACCGATTTACGCGACACCGAGGTCCAGCAACCGAACACCGCCGCGACCTTATCCTGCGTCAGTAGCTGACGCGCTTTTTCGGCAAACAGCGGCCAGTTTGACGCCGGATCCACCACCACCGGCTCCAGCTTTTTCCCCAACACGCCGCCTTTGGCATTGATGTCGTCGATAGCCATCAGGGCGACATCTTTCAGTGGGGTTTCAGAAATCGCCATCGTCCCGGAGAGCGAATGCATAATCCCGACTTTAATGGTGTCGGCGGCATAAACCTGAAAAGAGATGCCCATGCTGATCACAGAGGCGGAGAGTGCAAAAGCTTTTAATAATGTTCGACGCTGCATGTATTTCACTCCTGAATAGCGCAAAGACAAAAAATGAATTAACGACTAACAGGAAGTGATAAGGCAAAAATGGTGCCAGGTTGTTCAGTGGCCTTAAAGCGTGGTGGGAGACGTTGTGAGGGAAAAATAATGGGCAGCGCTGCCTCAAAATAGTGCAGCGCTGCGCTAAGAAGAGAAATTACCAGACCTGTTCGGCAATATCAGTAACCAGACGGACTTTGTCCCACTGCTGAGCCTCTGTCAGGGAATTCCCCTCTTCGGTGGAGGCAAAACCGCACTGTGGACTGAGGCAAATCTGCGCCAGCGGGACGAATTGCGCCGCTTCCTGTAAGCGTGCTTTCACGCCCTCCGGGTTTTCAAGTTCACCGTTTTTGGTGGTGATCAGCCCCAGCACGACCTGCTGATGACCGGGACGAATAAAGCGCAGCGGCGCGAAATCACCGGATCGGTCGTTATCGTATTCGAGGAAAAAGGCATCGATATTGACGCCGCCAAATAGCACTTCCGCTACCGGCTCGTAGCCGCCTTCGGAGATCCACGTCGAGCGGAAGTTACCGCGACACACGTGCAGCCCGATAGTCAGATCCTCCGGCTTTCCTTCCAGGGCCTTATTCAGGACACGAGCGTAGGTGCGCGCCAGTTCGTCCGGGTCTTCACCGCGATCGCGAACCTGTTGACGCTGTTCATCGGAGCACAGATAGGCCCAGACGGTATCATCCAACTGCAAATAGCGGCAGCCCACATCGTAGAAGGCACGGATCGCATCGCGCCAGGTGGTTGCCAGGTCATCGAAATAGTCGGCGAGATCCGGGTAGACGGTGGCGTCGATATCTTTGCGCCCGCCGCGAAAATGCAACACGCTTGGGCTGGGAATGGTCATTTTCGGCTGCGCGCTGCCGCTGATGCTTTTCAGGTAACGGAAGTCTTCCAGCATCGGATGATCGCCAAAGGCCAGTTTGCCTGTGACGCGAACGCCGTGCGCTTTAGTTTGTACACCGTTGAACTGGATGCCTTTTTCAGAATCGTAGCGCTCAACGCCCTGTAAGCCGTCGAAGAAATCAAAGTGCCACCATGCACGGCGGAACTCACCGTCAGTCACCACATGCAGGCCGCACTCGCACTGCTGTTGCACCAGATGGCGAATGGCCTCATTTTCAACCTGACGCAGTTGCTGCGCATCAATGGTGCCAGCGCTGAGCTGCTGACGGGCCTGTTTAATGGCGTCCGGGCGTAAAAAACTGCCGACGATATCTGCGCGGAACGGGGCCTGATGACGTTGCATGGTGTCTCCTTAGCAGTGGGCAAGGTTAGTTGCCCACCGTGATAGTTTATTATTTGAATATTTAGACTTCTGGATGGCTATATGTCCAGATACTGTCATGCACGCAGCGCATCGGCAAACGAGAATAATTCATGTCACATGAAATAAATTCATTTTGCGAACGGCAATCCTTCATCTTCCCAGCCGGTCAGGCCGCCGAGCATCATTTTGACCGGACGCCCCAGCAGAGCCAGCTTCATCGCCGCGGCATCTGCCCCGTTGCAGTGCGGACCGGCGCAGTAGACCACAAACAGCGTCTCTTCAGGCCACTGTGCCATTCGGGCCTCATCTATCAGCCGATGCGGTAAATGCAGCGCGCCGGGAAGATGGCGGCGGGCAAACGTCTCTTCACTCCCAACCACGTGCAGCAGCACGAAGTCAGGAGCGCCGTCGCGTATCGCGCTGTAAACATCGGCGCAGTCGGTCTCAAGACTGAGCTTATGACGAAACCAGGCGACAGCGTCGGTGGAACTGGCAGGGGCAATTGCGGTTACAACACTCATGGCATCTTCTCCTTGTCTGTGATACCACTACTTTAATTAACCTCCAGCACGACATCTGCCGCTCACCATGACTGAAAACGTTGAAATCATGACAACCTCATCCGTGACGTTGTCACGCCACCGGGTAGTTGCCCTCGCCTATGACGGGTTATGTACCTTTGAATTTGGCGTCGCGGTAGAAATCTTCGGCCTGTCTCGCCCGGAGATGGGCGAACGCTGGTATCAATTTGCCGTGGCTGCCGTCGATGAAGGCGAACTGCGGGCTACCGGCGGGATTAGTCTGATGACCGACGGCGGCATGGCATTGTTAAACGAGGCGGATACCATCGTGGTGCCCGGCTGGCGCGGTATCGACGCCCCCGTTCCGCCTGCGCTGTGCGAAGCACTGGTCACGGCACATAAACGAGGCTGTCGGATCATTTCTATTTGCTCCGGAGTCTTTGTTCTGGCCGCCGCCGGGTTGCTTAACGGACGCCAGGCCACAACCCACTGGCGCTATACCGAGCAGCTCCGCGCACGATTTCCGCTGATTGAGGTGATCGACGATGTGCTGTACGTCGGCGCAGAGGGAGTGATGACGTCCGCAGGAAGCGCTGCGGGCATCGATCTGTGTTTACATCTGGTACGGGAAGATTTTGGTATCGAAGCGGCGAATACCGTCGCGCGGCGTTTAGTGGTTTCCCCTCATCGCGACGGCGGCCAGGCGCAACAGATTGTGCGCCCGGTAGCCAAAGCGCGAGAGAGCCAGCGGCTGGGACAACTATTCGATTTTCTGCATCAGAATCTCGCCAGCAGCCACACCGTAGCCTCGCTGGCGGAAAAAGCCGGTATGGGGCCGCGCACATTTTTACGTCGTTTTGAAAATGCCACCGGCAAAACCCCTGCCCGCTGGCTGCTTGATGAGCGCCTGCTGCGCGCTACGCAACATTTGACTCACAGCCGACTGAGCGTTGAGCAGATTGCCGAACTTTGCGGTTTTTCCAATGCCAGTACCCTGCGCCACCATTTCCGCCAACAGTTTGCGCTTAGCCCGCTGCAGTACAGGAAGAAGTCACTCGCTGACAGGAAAGTGGTGTAACCCTTCATCAGAAATAGTCACTCCCGGCAATTTGTTAAGCGTTTGTTTAGAATGGCCGGGTTATGATGTATCCAACAACCGTAAACCTGTTCAATGAGGACAACTTAGCGCAAAGCAAAACTAATGGAGGTTAATCATGCTGGGAAATATGCATGTATTTATGGCAGTTCTGGGAACCATTGTGTTCTTTGGATTTCTTGCCGCGTATCTAAGCCACAAATGGGACGACTGATGAACGCCGATAATCCCCACCCGTAAACGCCCCCTGCTGCTGATGCACCAGGGGGCGTTCTGTTTTCTGGGCTTTGAAATCACATCGTTAGATTCTCTGCGAAAAACTCAATATTTTACCGTTTAGCCTGCGCTTGAACTTCTAAAGCTGCGTGTCTGCTGGCCTGGATTATCTGTACTCAAAAATTTAACCAGATATGCCATATAGTGAATAATAACCTCTCTATACTATTCAGCGGAGAGCTGAGTGAAAAACGCTCAACCTTCCACTTCCTGATGTGATTCCCGGTGACGACTCTACACAGTGGATACCGCTACTATGAACAAACGTATATTCATTACGACCCGCTACCCTGTCAGCGCGCAACACGCCCGCCCGCCCATCGAGTTTCTGGATCAAATAGTCGATACCTTAGATGCTTTACCTGATGATGTTTTCGCTGAAAATAAGCTTCATGATATCTACGCAGTAATGAAAGGTGCGTTAGGGCCATATACCAGCCTTGCACACCGAAAAGCCGTCATGTGTGAGGTACTTCGTGTACAGGCGGGTTTTGAATCCGACTGGCGCTGGAGTGCAGGTGTTGATAAGAAAAATCATCGTTCCCTGACTCACATTGAGAGCGAAGAAGCCGGAGCTTTTCAGGTATCATTTGACAGTATTGGTGGTCGACATTCCGCGTTGTTTGACTTTGCCAAACAACGCGGTATAGACACGGCTGAAACGTTCATTACAAAAATGAAAGAAGACCACGATTTGGCAGTAGAGTATTGCGCGCGATTGTTGCGCATCAACACCACCTGGTGCGGCACGATAAAAGACCCCAGCAAGGTTATCTCACATGTGCGGCGTGATGCAGTGGAAGAATTCCAGACATTTCTCTCGCTCAAAACCCCTCCTCAGGCGATGTTCGCTAAGAATACTGTGCTGCTCAGCGACAAAGAAAAAATTATCGAAGTGATGAATATTGCCCGGACCCCGTCCCGTTATGACAAGGTTCAGGAAATCGCGGCGATTGAGCTCTTTAAATTAGCCCATGAGCACTGGCCGCATGATGGTTGTGCGCTAAACCTCTCCAATCTATTACAAGAAGGGGACATAGCCGTTCCGGATATTATGCAGGCGTTAGCTTTGGGCAATTATCTGCACGATCATCGACAATGGACAACCATTCCTGTTGGTCAACAGCAGCCAGGCGATGTTGGTTCCACCTGCGGACCGACGGCTCACCATGGTTATGATCATATTTATCTGGTTCTGGAGCGTATTGACGACGATAAAATGATTATTGCCGATAATCAAAAACCAGTACCGCATGAGCGCTTCGCCAGCGGAAAAGGCAGAACCCCAACGAAATTCTTTTTGCGCCCAGCCTGACGAAACAAGGCAAAGACTTGCTCTAAGTCTTTGCCCGCCAAAATTATAATGCATCGGCCAAAGCGTTTACCCTGATGAGCAGAAACGATGGCAATTCCTGGTGAATACTTCCGTTTTATAGAACTGCACTGCAATAAGCCCCGTTCAGAATACTCTGCGAGCACCCACCAGTATGTGGTCATTCTCAGCCCTCAGTTAGGTCCTATCTAACACCTGCACCTTATGTTTACAATTTGTTACGCGACATTTCAGTGGTGACATACTTATAAAATGAGATTATCCTTGCTCTGCTGTTTTTTAACTCATTGAGAATCCTATGAATAAAATAATCCTTACAGCTGTTATTCTTTCTTCAATGCTTCTTGGCGGTTGCGCCTCGGTCCCTTTAGCCAGCAATACTGAAAACACAACGGCTAAATCGTTTCCTACACCGGAAAACGGTAAAGCAGGTCTCTACATATACAGGGACAGCTTTGTCGGCAAAGCGTTAAAAAAAGATGTTTATATTGATGGGCGCTGCATCGGAGAAACCGCTGACAAAGTCTTTTTCTATCAGCAAATATCGACAGGTCAGCCGCATGTGCTGGGGACAGAATCCGAGTTTTCCCCAAATAATCTGACGCTCAATGCCACCCCAGGGAAGAACTATTTTGTTCGCCAGTACATTAAAATGGGCGTATTCGTTGGTGGGGCCGGGCTGGAACAGGTTCCTGAAAGCGAAGGTATGCGCGTTGTTTCCAAACCGGAAGTTAAGCTAGCCGTACCGGGCAAGTGCAATAACTAATCGGTTGCAATGGTTTACCACGGACATCCAGTCCGCATTGCGGCTGGATGTTATTTCACATAAGTCGGGATTTCCAAAGTTAGTAGGCGCGACTGCGCTTTAGATCAATGACTCCATGGAGAGGACTATTTTATTCTTTTATTATCTCTTTATCTAACACAAGACCCTTACGGTAATGACTCCAACTTAATGATAGTGTTTTATGTTCAGATAATGCCCGATGACCTTGTCATGCAGCTCCACCGATTTTGAGAACGACAGTGACTTCCGTCCCAGCCTTGCCAGATGTTGTCTCAGATTCAGGTTATGTCGCTCAATGCGCTGAGTGTAACGCTTGCTGATAACGTGCAGCTTTCCCTTCAGGCGGGATTCATACAGCGGCCAGCCATCCGTCATCCATACCACGACCTCAAAGGCCGACAGCAGGCTCAGAAGACGCTCCAGTGTGGCCAGAGTGCGTTCACCGAATACGTGCGCCACAACCGTCTTCCGGAGCCTGTCATACGCGTAAAACAGCCAGCGCTGGCGCGATTTAGCCCCGACGTATCCCCACTGTTCGTCCATTTCCGCGCAGACGATGACGTCACTGCCCGGCTGTATGCGCGAGGTTACCGACTGCGGCCTGAGTTTTTTAAATGGCGGAAAATCGTGTTGAGGCCAACGCCCATAATGCGGGCGGTTGCCCGGCATCCAACGCCATTCATGGCCATATCAATGATTTTCTGGTGCGTACCGGGTTGAGAAGCGGTGTAAGTGAACTGCAGTTGCCATGTTTTACGGCAGTGAGAGCAGAGATAGCGCTGATGTCCGGCGGTGCTTTTGCCGTTACGCACCACCCCGTCAGTAGCTGAACAGGAGGGACAGCTGATAGAAACAGAAGCCACTGGAGCACCTCAAAAACACCATCATACACTAAATCAGTAAGTTGGCAGCATCACCGACCCTTACTTAGAAATAAAGTAATGGCATTAAATTTTTTTCCTCTCTTTGGAATGGTCTCCAGGCTGGTAACCATTGGCACGGTTTAAGGAGCCAATCTATACTGCTATTGATCGATGAGTTAACAATGCTGATTTAGTGAATTCAATATACATGTTATCCCCACCCATTACAGGAGTGTGTATGTTCTATTTTCGGATAAACAGAATCATGATTGTAGATTATTCGGCCTTCGCATTTAAATAATAATTAAATCTATATTTATTGGTGAGGAGTATATTTATGTTTTTGTTAAAAAGACACGCATCAGCATATGCAATCACACTACTCTTATTTTCTACTGCAGTTCAAGCGCAAGTCCCTGCCTCTGATAGGGTAAACACCAGTATGGCTTTTATTTATATATTACTTTTTATCGTTACTTTCGGTGCGCTGATTTCTATTTTAGTCATCCGCAATTCTCTACCTGAAGAGTGGTCTTTGGCCGATGCGCTTTCTGAAGATGTTGATTTACCGGTTATCAATGAGGTTACGGTGACAGCAGGAGGTACGACTACAGTGACAAAATCCCCTCTTTATGACGCTGCTGGAAAACCTGTTCTGGCTCCGGTAATGAAAGCCAGTTCGAGCCGACTCATCGCGCTGATGGGTACGATAGTCATTTTGTTTATGTTTATCGGTTTTGGCGTTTTAATATTACTGGACTTTGGCAAAAACGGAAAAATATCCACTCCGGGTTCTGTCAGTGAAATTATTAAATTTTTGATTGCTGGCATGACTTTATTTGCCCCTTATGTGGTAAACAAATTCGCTTCTCTGTTTCAGAGCTTAACGACGAATAAATAGACCGTTGTTCGGTCTCAGGGCAGCAGATAACATGCACAGAAAATACCGACAACAAGGTTGTTGTCGGTTCCGCGACTCCCGCACTCATATATATTCCTGTTGGTTTAAATGGCCTTATTCGTCAATACACCCCTGCTCACGCATGCGAATCAGGCTCTCCTCGCTGGCGCATACCATTCCCGTCGTGAGCAGCTCAAAACCAAAGCGGTGATAGAAGTCTATTTTATCCACAACTGAGTAGATAAAGGTTTTACCAAACGGCTGCAGTTCATTGCTGACCGCCTGCATCAGTTGCTGCCCGTATCCCTTTCCCTGGCAGCGGGGGACAACCGCAACATCCGCCAGATAGCTGCACCAGGTCAGGTCGCTAATAGCTCTAGCCACCGCAATCAGCAGCCCATTTTCATAACCAAACCAGCAAAAAGTACTGTGGCGAAAGGCCCGCTCAACTAATGCGACGTCTCTTTGATTAAGACCTGCGGCGGCGATAATAGCCGCAACTGCATGCCAGTCCACCTGCTCCAGATGCGCTTTACCGACCAGTTTCATCATCACTTTATCCCCCCCGGTTTATGCGCTCCAGAGTAGAGCATCTATGCTTGGCCTGACAAAGATTTCACTCACTTTCTCGCCAACAGCATTTTATGCTACTAACAAAACTATAACCCTCGAGAATTTGTTAACCACCGACATGAAAAACAACGTATTTATGCTTCTGAAAGGTCAAATTATCACCTAATTACAGCACTAAATAAAATATACTCTTGCCCACTGGCCAAAAAACGGGCAAAAAAAACCGCCATGTGACTGGCGGTAAATAAATGCTTGCATGGATAGATTGTTTTTACGTTCAGAGCATTAATCACCCTGCCTACGTCTTTTTATTACGCTATCACACGCTTCTTCAATGAAAGCTAAACGAAGCCGTTGCTCAAAGTTTTTCCACCAGCGTTTTTATTTGCGCGATTAACTGCGCTTTCTCATCTTTCGCCTCAACCGCGCAAGGCCAGGTTGAGTGGCGGATGATCAACCGCGTGGGCAGCAGTTCGCGGATCCTTAACTGTGGGGAGGCCATCAGCTGGATCAACAGCTCGACCGCCCTTCTTCCCAGTACATTAAAATCCTGAGCGACGGTGGTGAGCGGCGGCTGGAAGTAGAGGCTATCCGCCGTATCATCGTAGCCGGTAACGGAAATTGCCTGGCTACCGGTGCGATTAAGCTGCGCCAGAGCGCTCAGCACCCCGAGCGCCATCTGATCGTTTGCCACCACGATCGCGCTGATACTGGGATGCTGATGCAGCAGTTCAAAGGTTTTATTCCAGCCGCTGGCTGCGCTCCAGTCGCCAAACACCGTCACCGCATTGCTGACCCCCAGCCGGTGTAGCGCCTCGCGCCAGCTGCTCAAGCGCATCCGTGCCGAGACCGAACTCTCCGGCCCGGCGAGTAATCCGAACTCGCGATGTCCTGAATCCCACAGATGGCGCACGCAGGCTCCGCAGCCGTCGCGGTGATCGAAGCGCACGCAACACACATCGGTCTCCGGCGAAACGTCAAGGAACAGGCAGGAAATATCCGGGTTCTCCTCTACCAGCCGCTCCGCCAGGCTGCTTTCCAGCGGCAGGCTGATAATCGCTCCGCGAATGTGCTGGGCACGAAACTCATTCAACCGCGCCTGCAGTGACGAATAATCGATCTGCGCTGGCATCGCAATCGACACCTCCAGTTGATGTGAACCGGCATAACTTTTTACCGCCGCGGCGATTTGCGAAGGCGCGTGCAGGGTCAACGAAGCGGTAATGAGCCCAATCGACGGCGCGGATTTTCCCGCCAGCAGCTGCGCAGAGCGGTTCGGCACATAGTGCAACGCCTGCATCGCGCGGATCACTTTGTCGCGGGTTCGTTCAGAAACCACCTCCGGATTATTCAGTACCCGAGAGACCGTCTGCTGAGAAACCCCGGCCTCGCGGGCCACATCTTCTAACGTTGCCAAACGGCGCTGCATCGCCTGCTCCTTCTGCCTGAAAACCCAAATGTCGCCCGCTAACATTTTATGTTTAAAAGACGACAAGAATCAGCCATTTTCCAGGCATTTCGTGATCGCCAGTGGGTTTCAATTTCGCCAATATTGCGGCCTTAATGAAAATATCTGATAACGAAACCATTCTTGTCTAGCGAATGACATTTTCTCACTTATCCGTCAGGTATGTATATGCAACAACATGACTCTATCTCCACCGCAGGACCGACGTTTCATGAAGTGATTGCCCGAGAAGACTGGCAAAACCAGACCATTTCTCACCTCAATCGCTTAGCGGCCCACCCGACTTTCGCCAGCTGGCGCGATACCGGCGCGGCGCGGGATAACCAGCCTTCGGCAAGCCGTCGTCTGCTTGATGGTCAGTGGCAGTTTTCTTACGTTCCCAGCCCGTTCGATGTGGATGCCAGCTGGATCAATGACGATCTGCCGGACTGCCGCAGTACCCCGGTACCGTCGAACTGGCAAATGGAAGGCTACGACGCCCCTATCTATACTAACGTCCGCTACCCTATCGATACGACGCCGCCGCGCGTCCCTGACGAGAACCCCACTGGCTGCTACTCGCTGACCTTTAGCGTCGATGAACACTGGCAGGTCGAAGGTCAGACGCAGATTATCTTCGATGGCGTCAACTCGGCGTTTCATCTGTGGTGCAACGGCAAATGGGTCGGTTACTCGCAGGACAGTCGCCTGCCCGCCGCCTTCGATCTCAGCCCGTATCTGCAGGCGGGAGAAAACCGCATCTGCGTCATGGTGATGCGCTGGAGCGCGGGAACCTGGCTTGAAGATCAGGATATGTGGCGGATGAGTGGGATATTCCGCTCGGTGTGGCTGTTAAATAAACCGGAGCTTCACCTCAGCGATGTTCAGCTAACTCCTCAGTTGGATGCGTTGTATCGCGATGCTGAGCTGCTGGTCAATTTAAGCGTCGCTGCGCCGGTACAGCAACTGGAAGATCTGACGGTAAAGGTTGAACTGTGGGATGGCGCTCATCTGGTCGCCAGCCACCAGCAATTGCCGGGCTCGCCGATGATTGATGAGCGCGGAAACTACGCCGAACGCGCGGCAATTAGTTTGCAGGTTGAACGCCCGGCGCTGTGGAGCGCGGAGACGCCGAACTGCTACCGGGCGGTCGTTTCGCTGTGGCGCGGCGATGAGCTGATTGAAGCTGAAGCCTGGGATATCGGTTTTCGTCGTGTCGAAATCAAAAACGGCCTGCTGCTGCTGAACGGCAAAGCACTGCTCATCCGCGGCGTCAACCGCCACGAGCATCACCACCAGCGCGGCCAGGTGGTGACCGAAGAGGACATGGTGCAGGATATTCTGCTGATGAAGCAGAACAATTTTAACGCCGCTCGCTGCTCCCACTACCCTAACGCTCCGCGCTGGTATGAGTTATGCAACCGCTACGGCCTGTACGTGGTCGACGAAGCCAATATCGAAACCCACGGCATGGTGCCGATGAATCGCCTTTCCGACGATCCGTCCTGGCTGCCGGCCTACAGCGCCCGCGTCAGCCGGATGCTGCAAAGCAATCGTAACCATCCGTCAATTATTATCTGGTCGCTGGGAAATGAATCCGGCGGCGGCAGCAACCACGAAGCGATGTATCACTGGCTGAAACGCAACGATCCCTCACGCCCGGTGCAATATGAAGGCGGCGGCGCCGACAGCACGACTACCGATATTATCTGCCCGATGTACGCCCGCGTTGAGCGTGACCAGTTGATTCCAACTGTGCCCAAATGGGGGATCAAAAAATGGATCAGCCTGCCGGGCGAGCAGCGTCCGCTGATCCTCTGCGAGTACGCCCACGCGATGGGCAACAGCCTGGGTAACTTTGCCGATTACTGGCAGGCGTTTCGCGACTACCCGCGCCTGCAGGGCGGCTTTATCTGGGACTGGGCCGATCAGGCCATTAGCAAAACCTTCGACGACGGCAGCGTGGGCTGGGCCTACGGCGGCGATTTTGGCGATAAACCGAACGATCGCCAGTTCTGTATGAACGGTCTGGTGTTCCCGGATCGCCGCGCGCACCCTTCATTAATTGAAGCTAAACATGCGCAGCAGTTTTTCCAGTTTACCCTGCTGGCGCAAAACCCGCTGCGTATCAGCATCAGCAGCGAATATCTGTTCCGTACTACCGATAACGAAGAGTTGCGCTGGCAGGTTCAGGCGGCAGGTGAAACCTTTGCCGAGGGCAGCATGAAGCTCGATCTTGCGCCCGAAGGCCAACGCGAGCTGACGCTATGCGAGAACCTGGTGCTGCCTGCCGGTGCCGAAGAGGTGTGGCTGACGCTGGACGTGGTCCAGCCGCAGGCCACCGCCTGGTCCGACGCCGGGCATCGCGTCGCATGGCAACAGTTCGCCCTCGCCGCGCCACTAGCTTTGCGCGCCCCTGCGTCTGCGGGTGCTGCGCCAACGCTGGACAGCAGCGACAGCGCCTGGACTGTACGCAGTGGATCGCAACAATGGACTATCGACCGGGAAAGCGGTCTGCTGAGCCACTGGCAGGTAGACGGCGTGGAACAGCTACTGACGCCGCTGCGTGACCAGTTCGTACGCGCACCGCTGGATAACGATATTGGCGTTAGCGAAGTAGAACGCATCGATCCTAACGCCTGGGTTGAACGCTGGAAAAGCGCCGGTCTCTACAATCTCAGCGCCCGCTGCGTGCAGTGCGAGGCGCAGAGTCTGGCCCATCAAGTGGTGATCGATAGCCGCTGGCACTATTTGCGCGATGAAGAAGTGGTGATCGTCAGCCACTGGCGGATGACGTTTGATGCTGAGGGTAAGCTGCATCTGGCGGTTGATGGCGAACGCGCTGGCACCCTGCCGCCGCTGCCGCGCGTCGGGCTGAATTTCCAGGTCCCGGACCAGCATCAGCGGGTCTCCTGGCTGGGTTACGGCCCGCATGAGAACTACCCGGATCGCCGCACCAGTGCCTGCTTCTCCCGCTGGCAGCTGCCGCTGGAAGAGATGAGCACAGCGTATATTTTCCCAACCGAAAACGGTCTGCGTTGTGATAACAAGGCGCTGGACTGGGGTCGCTGGCATGTGGCGGGTAACTTCCACTTCTCAGTACAACCCTACAGTACCGCGCAGTTAACAGAAACGGACCACTGGCACTGGATGAAGCCGGAAGACGGCGTCTGGATCACCCTCGATGGCCAGCATATGGGCATCGGCGGCGATGACTCCTGGACGCCAAGCGTACTACAGCAATGGCTGCTGCTTGAGACACAATGGCAATATCAGTTAACGATTCACTTCCAATAATAATCGGGGGCGAAAGCCCCCAACCTTACAGGCATAATAAGATGGAATATTCACAATGAAACTCTCTGAACTCGCGCCCCGAGAACGGCATAACTTCTTTTACTTTATGCTGTTCTTTTTCTTCTACTATTTCATTATGTCGGCTTACTTTCCCTTTTTCCCGGTGTGGCTGGCGGAAGTTAACCATTTAACCAAAACCGAAACGGGGATTGTCTTCTCCTCAATTTCGCTCTTCGCCATTATCTTCCAACCCATATTTGGCTTGATTTCAGATAAGCTTGGGCTACGCAAGCATCTGCTATGGACCATCACAGTTTTATTAATCCTGTTCGCGCCATTCTTTATTTTCGTCTTCTCGCCGCTATTGCAGATGAATATCATCGCGGGCGCGCTGGCGGGCGGGATTTACCTGGGGATAGTATTCTCCAGCGGCTCCGGGGCGGTAGAAGCCTATATTGAACGCGTCAGCCGCGCTAACCGTTTTGAATACGGTAAGGTTCGCGTTTCCGGCTGTATCGGCTGGGCGCTATGTGCATCAATCACCGGCATTTTATTTGGTATTGATCCCAATATTACTTTCTGGATTGCCTCCGGTTTTGCGCTGATCCTTGGCGTGCTGCTGTGGGTATCAAAACCGGAAAGCAGCAATAGTGAACAAGTTATCGACGCGCTGGGTGCTAATCGCCAGGCCTTCTCGATGCGCACCGCCGCGGAGCTGCTGCGGATGCCACGTTTCTGGGGCTTCATCATTTATGTCGTTGGCGTCGCCAGCGTCTATGACGTCTTCGACCAGCAGTTCGCCAACTTCTTTAAAGGCTTCTTCTCCAGCCCGCAGCGTGGGACCGAAATCTTTGGCTTCGTCACCACCGGCGGGGAACTACTTAATGCACTAATCATGTTCTGCGCGCCGGCTATTGTTAACCGAATTGGTGCCAAGAATGCCCTGTTGACCGCCGGACTGATTATGTCAGTGCGTATTTTAGGATCGTCTTTTGCTACCTCGGCGGTGGAAGTGGTTATCTTAAAAATGCTGCATATGTTTGAAGTTCCGTTCCTGCTGGTGGGCACTTTTAAATATATCTCGTCGGCCTTTAACCCAAAACTCTCTGCCACGCTGTTCCTGATTGGTTTTAATTTATCGAAACAGCTTTCGGGCGTTGTGCTGTCAGCGTGGGTTGGACGGATGTACGATACCGTTGGCTTCCATCAGGCTTATCTGATCCTCGGCTGTATTACCCTGAGCTTTACGGTTATCTCACTATTTACCCTGAAAGGTAGCAAAACGCTCCTCCCGGCAGCAGCATAAAATAGATGCCGCCGGAAATAATCCGGCGGCATTTCGAAGCATATAGCCAATATCACTCAATAATTCGCGTCTCTCCATCGCTATTTTCCAGCGCATAAATTTGCGCTTCGGCCATTGAGGAAATCAATTCGGAAAGCTCGGCAGAATGGCTAGTCAACCAAATTTGGCTATATCGAGACGCTTCAACAATTAATCTGGCAAGCGCCGGAAACATCTGGCGGTGCAGGCTGTTTTCCGGCTCATTGATCGCCAGAAATGCTGGTGGTCGAGGGCTTAACAATGCCACTGCCAGGCACAGGAAACGCAGCGTGCCATCGGACATCTCGGAGGCCAGTAGAGGCCGGTAAACACCGTTACGCCGCATCTTCATTGAGAAACGTGAATTCTCATTCTCACAATAGAATGTGCATTGCGGAAAGGCCTCGGCGAGGATCTCATGCAGCAGTTCCTCCGCGCCGATTTCCACAATAGTCTGAAAGGCGGCAGCAAGATTATGCCCATTGCTATCAAGCACCGGCGAGCGGTAGCCGACCGCCGGTTGGCGTAGCGGCGAGTGCCTGCCAATATTGAACTCGTGATAAAAACGCCAGCGTCGCATGGTCTCCCTGACCCGCGAGACCTCTGGAAAGCGATGCGGTTCACCCAATTGACCAAAGATGGATTCGTTCTCATAAATAGTATCGGTGAAGGTACTTTTTTCGCCGTTAACATCTACCAGAAACGCGGCCTGATTTTTGCGCTGTAGCACGCGCGATGATGGTCGTCGGGAAAAGCCCGCCAGCCAGATAGACTCCTCTTTGACAATTGGGTCCAGCACGAACTGGGTCGGATAAGGCAGTTTTTCCGGAAAACCGACTTGTAACTCATAGTCGAACTCATCGGTCAGACAGGCAATCTGCAGCCGTCGCGGAAAGCGGTCCGTTGGCGCACTCGGCCCTGACCACATAATATTTTCCAGTCCGCCCTCATCACTGATATAGCCGGAAAATTGTCCGTCAGCGGAGGCAGTTAGCAGATGAATAGCTTTGTAGATATTGGACTTGCCGCAGCCGTTGGGGCCGAAAACAATGTTCAGCGCACCCAGCTCCAGCTCGATATCCCTGACCGATCTGAAGTTTTTAATGCGGATGTGGTTAATCATAGCGTTTCCGAAGCGTGCAAAGGCGTATCGCTATACTGTATCGGAGGCGGGAGGAAAACAAAACATGACCCGACCGGACGACAGATAGCCGCCCGGCACCGGATCAACTGAAGAACTTTTTCATGCCGCGAGTCAACGCCACTCTTTTGAGTTTATCCGTATCCTCATGGCTCTCACTGAAAACGCCGAAAAAGTAGCGCTCATCATCGATAGTCTGCGACACAATCCGATAGCTCAGCGGCTGGCCGGATTTCGCGCCGTACTGCGCAGGTGTGACGGAAACTTCCGTCGCGGTATCGGCGACGCTGACCAGCAGGCCATCCCCTTTACCACCTACCAGCATGACCTTAATTAACGGGTGCACCATGTCCCTCCCGGGTTGAGGTCAATGATTAGTTTTCGATAGCCACTGGCTGACAGTTTGTAGCGGGGCCGTCATGACCTGGTTTGCCATTTGCCGGAGCAGGCCGAGCCCCCTCTTTTCCGACAACGGGCGGTAGCGGCACGCCCTCTTTGTCCACCGCAGGCGGCGCTTTCTGACAGGTTGTTGTTTTCGCCGCGTCCGCGCCCCAGGCAGGCGTGGACAGATTCAGCAACGCCACGGGAGCAAGCAGTAACGCAACCTTCAGTACATTCTTATAGTTCATACCGACCTTGAGTAAAAAAATAAATTTCTTATGCTGAGCTAAACGCTGATTATTAGTAGCAAAAGCTGACAAATGATGAAGGAAAAAAGAGGAATTGTGAATCTCAATAGCTCTTATTTATCAGTCATCGCTTTGGAAGAAAGCAAGTTATGTGGATTTTATTACTCAGAATAGTCTCAATCAATTGAAATATCAGGAAAACCACTAATTCTGGCGAAGGCTTTATGGCGAGGTTGTTTCCTATACTGAAGCGGAAAACAACAACCGGGGTTATATAATGAAGAAACACTATCTGATGCTTTTTCTGGCAGGGGCGGCGCTATTGCAGGGCTGCTCGGCGTTTGACAGGCACCATGGCGTTAACTGGGGTGAAGGCACCTGCCCGGCGCCTGCGGCAAATGAGCTCAGCGAATCTAAACAACTGATTATTGAAGATGGCAAAACGCTAAAATGCCAGATTCGTCCTTACGTCAGCAATATGGAGTGCCAGGGTATCACCGATAAAACCAACGCCGATGGCGTTGTCTGCCAGAACGGACTTGGGCAGTCGATTATGTTTATCTTTGACGACAAAGGCATATTGAAAAAGCACGGCAGCGTGTAACTCATCCGGTCTTTGGAAAAATCCTGGAATACAGCCGCAGCGGCCTGTGCATTTGAACTTCTTCCGTCAGCCACTAGACTTGAATGAGTCAAACGAAAGGAGAATCACATGTCATCACAAGATTATGAAAACGACGCGCAAAATCTGGCGGACAAGGTCGGTAACAAAGTCAACGAAATTGCCGGGGAAGCCCAACAGCAATTTGGTGATGCGGTAGATTCGCCTAAGCATCAGTTGAAAGGCGCAGCGCGTAAATACGCGGCCCAGGCGTCAGATGCGGTCTCCGAAGTTTCGGAGCGAGTCAAAGAAAACCCGCTTACCGGATTGCTGGCCGCCGGTGCCATCGGGCTGGTCATTGGTTTACTGGCTGGACGTAAGTAAGATTAAGGCCTTCGGGCCTTAATTTTTTGTGCTTTACCCACTCAAATCGCCACGACGTTCGCCACATCAAACTGGAAGACATAGGGATCGGACAGGAGCTGGAATTGCTCATCATCAGGGTAGGTTACCGCCACATGGTAATTCTCACCAGCGAACGCTTTGACCGCATCCAGATCCTCCCAGTAAGTCGCCAGAAAGAAGTGTTCCCATTCTCCCTGAGTTTCTCGCCTGACAAACGCTCCCGCGTTTCCAGGGATACCCGCCGAATGTTGCACGCCGGTTGCCTGCAAATGGTCTGCAAACGCTTCACCAAAATCAACAGGAACACAGCCGTGCCAGGTTCTGACAATCATCTTCGCTCTCCATAAAAAACCACCAAAGATGCATTTATAACAAAAATAAACCACTTTATGTGATTTTTTATGCATTCCATGTTTGTACTGAATGGTTCACCAGGTCCACCTCGATCTGACCGTATCGCAACGTCATCCCCGCGCACTGACACATCAGCTAAAATTACAGGTATAATCGCAAAAATTTTTCAACGGGTTTAGAAGCGAAGATGACAAAACTCACCTTACAAGAACAGATGCTAAAAGCAGGACTAGTCACCAGCAAAAAGATGGCTAAGGTCCAGAGAACAGCGAAGAAATCCCGAGTTCAGGCTCGCGAAGCAAGAGAGGCTGTGGAAGAAAATAAAAAAGCGCAGCTTGAGCGTGATAAACAGCTAAGCGAACAACAAAAACAAGCTGTTTTATCTAAAGAGTATAAAGCTCAGGTGAAGCAGCTCATTGAAATGAACAAAATCGTCATTGCAAAAGGCAATATTGATTTTAACTTCACGGATAACAACTTAATTAAAAAAGTTGTTGTGGATAAGACAACGCAAACTCAGCTGATTAACGGCCGTCTCGCCATTGCGCGTTTGGTTATTGATGGCAGTGGCGAGAGTGAATACGCAATTATCCCCGCGATCGTGGCCGATAAAATCGCGCAGCGAGATGCAAACAGTATTGTTTTAAACAGCGCGCTGAGTCAGGAAGAGCAGGATGAAGATGATCCGTATGCTGATTTTAAAGTGCCCGACGATTTGATGTGGTAATTCACATTTTGCCAATGTTTATCAGCGGAAATAGTCCTACCCGGAGTTTCAAACGATAAACAAACCGGTTTTTGTTACTGTTCTCGTATTTCTGCCGGGTGGCGGCTAGCGCCTTACCCGGCTTACAAAACCGACTATAAAACGTTCAGCCCGCGATTTTCCAGCATCGGTTCGATTTTAGGATCGTGCCCGCGCCACTGCCGATACAGTTCAGCTAAATCAGTGCTATTGCCGCGCGACAAAATCGCCTCGCGAAAGCGTTGGCCGTTTTCGCGCGTCAGACCGCCCTGCTCAACAAACCACTGATAGCCATCGTCCGCCAGCATCTGCGTCCACAAGTAGGCGTAATAACCTGCGGCGTAGCCGCCGCCGAAAATATGTGAGAAGTAACTGCTGCGATAACGCGGCGGCACGGCGGAAAGGTCCATCTTCTCCGCTTGCAGCGCCGTCGCTTCGAAGGTATCAACATCCTGCGGCAGCGTTTCCGTCGACACGCTGTGCCAGTGCATATCCAGCAGCGCCGCCGCGAGCAGCTCGCTCATGTCGTAACCTTTATTAAACTTCGCCGCCCGGAACATGCTATCACGTAACGCTTCCGGCATGGCTTTACCGGTTTGATGATGCCGCGCATAGTGGGCGAATACCTGCGGTTCGCTGGCCCAGTGTTCAAAAATCTGTGACGGGAACTCAACAAAATCACGCGGCGTATTCGTGCCTGAGAGGCTGGCATACCGCTGGCTGGCAAACAGGCCGTGCAGCGTGTGACCAAACTCGTGGAATAACGTAATCACCTCATCCCACGACAGCAATGCGCTGTGGCCAGCCTTGGGTTTCTGATAGTTACAAACGTTGTAGATGACCGGATGCTGCGCGCGCAAAGTTGATTGCTCAACAAAAACGCCCATCCACGCCCCGCCGCTTTTGCTATCGCGGGCGAAAAAGTCACCATAAAACAGCGCAATCCCCTCACCATTTGCGTCAAAAATTTCCCATACCTGCACATCTGGGTGATAAACCGGGATATCAAAGCGCTCAACAAAGCGGATGCAAAACAGCTGAGAAGCGGCCCAGAACACGCCGTCGCGCAGGACGCGGTCGAGGGAGAAATACGGCTTTAGCTGCGCTTCGTCGATAGTAAACTTCGCCCGGCGCACCTGCTCGCCATAGTAGAGCCAGTCCCAGGCCGCAGCCTGAAAATCGCCGCCTTCATTATCGACAACCTGCTGAATATCCGCCAGCTCCTGCTCGGCTCTGGCTCGCGCCGCAGGGGCGATCCGCCGCATAAAGGCATAAGCCTGCTCAGGGGTTCTGGCCATCTGGTCAGCCATCGACCAGCTGGCATAATCAGCGGTCCCAAGCAGTTGCGCTTTACGGGCCCGGAGCTCCGCGAGCCGCAATACCAGCTCGCGGGTATCATTAGCATCGCCCTTTTGGTTACGCGTCCAACCCGCAGAGAACAGGTTTTCTCGCGTCTGCCTGTCCTGCAGGGAAAGCAGCGCGGGCTGCTGAGTCGTATTAAGCAGCGCAAGCAACCAGCGGTCCTTTAAGCCTTTCTCCTGCGCCGCTTCTGCCGCTGCGCTTATTTCATCCTCACTAAGCCCTTCCAGTTGATGGGCGTAATCTACCACCAGACCACCGGACTTCACCGCCGCCAACAGACGTTGCTGAAACTGACTTTGCAGGGTCGCAGCTTCCGTATTCAGCGCCCGCAGCACCGTTTTTTGCTCTTCTGCCAACGTTGCGCCTGCGAGGGTGAAACGTTGCCAGGTCACCTCAAGCAAACGCATGGATTCAGCGTCCAGAGAGAGAGAACCACGCTGCTGCCAAACCTGTTTTACACGCTCAAACAGCGCTTCATTGAGCCAGATATTGTTGCCCAATTCAGCCAGTTCGGCAGAAAACTGCTCATCCAGTTCCTGAATTATTGGGTTGGTATCCGCTCCAGCCATAGCAAAGAAGACGCTTGTCACCCGCGCCAGCAGCTGCCCGCTCTGCTCCAGAGCCACCAGCGTATTGGTAAAATCCGCCGGAACCGGGTTATTAACGATCGCGCTAATCTCTTCACGTTGACGCCGTACGCCTTCATCAAAGGCCGGGCGGTAATGGCTATCTGAAATCAAATCAAAACGCGGCGCCTGGTAAGGTAGCAGGCTGACGCTTAAAAAAGGGTTGTTGTCCAACATCATCATCTCCTGAACACAATTATTCTGTAAGATTAGGCAACTCATTGATTGATCGCAATGATTCCCCCGCACGCCAAATGTTGTCCGACGATTTCCATTACCCGTCACCGATATCGCGTGCTATGGTATAAAGACACAAAAAGCGTTGAGGAACAGTAAGATGATTATCCTGGTTACCGGAGCAACAGCAGGTTTTGGTGAAAGTATTACTCGCCGTTTTGTCGCTAACGGTCACAAAGTCATTGCCACCGGGCGTCGCGAAGAGCGCCTGAAGACGCTGAAGGATGAGCTGGGCGAGAGCATTTATACCGCGCAGTTGGACGTGCGTAATCGCGCGGCTATCGAAGAGATGATCGCCGAGCTGCCCGCGGAGTGGCAAGCCATTGACGTTCTGGTTAATAACGCCGGACTGGCGCTGGGGCTCGAACCCGCACACAAAGCCAGCGTTGAAGACTGGGAAGATATGATTGACACCAACAATAAAGGGCTGGTGTACATGACCCGTGCGGTTCTGCCTGGTATGGTGGAACGTAACCGCGGTCATATCGTCAACATCGGTTCAGTCGCTGGTAGCTGGCCTTATGCTGGCGGTAACGTTTACGGCGCGACGAAGGCTTTTGTTCGCCAGTTTAGTCTGAATCTGCGCGCCGACCTTCACGGCACCGCCGTTCGCGTGACCGATATTGAACCCGGTCTGGTAGGCGGAACCGAATTCTCTAACGTGCGCTTTAAAGGTGATGACGTCAAAGCGGACAAAGCTTATGAGAATACGCAAGCCCTGACGCCGGAAGATGTAACCGAAGCGGTGTGGTGGGTCGCAACCCTGCCGAAACACGTCAATATCAACACCCTTGAAATGATGCCAGTCAGCCAAAGTTTTGCCGGTCTGAACGTTCATCGTCAGGGCTAAGCTCAACGACCCGGTCAGCAGACCGGGTCTGGGCTGGAAAGCAAAAATCGCGTAAAATAACGCAAAATTCCATTTAAAAGTAAGCACAATGGCCGCAGAATCCCAACTGAATCCGACACAGCCTGTAAACCAGCAAATTTATCGTATCCTTCGTCGGGATATCGTCCATTGCCTGATCCCGCCCGGCACCCCACTGTCCGAAAAGGAAGTTTCCGTACGCTTTGACGTTTCTCGTCAGCCGGTACGTGAAGCCTTTATTAAACTGGCGGAAAACGGCCTGATTCAGATTCGCCCACAGCGCGGCAGCTATGTGAACAAGATTTCCCTCTCGCAGGTGCGTAATGGGTGTTTTGTCCGCCAGGCCATTGAATGCGCTGTGGTGCGCCGCGCCGCCGGGATGGTGAATGACGAACAGCTCTATCAGCTTGAGCAAAATCTCAATCAGCAGCGTGCGGCGGTCGAACGCCAACAGTTAAATGATTTCTTTCAGCTGGATGATGAATTTCACCAGAAGCTCTCGCAAATTGCCGACTGCCAATTAGCCTGGGATACCGTCGAAAATATTAAAGCCACCATTGACCGGGTGCGCTACATGAGTCTAGACCACGTCACGCCTCCCGATATGATGCTGCGCCAGCATTATGATATTTTCCAGCCGCTGGTCGCCCGTAACCCGGATGCCGTAGAAAAAGCGATGAGCCTGCATCTGCAGGAAATTAGTGAGTCCGTTCTGCTCGTACGTCAGGAAAATAGCGACTGGTTCAGCGAAGAGTAAAATATAGATAGCGGCAGAGTCTCTCACCTGCCGCCAAATGTTCAGGCTATCGATGTTATCTAATCACCAGAACCGGTATTTTAGCGTAGCGAATAATCGACTCGGCGTTGGATCCCAACAGATGAGTAGAAATGCCCGGTTTACGCGAGCCAATCACAATCACGTCATAGTCATCATGACTGCCGATCGCTAAGATTTCATCACGCACGTTACCAAACACGACCCGGGAGTGAATGCGTTCAGCAGGAATTGAGAACAGACGGGACAGCGACTTCATCTTTTTCTCTGACTCTTCCCGCATATATGCTTCAAATTTACGAATATCGGCTGCGAAACCGCGCAGAACTGAGCTACTGCTGTTTGGCAATACGTTCAGCAGCGTGATTTCACCTTCATCCGCTGAGGCCAAAAACTCCGCATGGCGAACGGCTTTGTCACTTAAATCCATTTCAAAAACGTCTACGGGCAACAATATTTTTTTGTACATAGTCCGTTCTCCTTTTCTTAAGAAACTGAATAATCTAAGCCATCATGCCATATTTATCACAACGGGAGAACAACACATCCGCCAAATAAATATTTAATTCATTAAAATAAATATAAATTATATATATTTAGCTGTGGATAGCTAAAGTTATGTGTATTCAACGATCTGGATCAATTTTTACGCTAATGGCTTGATTTGCATTAACCGATAATCGAGGTCGCTCCCCTCACCTACTGACGCTAAAAAATCAGAATCTGAAGTAACGCTCGGCATTATCATGACAAATATTTCTGACCATCCGGGATAAAATCTCCTGATCGTCAGGCACTTCTCCGCGGGCAACCCATTCACCAATAAGGTTACAAACAATTCGTCGGAAATAGTCGTGACGGGTATAAGAGACAAAACTACGCGAATCCGTAAGCATACCGACAAAATGCATCAGCAACCCCTGATCGGCCAGCGTATTTAACTGGTTCTCCATACCGCGACGGGTGTCGTTAAACCACCAGCCGGAACCCAACTGCAAAGGCGATTTCACACCATTATCCGCAGTCTGAAAGTTGGCCATCGTCGAGGCGACAATATCGTTATCATTGGCGTTAAGATTGTAGAAAATGATTTTTGGTAATGCATTATTGCGTGCCAGGGCGTCGAGAAACTGGTTCAGATGTACCGCAAGCAGAGACTGATCCATTATCGAATCAAACCCTTTATTTTGCCCTAAACGTGAGAACATCGTACTGTTGTTATCACGAATCGCCCCGAAATGAATTTGCATCGCCCAATCACGCTGCTTGTAATGGCGGGCTAAAAGAAGATAGATCGCACTGTTTAAACTCGTCTGCTCATCTGTGGTGAGTTTTTTTCCTTGCCGTTTTCTGCAAAAAATTGACTCTACTTCTGACTGCGTTGCGCAATTCCAGCAAATAAACTGCGGCCCATGATCGGAAATACGGCAACCGACCTGATGGAAATGGTCAATACGTTGACCTATAGCTTTATCAAAATCATTAAACGTTTTGATGGCAAAACCGCTGACCTGCGAGAATCTGTCGATAAACAGGCTAAACGCATGGGTATCAGCGACGAAAAGCTCATCGGGACGAAAAGTCGGTAATACTTTCACTTCAAAGTTGGACTCATTCTTTAACTGCTGATGGAAGTGCAAAGTGTCGAGAAGCGAATCCGTGGTGCAGATAACTTCAACATTTGACCGCTTAATGAGTTCTTGAGGTGAAAACTCTTTTTTTTCAATGAGCGCATTGCAGTGCGCCATGATTCTCTGCCAGTTCTGGCTGTTTAGCGTTTCTTCACAACCGAAATAGGCGTGCAGCTCAAGATGCGTCCAGTGATATAACGGATTGCCAAAGCAGGATTCGACCGTCAACGCCCATGCGCGGAATTTTTCATCTGCGCTGGCATCGCCAGTAATATATCGCTCATCAATACCGTTGGCGCGCATCGCTCGCCATTTATAGTGATCGCCCTCCAGCCATAGATCTGTTATATGGTTGAAAGATTTATTTTCATAAATATCTCTGGCATCAAGGTGACAATGATAATCAATAATCGGCAACGATTTTGCCACCTCATTGTAAAGTTTCACACCGGGTGCATTGTTGATCATAAACGAAGCGTTAACTAGCGGCATATATAACCTCAAATAATATAAAAAAGTAATACCGTAAATATTCAATTTACGGTCTTGCCCTATGTTATATGATATTGATGCAATCAAGATTTACATCAGTGTCTGCGGCAGGAACAAAGTAATAGACGGAAAGATCACCAGCATCGCAATGAATACAAAGAATGCGATCAGATAAGGAATTGAAGCTCTGACAAACGCGACCGTACTGCAGTTTAAGATCCCGCAAACGGTATACATACAGATCCCCACCGGGGGCGTATTGGCTCCCAATAAGGTGAGCACCACAAAAACCAAACCGAAATGTATCGGATCAAATCCAGCCTCAACCGCGATGGGCAATAAAATGGGGGTCAGGAGTAATATAATAACGCTACCATCAAACAACATCCCCGCAACCGCAATTAAAGCCAATAGCAGGACCAGAATACCATAACGGTTTTCCGTAATCTCGATGATGGCCTCGGCGAGCTGCTGCGGAATTTGATCGAGAATAGTGATATGCCCAAGAATCGCCGCAGACATAATCAGCAGCATAACGACGCCGATATCGCTAATGGTTTCCTTCAGAACTTCCCATAACGTGGCGTTATCAAGGGCTTTATAGACATAGCGGCCAATAACAAAGGCGTATAAAACAATAAACGCGCCTGCTTCCGTGGTAGTAAAAATACCCAACCGAATAACAACAATTAAAACAACCGGGAACATGAGTGCCCAGAAGCTGTTTTTAAAACTCAGCCAAACCTCTTTCCTGTTTGGTAACGAAGCCATTTCCGGCTTAATATTCATGCGCCGGGCAAGAATATAGTTTGTCACCATAATAATGATAGTTAGCAGCAATCCCGGAAAAATCCCAGCAATAAACAGTTTTCCAATGGAAACGTTGCCGACAAAACCATACAAGATCAGCAGGATACTCGGTGGAATGGTCGCCGTTATCAACGAACTAAACGCAATAACCACGGCGCTAAACGCTTTCGGATATCCGCGAGCGACCATCGGTAAACCCAGGACACGCGCCTGCATCGCCGCATCTGCGGTAGCTGAACCAGAAACGCCCCCCAGTAAACACGCCAAAAGCACGTTGATCTGCGCCAGACCACCGACCATCCATCCCGAGATGATGCGGGCAAAATCGAGTAGACGATGGGTAACACCTGATTTATTCAGTAAATTCCCAACAAGGAGAAATAACGGCGTTGCCAGAATAGGAAAAGATTGCGTCGGCGCAGAAAATTTTTGAAAAGCAATACCGACTGGCAGAAAATCAGCGGTAAAAAAATAGCTCAGGCTGGATATCGCGATAACCATCCCTACCGGCATGCCAACAATCAATAACACCACAAACAGGGCTACGGTTAAGAGCATATCTCGACCTCATTTTTTTGCTGTTTTTCCTGACAACCGCCGAATAAAAACTCCAGCGAGGTAAAAAGCATAAGCAGACATCCAGTAGGTACTGCGCTATTCAACCAGGCCAGAGATAACTCAGTAACCGGCAGAACCTGAAGATGTGTGGTGATAACGAAGTTAAAACCGTACCAGACGCCACATAATAAAAAGCCAAGAATAATAATTTCATTCCCCCACAAACATACTCTTTTTAATTTTTGCGGGAAAAAATTAACTACGGCATCAATACCAATATGGCGCCGGGTCTGGAACGCGTAATCAATAGCAAACATACTGATCCACGCAAAAATAACCATGGCAATTTCTAACGACCAAATAAGAGGATGACCGATAGCACGCCCCACGCCCCCGGCAAGAATAATAATAACGATTGCAACTAAGCCAATACGCGCGAATGCGAGTTCAAACTGGCGAAAAACTTTCATCTTTAACCTCAATGCTGCAAACGGGGGCTATCCACCCCCGAGGTAATTTTAATTAATAACGCTTTTTACCTGTTCAAGTGCAGATTCAAGACCCAGTTTTTTCGGCACATAGGCGCAGGCATCAACAAAAGGCTTAACATCAACCTCAGATATCGTCATTCCTTTGCTCGCCATTTCCGCCAGCATTTTGTCCCCGGCGGTAATGGTATTATCGGAAGCAATATCGCCGTTCTTCTGTGCTTCTTCTTTCAGGATCGCTTGCTGTTCAGGCGTTAACGTGGATAACCATTTTTCTGAAACAATAATGCCGGTCATCAAATGTATATGGTTTGTTTTGGTGATGAATTTTGTGATTTCATATAATTTAGAACCATATACCGCGGTAGGTTGCGCTTCAGCGGCATCAACAACACCGGTTTGGATCGATGAGTAAATTTCAGACCAGGATAGAGGCGTCGGCGCGCCCCCCATACATTTAATCGTTTCGATGGTTACCGGCGCTTCCAGTGCACGAACTCTCACACCGGATAAATCTTCGGGTTTCTGCACCGGTTTCTGCGTCACCAGCATACGAGCGCCCTGATACCAGTTAAATGATAGCGGCGTGAGCCCTGAGTTTTTCGCCATCTTTTCACTCCATTGAGCGAAAACAGGACTGTTAATAAAAGTTTTCAGCGTCTGGTAATCTTTAAAAACAAAAGGTGCTGGGATAATGGCCATTTCCGGTACAAATTGTGCCAGTCGGGCACCATCAACGATAACGCCGACGTTACTTCCTGCCTGGGCATGCTGTAGCAGTTCATTATCAGCCCCAAGCTGCCCGCTCGAAAACAGCTTTATTTTAATGTCACCATTGGTGCGTGACTCAACGTTTTTCTTAAACGACTGCAATCCCTTGTAGATAGGGTCATCAGGAGATAAAGAGGTACTTACGTTTAGTGATTCAGCCCCGCTACATACGCCAGCAATCAATAACGGCAATACACAGACTGTTTTGGCCAACCATTTGCATTTATTATTTAAATCACGCATTCCTGCACCTTTTCTGATTGATTAGATATCGTTCCATGCCAATTTACCAGCAATCATCACGCGGAATTTAATCATCAGACCTACTACCATACAAGTGAGTGACATTAAAAAACCATCAACGATCACACTAATATAGATATGTATTTAACGTGCTAATCAACAAAGGTTTTGGAATAAGAATGATGAATTAATTAATCATATAGTGTGAGCACAAATATTATTTAATACTCTCTGCAGAGTCTTTGTTCCGCATCTGATGAAAGCAGAGCCGGAGTTAAAATCAATAATGGGAAATCCAGGCAGGATACATCGTAGGATTGCGAGTGATAATGCCGCCAGTATGGCGGCATCAGAATGGATAAATTTAGTTGGCCTGGGCCCACGCAGCAACGGTGGCTTTTGCACCGTGTTTTTGCAACGCTAAATAGGCGTTAGTGACCGCATCGACAAAGTGGCCTTCCTGTACCAGAGTCTGACCGAAAATGGCCTCAATACCCAGCAATGCCTTCACTCGCCCTTCACCTTCTTCGCTGTTGCGCACGGTCTCGGCAATCACCGGCAGCAACGGGTCCGAAATTTCAATTGCCTGTCCCTGCTCATCAACGCCGCTGACGTAGCGCATCCAGCCCGCAACGCCCATCGCCAGCAGAGTAAAGTCGCTGCCATGTGCCAGATGCCAACGAATCGAATCCAGCATCCGCTGTGGCAGCTTCTGACTACCGTCCATCGCTATCTGCCAGGTGCGGTGCTGCAACGCCGGATTGCTGTAACGGTCGATAAGCAAACCTGCGTAACGCGCTAGATCTACGCCCTGTACTTTCAGCGTCGGAGCCTGTTCATTCAGCATCAGCGCATGCGCGGCACGGCGATAGTTGTCGTCCAGCATACAGTCGTTAATATGCTGATAACCGGCCAGATAACCCAGGTAAGCCAGGAAGGAGTGGCTACCGTTGAGCATACGCAGCTTCATCTCTTCAAACGGCAGCACGTCGGATACCAGTTCAGCGCCCGCTTTTTCCCATTTCGGACGACCGGCAACAAAGTTATCCTCAATAACCCACTGGCGGAACGGTTCACAGGCGACACCAGCAAGATCGCGCACGCCGGTGAGTTGTTCAATTTTGTCCAGCGTATCCGCTGTAACGGCAGGCACGATGCGGTCAACCATCGTGGATGGGAAAGTAACATTGTGCACAATCCATTCAGCGAGATCGGCATCAACCGCGCGGGCATAGGAACAAACGACATTACGCATCACGTGGCCATTTTCCGGCATGTTATCGCAGGACATGACGCTAAATGCGGCCAGTCCAGCCGCCTTACGTCGTGCCAAAGCTTCCACAACCACACCCGGAGCCGATTTAGGCTGATGCGGATTTTGCAAGTCGGCGACAATCAGCGGGTGATCCAGCTGTAGTTCACCGCTCGCTGGTGAATGACAGTAACCTTTTTCAGTAATGGTCAATGAGACAATGGCGACCTGCGGTTCACACATTTTCGCCAGCACGCTTTCCAGACCATCCACCTGGGCGTGCATTGCCTGCTTCACTACGCCGACAACGCGAGCAGTCCAGGCATCTGCCGACATCTCGGCGACGGTATACAGCAAATCCTGCTGTTGCAGGTCGGCAATCTGTTGCTCGCCGCCGATTAAATTCACTTCGGTATAACCCCAGTCGCTGCCGTGCTCTGTTGCCAGAATGTCGGCATACACCGCCTGGTGGGCGCGGTGGAACGCGCCAAATCCCAGGTGAACGATGCGCGGAACGAGCCGGTTGCGATCGTAAGAAGGCAGCGTGGCGTTAGCTGTTAAAAGCGTGTTTTCCATGGTGACTCTCATTTTATGATGTTCAGAAATCCATTCTCGAATGGGAATGGCTCAGTGATATAAACCATCTCATATGATTGGTATGACACCTTTGATTTTCATCAACTACCATACAAGATAAAGTCGTTATATATTCAGCATTTTTTGCATGAAGGGATAGAAAATGCCGGGCTAAAAGCCCGGCAGGTCCTTACTTACAGCTATCATCAAAGTGCGGACTCTATGGAACTCAAATATATTGCCCGTTGCCGACCGATTTTTTCTCTGGCGTGCAATCGGCAGCATCATTGAGCAAACTCAGATCACGGTCGCGGACTTCTGGCATCAGAATGGCAGAAATTAAACCAATGATTGAATAACAAACCAGCATAATAACGATAGGCATCCATGAGCCGGTCATATTACAGAAAATACCAGCCAGTACAGGACCAAACCCTACTGCAACTAAACCACCGGCCTCTTTCGAAATCGCCATACGGGTAAAGCGATTACGGGAGCCGAAAAGCTCGGCCATGGTGATATTTTCCAGAGCAAACAGACCTAACACCGCCACATTATGAATCACAATTAATGATGCCATAATAGTGCTTGCGCTATAGCTCTTATCTACAATTATCGACAGCATCGGGTAAGCCAGAATAATCGCCGAAATATTGATGATAATGTAAGGAACGCGACGACCAATTTTATCTGATAGCCATCCCAGGAAAGGAATGGTGATAAAGCCAATAACCGAGCTAATCATTAATGCGTCAGTGGGTATACCTTTATCAAACAATAACGTTTGTACCAGATAACCTGCGAGGAATGTTTGCAGTAAGCCGGAGTTACCCGCTTGCCCAAAGCGCAGACCCGTCGCCAGCCAGAAGGACTTACTTTTCAGCATCGCACCGAAAGTGTTCTCATTGGCCGCAGTCTCTTCCTGCAAAACATTTCCTTCACTAACCTGTTCAAACACCGGGCTTTCTTTCAGGTTCAGACGTAACCAGATAGCAAAAATCATCACCACAACGCTTGCCAGGAACGGAATACGCCATCCCCACGCAACGAGCTGTTCACGGTCCAGGACGAAGAACATGACCGCCCAGATAGCCGTGGCGCTTAACGTTCCGCAGTTGGTTCCCATTGCGACCAGCGAAGAGATAATTCCGCGTTTACCTTTTGGCGCATATTCTGCCAGCATGGTACCGGCTCCGGAAATTTCAGCCCCGGCGCCTAACCCCTGTACAATACGTAAAGTAACCAGCAATACCGGTGCTAAAATACCGACCTGAGCATAAGTTGGCAGAACGCCAATCAGGGTAGTACAAATCCCCATCATAGTGATCGTAATAAAGAGAACTTTTTTACGCCCTATACTGTCGCCCATCTTACCAAAAAAGAATGCCCCGACGATGCGCGCAATATATCCTGCGCCATAAGTCCCCATTGCCAGAATAAGCGCCATAGCGGCTGATTGCTCAGGGAAAAATATTTCATGAAAAACCAGCGCCGCGCCAAGAGAATAGAGCTGGAAGTCCATAAACTCCAGCGCGGTACCTAACCAACCAGATACGGCTGCACGAATGAGATCTGATGTTGTTCTCTCATTTTTAACTGTAGTCATAATGATTATCTCTAATTGTAGGATATAGAGTCCGCACTCGTAATTATTGACCGAAGGTTAATAAAACCTTACAGCAACGTTTTCTGTCATTCTCAAAAAGTTCCAGTGCATCAACAACATGTTGATACGCAAATTCGTGAGTAATGAGTTCCTCTGGATTAATTAATCCTTGCTCTAACCAATCAATTACCACCGGGAATTTATTGGCATTCAGGCGTGACGAGAAAATAGACAGCTCTTTCCCGGTAATACCCTGTTGCACAACCTGAGATGGTTCTGTTGAGAATCCCATCAACACAATTCTTGCCGCCGGTGAGGCTAACGTGACGGCTTCTTGCAAAATAGTCGGATGACAGGCGGCGTCAATAATCAGCGTCGGCTGTATTCCTTTCTCTTTCAGCGTTTCAGATAACGGCTCCTCACCATTATTGATAACCCAATCGGCCCCGTTGCGCTGTGCCATCTGCAGACG
Source organism: Klebsiella sp. RHBSTW-00484 (assembly GCF_013705725.1). Classification (NCBI taxonomy): domain Bacteria; kingdom Pseudomonadati; phylum Pseudomonadota; class Gammaproteobacteria; order Enterobacterales; family Enterobacteriaceae; genus Klebsiella; species Klebsiella sp. RHBSTW-00484. The sequence goes on along the minus strand of NZ_CP055481.1, from coordinate 2,879,418 downwards.
TTCATCAATGCGGTCAACCACAATCACCTGCTTGACGCGGTACACCCGTTTCAGCACCTGGATAGTGGTCAGGCCCATCGGCCCTGCTCCGTAAACCAGCGCAACATCCTGGTCAGTCGGCGAGACATGCCCGGTAACGTTAGCCGCAATGGTGAAAGGTTCGATCATCACCGCATGTCGGTCAGAAACCGTATCCGGTACCAACCAGGCATTTTTAGCCGGCACGACGGCGTACTCGCTAAAACCGCCATCCCGATGAACGCCCAGCACCACCAACGAGGTACAGACGTTTGGTTTTCCCACTGAGCAAGGATAGCAATGACCGCAGCTAATCACCGGGTCAACGCTCACACGCTGACCAACGGCTTTATCGGTGACACCTTCACCAACCGCATCAATCTCGCCGAAAAATTCATGCCCTATCACGCGCGGATATTTAGCAAACGGATTGTGTCCGCGATAAATATGACTATCGGAACCGCATATTCCCGCCAGTTTCACTTTGACCCGTACTTCCCCTGCCGCAGGTTGCGGAATTGGACGCTCTTCAATCACTAACTCGTTAGGTTGACGAATCACAATACTTTTCATTTCTTTCTCCTCACCAGTTCCACAACGTGCCGTCTTCCAGACGGGCTACCGGCAAATAAGCAGGTTCATAGGGATATTTCGCTGCCAGCTTTTCATCAAACTCAATGCCCAGACCCGGTTTTTCCCCCGGATGCATATAGCCATTATCAAACGTCCAGCTATGCGGGAAGACTTCCAGCATTTGCTCGGAATAGCCCATATATTCCTGCACGCCAAAGTTCGGCACCCACAGGTCGAAATGCAGCGCTGCGGCCATACAAACTGGCGACAGATCCGACGGCCCGTGTGAACCGGTGCGCACTTGATAGAGCGAAGCAAAATCGGCAATGCGGCGCATACCCGTAATCCCACCGGCGTGAGTAATGGTGGTGCGGATATAGTCGATCAATTGTTCTTCAATCAGCTGCTTACAATCCCAAATGCTGTTAAAGACTTCCCCAACTGCAATCGGTGTGACGGTATGCTGACGAATTAAGCGGAAGCACTCCTGGTTCTCTGCCGGGGTCGGATCTTCCATCCAGAACAGGCGATAATCTTCGATGCTCTTGCCAAAACGCGCCGCTTCAATTGGCGTCAGGCGGTGGTGCATGTCATGGAGCAGATGCTCGTTAAAGCCAAACTTTTCGCGCACGGCAGCAAATAGCTGCGGCGTAAAATCGAGGTATTTTTCTGTCGACCACAGCTGCTCTTCCGGCCACTGCCCTTTGGTTGCTGGTTCGTAGGCCAGGCCTTTGCCTTTCGCCATGCCGTAGGTGGTTTTCATACCCGGCACACCGCACTGCACGCGAATGGCCTTGAATCCCATCTCCTGATGGCGAGCGTAATCGTCGAGTACTTCATCGATGGAGTGGCCCGTGGTGTGGCAGTAAACCATGACCCCTTCCCGCGATGCCCCGCCCAGCAGTTGATACAAAGGCATGCCTGCTGCTTTTGCTTTAATGTCCCACAGGGCCATATCGACGGCGGAAATGGCCGACATCGTCACCGGGCCGCGACGCCAGTACGCGCCTTTATAGAAAAACTGCCAGATGTCTTCAATACGGTGCGCATCACGCCCAACCAGCTGCGGGCAAAGGTGATCGCGCAGATACGATGCGACTGGCAGCTCACGGCCGTTTAGCGTGGCGTCACCGTAACCGATAATTCCGTCATCGGTGGTGATTTTAAGGGTGACAAAGTTACGTCCTGGACAAGTGACGAAAACTTCGGCGGCAACGATCTTCATCTCATCTTCCTTACATCTATGCGGTTAGTGAATAAAATTAAAACATCAGACCTACTACCATACAAGTATGACGATCAAAAAGAATGCGTTCGATCACATTATCTCGGTTGCCAAAATGGGATTTCAAAAAACGGGAATGAATTAAGATGGGGAAAAAACAACCCGGACCAATGCGGGTTTGGTCCGGATGATCAACGCAAGGCAAGTGCTATGCTCGCCCCCATCCAGCCACGATAATAAGCATCCCGCACAGCGCAATCAGCGCCCCTGTCCAGTCGTAATGACTCAGTTTTACGCCATCAACGAAACGCAGCCAGAGCAGCGCCGTACAGACATAAACACCGCCGTAAGCCGCATAGACGCGTCCGCTGGCTTCTGGATGCAGCGTCAACAGCCAGACAAACAGCGTCAGCGCCAAAGCTGTCGGAATCAACAGTAACGGGCTTGCCCCACGTTTTAGCCATAACCAGGGTAAATAACAGCCGATGATTTCACACAGGGCGGTAGCAAAGAAAAGTAATGTTGTTTTTAGCATTTAAAGATTCGTAAAGGGGGCAATGAATTAATCCATTCTACGCAATAATGCCCCATAACCAGGTCTGTTTTGTCGGGTATGCCGTCGAAAAGAGATGTAGTAAACTCAGACTAAGGGGATCACTTAAAGGAAATCGTGATGAATATGACATTGAACAAACGCTGGTGCCTGACCGCTATGCTGGCGCTGAGCGCGATGATCTTTACCGCATCGTCATTTGCCAAAACCGACAAGCTGGTGATTGAATCCGGCGATAGCGCGCAAAGCCGCCAGCAGGCAGCGATGGAAAAAGAACAGTGGAATGACACCCGTTCTTTACGCCAGAAGGTCAACACGCGTACCGAGAAAGAGTGGGACAAAGCCGACGTGGCTTTTGATGCTCAGGACAACTGCCAGAAGAGCGCGAACGTTAACGCGTACTGGGAACCCAACACCCTACGCTGCCTTGATCGCCGCACTGGCCGTACCGTAGCACCGTAATTTATGGCGCCTGCGGGCGCCACAATCAACAAAACTCCGCAATAACTCACAGGTATTCCCATGACTGACGCTCATCACGTCAAACTTCGCCCGCTCGAGCGCGAAGACTTACGCTTTGTCCACCAGCTCGATAATAACGCCAGCGTTATGCGCTACTGGTTTGAAGAGCCTTATGAAGCCTTTGTCGAACTTTCTGATCTGTACGATAAACATATTCACGACCAGAGCGAACGCCGCTTTGTCATCGAATGCGACGGTGAAAAAGCCGGCCTGGTGGAATTGGTGGAAATCAATCACGTTCACCGCCGTGCGGAGTTCCAGATAATTATTTCACCGGATTATCAGGGGAAAGGTCTGGCAACCCGCGCTGCGAAGCTCGCCATGGACTACGGCTTTATGGTGCTCAACCTCTATAAGCTGTATCTCATTGTTGATAAAGAGAATGAAAAGGCAATTCACATTTACCGCAAGCTCGGTTTCATAGTGGAAGGTGAACTCATTCATGAATTCTTCATCAACGGCGAATATCGCAATACTATCCGCATGTGTCTGTTCCAGCACCAGTACCTGACCGAGCACAAAGCACCGGGTCAGACGTTGCTCAAGCCGACGGCTCAGTAATACTCGATGGTGTTTTTGATAGTGTAGTGATAATTCTGCGGGGGCTGGACGCTGTTATCGACCATCTGCTGCTCGCAGCGAGTCGGGTTGTAATAATCATCGTATTCGCAGGTCTGCTGTACGCTGCCGACCGGATTATCATCTGAAACCAATACGGCGCTATAGTTCAACTTCTGACGTGAGTCGGCTGAAGGTGTCAGCGTTACCGCATAACGCGCATCTTTAGCCGCTGTGGTTTTCCCCAGCGGAAAACCCTCGCTATCATAGCGATAAGAGGTCGTTGTTTTTTTACCCATTGACGTTACGATAAAACCATTATCATCCATCTCCCACTTCATCCCTTCAGACACCATTTCAGCCAGCTGGCATTTCCCCTGCAAGCGCAGGCGTTTTTCATGAGTTTCAGAATCAAGGTAGTAATTCGCATCCAGCAACCACGCCCCACCGGTGTTCTCTTCACGATTATCCAGAGCGATAAGATCAAAGCACCCTTCGTTTGACAAACGCGCTCTCACCTCTTTAATCGCTTTATCATGTTCATCAAACAGCGTCTGAGTAAACTCCTTCACCGGCCCGCGTAGCGGATCGAACTCAAATTCGTTAGAAAAACTCGCCATTTCCGGCGTAAACGCTTGTGGCGCTGCCTTTTCATCACAGGCGCTAAGCGCCCATACCGCCGATACCAGCAAAAACAGTCTTTTCACGCGCGATTCCTTTTGTGCATAGTGCAATCATATTAGCAAATACAATTGTTTACACCACGTCTGCTATGCTTAAATCTGGATAAGGTCAATAAGGAGTTTATGATGAAATTATCACCCTGGCTATGCGCGGCTCTGCTGCTGGGTTCGGCATCTGCTTTGGCAGCACCCGACTCATGCGAGCGGGTTAAAAACGATATTCAGCAAAAAATCATCAATAACGGCGTCCCTGAATCAGGATTTAGCCTCGCGATTGTCCCGAACGATCAAACCGATCAACCCGGAGCGCAGGTTGTCGGCCACTGCGCCAATGATACCTTTAAAATTATCTACACCCGCGACAGCGACTCGCAGTAAATTCCCGCCGTTTTGTTGTAAAAGGTCTTATCCCTCGGTTGACCAGGGATAAGATCTCTTTACCTCCTTTTAAGTATTATTTCTCACTCCACACCACCATTTTACGGCGGCGTCGGCGCTATACCATTATAACAAGATCAGGGAGTGAGCTATGTCTAACCAGGAACATTCCGGCGGCCTCAGCCGTCGAACGCTAATAAAATCATCCGCCCTTGGCTCGCTGGCTCTTGCGGCAGGCGGTTTATCGTTACCTTTCAGCCTGCGTACCGCCGCTGCTGCGGTTCAACAGGCTACCCAGAGCGAAGAACGTATTGTCTGGGGCGCCTGCTCGGTCAACTGCGGCAGCCGCTGCGCCCTGCGTTCGCACGTACGCGATGACGAAGTTGTCTGGGTAGAAACCGATAATACCGGGCCGGATGTTTATGGCGATCATCAGGTGCGCGCCTGCCTGCGCGGCCGCTCTATTCGCCGACGTATTAATCATCCTGACCGTCTCAACTATCCGATGAAACGCGTCGGTAAACGCGGCGAGGGTAAGTTTGAGCGTATTAGTTGGGAAGAAGCGCTGGATACGATTGCCGATAACCTCAAAAGGGTCGTCAGCGATTACGGCAACGAAGCAGTTTATATTAACTACTCCTCCGGGATTGTTGGCGGCAATATGACCCGCTCGTCGCCAACGGCCTCACCGGTAATGCGCCTGATGAACTGCTATGGCGGTTCACTAAATCAATACGGGACTTACAGTACAGCGCAAATCGCCTGCGCCATGCCCTACACCTACGGTAGCAATGACGGCAACAGCACCTCCGATATCGAAAACAGCAAACTGGTGGTCATGTTCGGCAATAATCCGGCGGAAACCCGCATGAGCGGCGGCGGCATTACCTATTATTTAGAGCAGGCACGCGAGCGTTCAAACGCGCGAATGATCGTTATAGACCCGCGCTACACCGATACCGCCGCTGGTCGTGAGGATGAGTGGATCCCCATTCGCCCCGGCACCGACGCCGCGCTGGTGGCAGGCATCGCCTGGGTGCTGATTAACGAAAATCTGGTCGACCAGCCGTTTCTTGATGAATATTGTGTCGGTTACGATGAAAAAACGCTTCCGGCGGATGCCCCGGCAAACGGGCATTACAAAGCGTATATTCTTGGCACAGGCGATGACGGTATTGCCAAAACCCCACAGTGGGCTTCACGCATTACTGGTATTCCCGTTGACCGCATTGTGAAACTGGCCCGGGAAATCGGCAGCGCCAAACCGGCTTATATTTGCCAGGGATGGGGGCCACAGCGACAGGCCAACGGCGAGCTGGCGGCTCGTGCTATCGCCATGCTGCCGATCCTGACCGGCAACGTCGGCATTAACGGTGGCAACAGCGGCGCGCGCGAATCCACCTATACCATCACCATCGAACGTTTTCCGGTGCTGACCAACCCGGTCAAAACCGCCATCTCCTGCTTTAGCTGGACCGATGCCATCGATCGTGGCGCAGAGATGACCGCCACCCGCGACGGCGTGCGCGGTAAAGAGAAGCTGGATGTACCGATTAAGTTCTTCTGGAACTACGCCGGTAATACCATCATCAACCAGCACTCGGACATCAATAAAACCCATGAGATTTTGCAGGACGAAAGCAAATGCGAAATGATCGTGGTTATCGAAAACTTTATGACATCGTCGGCTAAATACGCCGACATCCTACTGCCGGACCTGATGACCGTTGAACAGGAAGATATTATTCCCAACGACTACGCCGGTAATATGGGTTATCTCATTTTCATTCAGCCGGTGACTTCCGCCAAATTCGAACGCAAGCCTATCTACTGGATCCTTAGCGAAGTGGCAAAACGCTTAGGCGATGATGTCTACCAGAAGTTTACCGAGGGCCGTACTCAGGAACAGTGGTTGCAGCATCTGTACGGCAAAATGCTGGCAAAAGACCCGGCGCTGCCGAGCTATGACGAGTTGAAACAGATGGGCATCTACAAGCGCAAAGACCCTAACGGACACTTCGTCGCTTATCGTGATTTCCGCAAAGACCCGCTTGTTAATCCGTTGAAAACCCCATCGGGTAAAATCGAAATTTACTCCAGCCGACTGGCAGATATCGCTGCCAAATGGCAACTGGAAAAGGATGAAACCATCAGCCCGCTGCCGGTCTATGCCCCCACCTTCGAAGGCTGGGATGACCCACTGCGTGATAAATTTCCGCTGCAAATGTTCGGTTTTCACTACAAAGCGCGTACCCACTCCAGCTACGGCAATATCGATGTGCTACAGGCCGCCTGCCGTCAGGAGGTATGGCTCAACCCGCTGGATGCCGAAAAGCGCGGGATTAAGAACGGCGATATGGTGCGAGTATTCAACGCTCGCGGTGAGCTGCGGATCCCGGCCAAAGTCACCCCGCGCATCATGCCCGGCGTGTCGGCAATGGGCTAGGGCGCATGGCATGATGCCAACATGAGTGGCGATCGCGTCGATCACGGTGCCTGCATCAATACGATCACTACCCATCGCCCATCGCCGCTGGCTAAAGGCAATCCGCAGCATACCAATCTGGTCGAAATCGAGAAGGTTTAAGGAGTAAACCATGAGCAAACAGTATGGCTTTTTTATCGATTCCGCCCGCTGTACCGGCTGCAAAACCTGCGAGCTGGCCTGTAAGGATTATAAAAACTTAACCCCGGACGTCAGCTTTCGCCGCATTTATGAATACGCAGGTGGCGACTGGCAGGAGGATAACGGCGTCTGGAATCAAAACGTCTTCGCTTATTACCTCTCAATCGCCTGTAACCACTGTGAAGATCCGGCCTGTACTAAGGTCTGTCCCAGCGGTGCGATGCACAAGCGGGAAGACGGATTCGTCGTCGTGGATGAAGAGGTTTGCATCGGTTGCCGCTATTGCCATATGGCCTGCCCATACGGCGCACCGCAGTACAACGCGGCGAAAGGCCATATGACCAAATGTGATGGCTGCTACGACCGGTTTGCCGAGGGTAAAAAACCTATTTGCGTCGAGTCTTGTCCATTGCGGGCGCTCGATTTTGGTCCTATTGAAGAACTGCGCCAAAAACATGGTCAACTTGCTGCCGTCGCACCGCTGCCGTCGGCACACTTCACCAGGCCGAGTATCGTTATCAAACCGAACGCCAATGCGCGTCCGTGTGGCGATACCACCGGCTATCTGGCTAATCCAAAGGAGGTGTAAAATGGGAAATGGGTGGCATGAATGGCCGCTAGTACTGTTTACCGTGCTGGGGCAAAGCGTCGCAGGGGCGATTATCGTCGCCGGACTCGGCTGGCTATCGCTGAACAACAACTCTGAGGCTCAGCAGCGCCTGGTACGCAGCATGTTTTTTATCTGGCTGCTGATGGACATTGGCTTTCTTGCCTCGATCATTCACCTTGGTTCGCCGCTGAGGGCATTTAACTCCCTTAACCGCGTTGGCTCATCGGCATTGAGTAACGAAATCGCCAGCGGCGCGCTGTTCTTCGCCGTGGGTGGAATCTGGTGGCTGCTCAATATTCTCGGAAAAATGCCGCGAATATTGACTAAGGCATGGCTGCTGCTGACCATGCTGCTCGGCTGCCTTTTCGTGCTTGAGATGACGCTGGTATACCAGATTGATACCGTACCCACCTGGTATAACGTCTACACCACTGCCTCATTCTTCCTGACGATGGTGCTGTGCGGTCCGCTGTTCGCCGCCCTGCTGCTGCGCATCGCCAACGTCCCTTTTAATGGCAGAGTGTTCGCCTCAATGAGCGCCCTGGCGCTGTTAGCCAGCCTGGCGGTGGTGATTTTACAAAACAGCGAACTGGCGGAGATCCACAGTTCAGTCCAGCAGGCCAGCGCCCTGTTACCGGATTATGGCTGGCTGCAAATCCTGCGCTTAGTACTGCTGACGCTGGGCCTCGGCTGCTGGATTTGCCCGCTGGCAAGACGCAAAAACCCGCATGTCGCCAGTCTGGTGCTCGGTTTGATTCTGGTTTTGCTCGGTGAGTTCATCGGGCGCGGCCTGTTTTATGGTCTGCATATGACCGTCGGTACGGCGATTGCCGGTTAAAAATGGGTGCAGCCGCCCCCACCGTGTAAGGAACAAGTATGATGCAACCGCAAGACCGCGACGCCGTCGCCCTTAGCGCCCGTACGCTGGGCGCATTGTTTTCCTTTGCTCCGGATAACGAGCAGGCCGCCCCGCTGATCGCCGCTTTTCGCGACGGTAGCTGGCAGGCTGAGTGGCCTTATGCGGTCGCCGATACGCTAGCGACGCAGTTCTCGACGGCTGACGATGAACCGTTGCCGCAAGCCTGGCAACGCCTGTTTATCGGCCCGTGGGCGCTGCCTGCACCGCCCTGGGGCTCCGTGTGGCTGGACAAAGAAAGCGTGCTGTTCGGCGATTCAACGCTGGCGCTACGTGAGTGGATGCGCGCGAATGGCATCAGTCTGGCAGAGCAGCGTTCTGAACCGGAAGATGGCTTCGGTACTTTGCTGCTGTTGGCCGCCTGGCTCTGCGAGTCAGGTCAGGATGAGGCTTTTACGCAGTTGCTTGCCTGGCATCTGCTACCGTGGTCAGGCCGTTTTCTGAGCGTGTTTATCGCCGATGGCGGAAATCCGTTTTATCAGGCGCTGGGCCAACTGGCGCTAGCAACGCTCGCTCAATGGCAAGAACACTTACCCTGCGCGGTCGCTGAGAAACCTCTCTATCGGTAATCCTCCGCGCCATGCCTGCCCCACAGGCATGGCGCACTAAGTGACACTGTCACTTAAAAACCAGTGTAAGCACTTATAGCTTTTGCGTATATCCTTATTTCCAATCACAATATACCATAATTTCCACTACCCGTACCCTCTGATGCACCGTCTGCATAGTTATCCTGATGTCCAGGTCATGTTTCGCCGCCTGTTGATTGCCACGCTAGTCGGCATCTTTGCCGCACTGGCAGTCGCCCTGTTTCGCCATGCCATGGCGGGCCTGGAAAGCCTGTTTCTCAGCAATGACAGCGGCAGCCTGGTTAATGCTGCCCAATCACTCCCCTGGTGGCGGCGGCTGTTGACGCCTGCGCTTGGCGGGATGGCCGCGGGATGCCTGCTTTGGCTCTGGCAACGCCGCACGGTTGAGCGCCCTCATGCGCCAACCGACTACATGGAAGCTCTGGAAACCGGGGACGGTGTGTTTGATACGCCAGCCAGTCTGGTGAAATCGCTGGCTTCACTGCTGGTGGTCGCCACCGGCAGCGCCATTGGTCGCGAAGGGGCGATGATCCTGCTGGCGGCGCTGGCGGCTTCGCTGTTTGCCCGCCGTTTTACGCCAAAAGACGAGTGGAAGTTATGGGTCGCCTGCGGTGCCGCCGCCGGGATGGCGAGCGCCTATCACGCGCCGCTGGCCGGCAGCCTGTTTATCGCCGAGATATTATTCGGCACCCTGATGCTGGCCTCGCTTGGCCCGGTAGTGATTGCCGCCGTCGTTGCCCTGTTGCTGACCAATCTGATGAATGGTGGGTCAGCGCCGCTTTATCACGTTGAATTCCACGACACCCTGCGCGCCACGCATTATGCTCTGATGCTGGCAACCGGCCTGTTAGCTGGGCTATGCGGGCCGCTCTTTATCTGGCTGATGAGCTTCAGCCATCAATGTTTTGTTCGCCTTCGCCTGACTCCTCCGTGGCAGTTGGCGCTGGGAGGCATCATCGTCGGTCTGCTGTCGCTGATCACCCCGGCGGTCTGGGGGAACGGCTATAGCGTGGTGCAAAGCTATCTTCTGTCGCCGCCGCTGTTTAGTGCCGTGATTATCGTCTTTGTGTGCAAGCTGCTGGCGGTGCTGGCAAGCAGCGGTTCCGGCGCTCCGGGCGGCGTATTTACGCCAACGCTGTTTGTTGGGCTGGGGATAGGCATGCTGTTCGCCAGCTTTACGGGGCTATGGCTGCACGATTATCAGGAAATAGCGATTATGATTGGTTTAACCGGCATGGCGACATTTCTGGCAGCCACGACCCATGCGCCGATTATGTCTACGTTGATGATTTGTGAGATGACCGGGCAGTATGTTTTGCTACCCGGTTTATTGATAGCCAGCGTACTGGCATCGGTGCTGTCGCGGACGTTACGCCGTGACTCTATCTACCGCCATCATCTCGCCGAGCATCGATAAATCAATATACTGGCTCAGCTCGCGCTGCTCGGCGCGCGGTAAATAAGGCAGCTCGCCAATAAGCGGCCCCGGCAGTTTTTTGCTCAGCACGTCGATGATTTCAGCATAGTGCGCCAGACCGGGGTTGATACGGTTGGCCACCCAGCCAATCAGCGGCAAACCATCATTGGCAATGGCCTGCGCAGTCAGCAAGGCGTGGTTGATGCAGCCTTCCTGAATACCCACTACCATCAAGACCGGAAGCTGTTCCTGCACCACCCACTCTGAGAGCGGACGCAGGTCGTTCATCAGGCTGCGCCAGCCGCCGGTGCCTTCGACCACCACGTGATCGACCTGACCACTCAGGCGCTGGAGGCCATCCGACAGCAGGCTGTAGTTAATTGGGCAGCTATGCGCCACGCTGCTTTCATCTTCGCTTAACGCGATGGGATTGACAGCGTCATACGGTAGCACCAGCGAAGAAACGCTCTGTAAAACCAACGCGTCTTTGTTCCGCAGTCCGTCCGGCGTCTCTTTGCTGCCCTTCGCCACAGGCTTGTACCCGGCCACGCTTTTGCCGCTGGCAGCAAGTGCCTGCAACAGCGCACGGGAGACCACCGTCTTCCCGACAGCAGTGTCAGTACCTGTTATGAAGAAACGCTTAAACATCACTAGCCCCACAGTTATGTTGATGAAAAATACAGGAGAGAAATAGTCAACTGTGGAAAAAGTCTACGCGAAGCTGCCAAAGTCCAGCTTGAGATAGCGCAATTTTTGGTGTGAATATGAAAAAATGTTAACCCTGTAACAGTCGTATCAGCAACGATCCGTTATAGAGCGCATCTTTGACCAGAGCCGCGCCAGCCATCGTTCCCCGGTTAGAAAACTGGGTGCTTTCTACCGCAATATGGCGACTGTAGGCCGGTAGCGACTGTTGCCGAATACAATCAGAAATTGCCGGAAACAAGATATCCGCGGCCAGGTTAAAAGGGGAGCCAATGAGGATTTTTTGCGGGTTAAAAAGGTTTACCATGATTGCCAGAATCCGCCCGACGTGGTTCCCGACGCCGCTGATAATATCCCGCGCCAGCAGGTCACCCTGCAGCGCGGCCTGACATAACCATTCAACGCTCAACGGCTGCTGATGCAACATTGAGCTCATCGATTTAGCCATCCGAACCTGTGCCAGTTCGAGCACGCTTTCGACGCTGGCGATGGTTTCCAGGCAGCCATGGTTACCGCAGTAGCAGCGTTTGCCGTACGGATCGACCTGAGTATGGCCGATTTCCACCAGGCTGCTGCTGCCCGCATGCAGCAGGCGGCCATCGGTGATGACTCCAGCACCAACGTTATGGTCGATAACCACCTGAATGACGTCCCGTGCCCCTCTCGACGCGCCAAATAGCGACTCAGCCATGGTCCAGGCGCTGATATCATGCTGAATGTAGACCGAGACCCCGGTATGGTTAGATAAGATCTCGCCAAGCGGCATATCTTTAACATCATCATAAAACGGCATCCGGTGGATGATGCCGTTTTCAGTGTCGATAATTCCCGGCATGGTGATGGCAATAGCGGTTAATCGTTCCAGCTTTTTTTGATGACGAATAAAAAACTGATCAACATGATCGAGTACGCGCGTCGCAAAAGGCTGAACATGCTGTAACGCCAGCTCAAGCTGCTCTTCCACCACCAGCTTGCTGCTTAAATCACGCAGGGCGAGATGGATTTCGCCGCGGTTAATGCGGATGGAAAGATAGTGCCAGGCTTCCGTTTCCACCATTAACCCAACGGCGGGACGCCCACGACTGCCGGGGTCCTGGATTTCGGTTTCCTGCACCAGGTGCGCTTCGAGCATTTCACGTACGATTTTGGTGATACTGGCAGGCGCCAGCTGCGCGAAGCGCGAGAGGTCGATACGCGACACCGGGCCAAGCTGATCAATCAGGCGATATACCGCGCCTGCGTTGGTCTGCTTTATTTGATCGATATGGCCTGGCTGACTGTCCGCTACCACCGTTGACTCCCTTTATTTTCGCGCTTCGAAATAAACTGAGGGCTATGGTGAAGCACTTCAATGCTTCACGTCAAATTTTTACTTAGCCTTGTGATTTACCGCACATTTCTAGATGGTTTTTGTCCTAAAAATCTTATGTAGCGCTGGCGAGAAGCAACTCACGAAAGCGCTGCGCCGCCTGTCCCTGCTCGTGATGCTTCGACCACACCAGCCACATTTCAGATACCGCGTCCTGCTCCTCAATGGGTAACCAGCGCATTTCCGACAGTTGAACCCGCCTGAACGATGCGGGCAGAATTGACACGCCAAGCCCGGCGGCGACCAGTCCAATAATGGTCATAGCCTCACCCACCTCCTGAGTGATAACCGGCGTTAAGCCATAGCGACGCATCAGCCCCAGAATATCGTCGTACAGCCCGGTTCCTACGTGAGGATCAAAAAACACAAACGGTTCCCGCGCCAGCTCCCGCAGGCTGACACTCGGTTGCTTTGCCAGGGGATGGTCGCGCGGGACCATGGCCAGCAGCGGCTCGCGCAGCACCCTTTCCCAGGCTAACGTATCCGGCAACTGGGTATTGCGCATCAGCCCCAGATCGAGCGTTCCCTCGTTAAGCGGCACGATTTGTTCCCGGGTGTTGGTTTCCCGAGTCTGGATATGCACATCCGGATAGCGGCGGCGAAAAGTCGACAGCGTGTCGGATACCGCCTTAATAAAGGGAGCCGAGGAGGTAAAGCCGATTCGCAGCTCACCGGTTTCACCATGGTGTAAACGGGCGGCACGGGCGGCGGCTTCGTCAACCAGGGTAAGAATCTGTCGGCTATCAGCCAAAAACTGCTTGCCTGCTTCCGTCAGGCTGACGCTGCGGTTAGTTCGGGCAAACAGACGCGCGCCAATCTGCTGTTCAAGGATTTGAATCTGCTGGCTAAGCGGCGGCTGGGAGATATTCAAACGCGCCGCCGCATGACCGAAATGTAGCTCTTCGGCAACGGCAATAAAGTAGCGCAGGTGACGCAGTTCGATATTCATATTTAAAACGTCTTATTTGAGATTATTAATATATTAGACAGAATATTTACATTTTCATACCCTTTACTGGTGACCTGCGAGGCCACTTAACTCTCTGTTTATCAGCAAGGATTTTTCCGTGAGTCGTACAACTACCGCTGACATCGTGCCGGCAAGCGACGTCAGCGACGCTATCGTTCCCCAGCCAAATCAGTTTATTAAACGCGGTACCCCGCAATTTATTCGCGTTACCCTCGCGCTCTTTTCTGCCGGACTGGCGACCTTTGCGCTGCTCTATTGCGTGCAGCCAATTCTGCCGGTGCTCTCCAGCGAGTTCGGCGTTTCACCGGCCAGCAGTAGTATTTCGCTGTCGATTTCAACAGCCATGCTGGCGGTCGGCCTGCTGTTTACCGGCCCGCTTTCCGACGCCATTGGTCGCAAACAGGTGATGGTTACCGCGCTGGTGCTGGCCTCGTGCTGCTCTCTGCTGTCGACGATGATGTCAAGCTGGCACGGAATTCTGATTATGCGCGCATTGATCGGCTTATCGCTAAGCGGCGTGGCGGCGGTCGGTATGACTTATCTGAGTGAAGAGATTCATCCCAGCGTTGTGGCGTTCTCAATGGGATTGTATATCAGCGGTAACTCCATTGGCGGCATGAGCGGCCGCTTGTTGACCGGGGTGTTCACCGATTTCTTCGGCTGGCGCATCGCGCTGGCGGTGATTAGCTGTTTTGCCCTCGCCGCGGCGATCATGTTCTGGCGCATCCTGCCGGAGTCGCGCCACTTTCGTCCGACCTCTCTGCGGCCGAAATCGCTGCTGATCAATTTCCGCCTGCACTGGCGCGATCGTGGCCTGCCGCTGCTGTTTCTCGAAGGTTTTCTGCTGATGGGGTCGTTTGTCACCCTGTTTAACTATATCGGCTACCGCCTGATGCTCTCGCCGTGGTCGCTGAGCCAGGCGGTCGTTGGCCTGCTGTCGGTGGCCTATCTGACCGGCACCTGGAGCTCACCGAAAGCCGGGGCCATGACGGTGCGTTACGGTCGCGGCCCGGTGATGTTGTTCTCCACGGCGGTGATGCTCGGCGGCCTGCTGCTGACCCTGTTCTCATCGCTATGGCTGATTTTTATTGGCATGCTGCTGTTCTCCGCCGGGTTCTTCGCCGCGCATTCGGTCGCCAGCAGTTGGATAGGCCCACGGGCCCGACGCGCGCGCGGTCAGGCATCATCGCTCTATTTATTTAGCTACTATCTGGGTTCCAGTATGGCGGGTACATTGGGTGGGGTTTTCTGGCATAACTACGGCTGGAACGGCGTCGGCGGGTTTATCGCGTTGATGTTAATAGCAGCACTTCTGACCGGCGCGTGTTTACACAAACGTCTGAAATAAAACGTCTTAACGTGGCCTGAACGGGCCACGTTGCTCACCACATTCCCAGAACCGACGACATACCCATTAACTCTCTGAGAGCATCAACGGAAAGCAGTGCGATAAACAACCAGGTAAACGGATTCATAATCAACCCCGCATCAGCAGCCAGCGCCTGTGATGAGTTTAGCCGCTGGCCAGAGAAAGAGTCTGCTATTTTGCGCACATTTGGATTATTTCGACCCAAACAAAAACCAGGCAATCGATTAATCAAGATATTATGCTGAATTCCTTAGGCCAGG
Source organism: Klebsiella sp. RHBSTW-00484 (assembly GCF_013705725.1). NCBI lineage: Bacteria > Pseudomonadati > Pseudomonadota > Gammaproteobacteria > Enterobacterales > Enterobacteriaceae > Klebsiella > Klebsiella sp. RHBSTW-00484. Next base: position 2,864,076 of record NZ_CP055481.1, on the reverse strand, counting down.
GCGTTTAAGGTCGCGTCAGCACGCTTATTTCAGCATTCCCCATCGCCTGCAAAAGTTGTGCACCACGCCCCACCAACTGAATTCACACTATTTACTGCACTATCTTCAGTAATTCGCTGGTGAACTGGCTGATATCGATCTGATAGGCCGGATAGGCTTCCTGTAACTTGCTGAAGTCACCCACATTGACCATGATGGTGGTGAGCCCTTTCGCCTCATTTTGTTGATACAGGGCCATCGCATCCAGTTTCTCAAATTCAGTGAATAAAACGGTATCGACCTGCATCACTTTGCCTGCAGGCGTCACAGAGATCACCGCGCTATCTATACCAGTGTAATCATCAAGGATGTGCGGCGATGAGATAGTAAAAGACATCAACTTGGTATAGACGGAAAGCTCGGACTCCAGCGCCCTGAGAGCGTTGATGTTACCTGGCAATTCCGCCGTAACAATCCCGGCATCCTTGCAGTAAAGGATTTCACTAAATAGCCTGAAAAACTCCAGCCAACGAGGGTCCGCCTGCTGCGGACTGGTCTTAAGTTTTGTGCCTTCAAACAAGTCAACAATCTCAATGGCGGTTGACCAGACGTGTTGTAATTTTGTGCGAAACTGCACTTCAACATCAAACCCTCCGCAGGAATAAATTCGATGAATTCCGCGATATCCGGTGGTTTTGGGGGCAATTAAATAGTCTCTTGTTCGCTTAACGATCGCCCCGTCGATATCCGTTCGATAGATTTCGGCCTCAACCAAATCATCATAGTTGTCCATAATCACGCGGCAGCCTGCAATATCGCTCATCTGGCTCACGTTGATGGTCGTGGAGGTCATGCCATCCAGAGAGGGACGGGATAATTTATCCAGAATAGTGGGGAAACGTTTTAACCTTGAGGTGACTTGCCCCACGCCAAACTGCTCCAGGGCGCTACGAATATGCCTCATCGGTCGATCGTGTGCCGCCCGGTATTCCTGGATGATAACGATGTCCTTTTCAGAGGCAGTGCCTTTACGAATACGTCTGCCTGCTTTTTCAATTTGACTACGGGAATGCTTAAGGATGAATTCACCATCCTGAAATGCGCTATCGGGCATGATTTTATCGTTAATTGGCTACATGAAGTGGATCACTTTCCCACATCCGAAACCGTCATCAAAACAAAGATTTCACTTGTACATGTGATTTCGCACGTCCTGTGCGCAGAGAGCCAGCACATTCCTCTGCCAGTGAAGGATTACAATGGTGTAAAGTCGATATATACCCTAAATAATTCGAGTTGCTTAAAGGCGGCAAGGGAGTGACAAATTCGTCGGGAACGAATTTGACCAGCCGAAGGCTGGCCTCCGGTGAGAGGCAGGAGCCTCTCATTAATCCCCAGGAGCATAGATAAACTATGCGACTGGGGTGAGCGACAAATCTGCCGGGAGCAGATTTGAACGTCGCTTGCGACGGCCCGTGAGGGCGAGGCCCATGGATGGGCCGAGTAATCCGTAGCCAACACATAAGCAACTTGAAGTATGACGGGTATACTCTTCATGCTTCAACTCCTTCAGATAACTGATAACAGGCGAGAATCCCGATATGAATAACGCATCAAACTATCATCAGCTGACTCGCACCTTTCAGCGTCTTTCACGCTTCTCGCATCTCTCCGCCATCGCTGGCTGGGATATGTTCGCCATGATGCCGCCCGGCGGCAGCGCAGCGCGTGGTGAGGCGCTGGCTGAACTCGGCGTTTTGCAGCATCAAATTTTGACCGATAAAAAAACAGGCGAATGGCTACGCAATGCCCGCCAGGAAGAGCTGAATGATGTAGAACAGGCGAATCTGCGCGAAATGACGCGTCAGTATGAACAGGCGGCGCTGCTGCCCGAAAGCCTGGTTGAAGCCAAATCGCTGGCAGGTAGCCGCTGCGAACACGCCTGGCGCAGTCAGCGCCCGGCAAACGACTGGCAGGGATTTGCCGAAAACCTGCGCGAAGTCGTCAAGCTCAGCCGCGAAGAAGCGCAAATCCGCGCCGCAGCCAAGGGCTGCTCCCGCTATGACGCGCTGCTGGATATTTTCGAGCCGGATATGACCAGCGCGCGGCTGGACGTCCTGTTCGCCGACCTCAAATCCTGGCTTCCATCTTTACTCGCTAACGTTGTTGAGAAGCAGGCGCAGATGCCGCTCATCGAACCGCAGGGGCCGTTCCCCGTCGCCGACCAACGTGAGCTGGGGCTGGAAGCGATGCGCGTGCTAGGGTTTGATTTTGACGGCGGACGCCTGGACATCAGCGTCCACCCGTTCTGCGGCGGCGTCCCTCAGGATGTGCGCATCACCACGCGTTACAACGAAAACGACCTGCTCAGCGCGCTGTTTGGTGTGATCCACGAAACCGGCCACGCGCGCTACGAACAAAATCTGCCGCGTAACTGGCTCGATCAGCCTATCGCCCTCGCCCGTTCGACGGCAATCCATGAATCACAAAGCCTGTTTTTCGAAATGCAGTTGGGCCGTAGCGAGGCATTCCTGCAACGGCTGCTGCCAACGGTACGCCAGTACTTTGGTGAGCAACCGGCCTTCAATCGCGACAACTTCATTGCGTGGAACCAGCGCGTCAAGCCGGGCTTTATCCGCGTTGACGCCGATGAAGTGAGCTATCCGGCACACGTTATTCTGCGTTACGAAATCGAACGCGCATTGATTGATGGCGATATTGAAGTGGAGGATATTCCGGCGCTGTGGGATGAAAAAATGCAGCACTGGCTGGGTCTTTCCACCACCGGTAACTACCGTGATGGCTGTATGCAGGATATCCACTGGACCGACGGCGGCTTTGGCTACTTCCCGTCTTACACTCTGGGCGCAATGTACGCCGCGCAGTTGATGGCCTCCGCCAAACGGGCGCTACCGCAGTTGGAAAGCGACATCGCCAACAGCAACTTTAGCGCCCTGTTCGACTGGCTGCGGCAGAATATCTGGCAGCACGGCAGCCGCTTCAGTACCTCTCAGCTGATTCAACATGCCACCGGAGAAGATCTCAATAGCGCCTTTTTCCGCCAGCACCTGACCTCGCGTTACCTGTAAAAGCAGCGGCGTCGGATCTCCCCGACGCCTTATTCCGTCTTTGTTCAGAGGCGTTGTACATACCGTTACACGCCGAAACCAAACACTCACGGAAACCTCGATAAGACAAGCATATAGTTCTTTCAACGGCCCCGCAGTGGGGTTGAAACAAGAAACCTTTTCGAGGATATCAGAATGAAAAAAGTATTAGCTCTGGTCGTTGCCGCTGCAATGGGTCTGTCTTCTGTTGCTTTCGCTGCCGATGCTGCCACCACCACTCCGGCTCCGGCTGCTGCAACCCACAGCACCACCGCGAAAACCACTCATCACAAAAAACACCACAAAGCCGCTGCCAAACCGGCCGCAGAGCAGAAAGCTCAGGCTGCTAAAAAACACAAAAAAGCAGAAGCCAAACCCGCTGCTGCCCAGAAAGCCCAGGCCGCTAAAAAACACAAAAAAGCCGCCACTAAACCTGTAGCTCAGAAAGCACAGGCAGCTAAAAAGCACCACAAAACGACCAAACACAACACCGCTAAACCTGCTGCACAACCGGCTGCTTAATCTCCCCGGTTAGGCTGTTTGATATGATATCGGCGCTGCTTCAGCGCCGTTTTTTTCTGGAGAGCACCATGCTGCGGCGCTATCGTTTTGAGCTCATCCTGATATTACTGATTATCTGCGCGCTGATCGCCAGCCGCTTTTTCCTCTATTGAACCGTTAGCCGCCAGAGGTTATAGCCCAGGCCATACAGGGCCAAAAACAACAAGAATAGCGCCGACACCGTGGTCAACTTCCTCGCATAGTGCGCCGTTAACCAGCGACGAATCGCCAGAATATAGAGCGACAGTACGCTCAGGTCGATAATCACCCACACCATTGTCAACAGCCCCAGACTCAAACCGATACTGGCGGTGATATGAATAAACTGCGGAAAAAAAGCGGCAAAAAAGAGAATATCTTTCGGGTTGCTTAGCGCCGTCACAAACCCTGCCATCACCCCGCTCCGTTTCACCGATACGCTCCCTGGTGCCGCTCTCTCGCGCAACATACTCAACGCAAGCTTGATGATATACAGCGACCCGGCAATCGCCAGCAGCGTCAACGCTCGTGGATCTAACGCCACCAGCCCCGTCAGCATCGCGGCTGCCGCGGCAATCAATACTAACGAAGCCAGATTTCCCCCGACCATTGTGCGTACCGCGCTGGCATACCCTTCGCGCGCCGCGGCTCCGGTGACCAATAACACCACCGGCCCCGGCGTGGCAATCAGCGCCAGTACCGTCAGGCAGTAGGCTGCAAGCAATGAAAAATCCATGAACTGAACTCACTATTCAATGATAAAGACGCTATATTCCGCCTTGATTTCAGAGTTGAAAAACGACAAATAGTGAGCTTCAATGTGAGTTTTACTCAATATAGAGAGTAATAGTCGATGTCGATGCCGCCGCTCTACGCTCTGCGCGCCTTTGAAACCGCCGCGCGTCTTGGCTCATTTAGCAAGGCCGCCGCCGCGCTACACGTCACGCCCGGAGCCATCAGCCGCCATGTCAGCACCCTGGAAGCGTGGTTTGAGTGCCAGCTCTTTTTTCGCCATGGGCCAAAAGTCACGGTTACCGACGCAGGACGGCAGCTGGCGAAAGCATTAGAAGAGAGTTTCTCGGCGATTGACCGGGCCTGCCAGACCCTGCGCCGTCAGGCGGGAAAGCTACGGCTGAAAGCGCCGTCCACCCTCACCATGCGCTGGTTACTGGACGTTCTGCAACAGTTTCGCCAGCAGCATCAGCGCCCGGAAGTCGAAATGAGTAGCCTGTGGATGGATCGGGACTGCGTCGATTTCGCTCAAGAGCCGTTTGACTGCGCGATCCTGCTCGGCGACGGTAATTTTGGCGACGATAATGTCTGTAGTCTGCTGTTTGCCGAATGGCTCATCCCGCTTTGCGCACCGGGGATGCAACAAAAAGCCCAGCAGGACTTAGCCACCTGCACGCTGATTCACCCTTCGACCGATCGTCGGGACTGGCGGCGGTGGCTGCAATATTGCGGGCAACAACAACAGCCGAATATTAGTCAGGGCTTAGTTTTTGATACCCTGGAACAAGGCACCATGGCAGCCATGAGCGGCCATGGCGTCAGTATTGGCGATCTGCTGCTCAATCTACCCGCGATCCGCGCCGGACTGCTGGCGCTGCCTTTTTCGACAGCCGTTGCCACCGGCGAGGGATACTATCTGGTGTGGCCCAAAAACACGCTTAACTCACAGCCCATCGCATTGCTGCACGACTTTTTGCATCAGCATGTTCCCGAGCCTCTCCCTGACAGTATCACTCGCCTGGGGCAAGCGCCTTTTTACAAGACATGAACCGCCGTGACCAGCAGATAACCCGTGGTGCCCCAAATCATGGCGGACACCAGAGAAACGTAAACTAATGCGCGAATACCTTGTTTAGACATAGACCCTCCCGTACATCGGGTAATGAGAGATTGCAGATATCATCGCCGGGACAACATCTCTATTTGCTCAACAAGGTGATAGCAATAACAACGTTTTGGGTGAGAAAATGTTTCGCTTTGAAAGTAATTGAGTAACAGGTAAAGAAGTATTTTTTCTTTTATAGATAGCTCTTGTTTAACCAGTAACATCGCCCTCTGGAACACTCACCTTAAGAAAAATCTGTAGTAAGAAAGCTTTTTACCCCGCGCAGGATGCTGTACGTTCGGATACACGATTTATGTTGCTTCCGGCCCCTGTTTCTGCGGAAATAACGCAGCAGAAAATCGATGTTAACCGTTTGAAATTACGCTATTCGCCTACGTAAAAAAGACTGTTTTTTCTGCTTTTACGGGCGTTAGGGCTTCATTAAAATTATTCTTAACTTTCATAAACTTAAATCTGCTGCTACTTTCAATATACATAATTAACTCCCCAGAGAGTGATATGCGTAGAGACGTACTGTTATTACTGTGTTCATTTTGTCTATTTCCCGCGCTAGCTCAGGCTGATGATGATGGCATGAGTGCAAAAGATATTAAGACGCTGTTTTTCGGTCATGATGATCGTAAACCGGTGAATAACCCCACAGATACACCGTGGGACGCTATCGGGCAACTGGAAACCGCCAGCGGCAACCTCTGCACCGCCACGCTGATTGCGCCCAATCTGGCGCTGACCGCCGGGCACTGCCTGCTTACGCCGCCCAAAGGCAAGCCGGATAAACCCGTCGCGCTGCGCTTCATCTCGCGTAAAGGGGGATGGGTGTATGAAATTCACGGTATTGAAGGCCGGGTTGACCCATCGCTGGGTAAACGGCTGAAGGCCGACGGCGATGGCTGGATAGTGCCCTCCGCGGCAGCACCGTGGGATTTTGGCCTTATCATGCTGCGCTATGCCCCCTCAGGAATTACGCCGATACCCATTTTTAGCGGCAATAAGGCCGATTTGACCGCCGCGCTGAAGACCGCTGAACGCAAAGTCACGCAGTCCGGCTATCCGGAAGATCATCTGGATAATCTCTACACTCATGAAGATTGTGTGGTGACCGGCTGGGCGCAGACCTCGGTGCTGTCGCATCAGTGCGACACCTTACCGGGCGATAGCGGTTCCCCGCTGCTGCTGAAAACCGACGCGGGTTGGCAGGTTATTGCGGTACAGAGTTCGGCTCCGGGACCTAAAGATCGCTGGCGGGCGGATAACCGAGCCATATCGGTGACCGGTTTTCGCGACAAACTGGAAACGCTGGCCGCCCAATAAGCGGTCAGCCCTGCTGCTGGCGCAGCTGTAGTAAAGAAGCGACGGGCATCGGCTCGCTGAAATAGAACCCCTGCAATCTGTCGCATCCGGCACGACGCAGCAGCGCCAACTGTTGCTGATTTTCAACGCCTTCCGCCACTACCGTAATGCCTAGCGCCCCGGCAATACGCACGGTACCGCGTACCAGCTCCGCCGCCTGAGTATCGACATCCACCAGCCCAGCCAGCGATTTATCGATTTTGAGACTGTCAAATCTGAAGCTGCGTAAATAACCGATACTGGAGTATCCGGTACCGAAATCATCCAGCGCCACCGCAATGCCCAGCGATTTTAAATTTTCAATCGCCGCCCTCGCGCGATCGGGATTTTCCAGAACATAGCTCTCGGTGACCTCAAGCTGCAATCGGCGGGCCGGGAAATGGCAGCGTCCAAGCACCTGTACCACGCGTGACTCAAACTCCGGGTCGCGGAACTGCGCCGGTGAAATATTCACCGACAGCAGCAGGTCGCCCATCGGCTGCAGGTCGCTGCAGGCGCGATAGAGGACAAACTGGCCGAGGGCGTAGATCAGGCCGCTGCTCTCGGCAATGCCGATAAACGCATCCGGCGGCAGCGCCCCCTGAGGACGTCGCGGCCAGCGCAACAGCGCTTCCACCCCTTCCATCACCAGCGTGTCGGCGTTGACTATCGGCTGATACCAGACGTCAAACTCTTCATTCTCCAGCCCCTGGCGGATACCGTTTTCGATATTGAGCTGATATTGCCGCGCGTCGCTAAGCGCTTCGTCATACCAGGTTGTGCGCCCTTTGCCGGTTTTCTTCGAGTGGTACATGGCAATATCGGCACGGCGAAACAGCTCGGTGCTGGAGCAGGTCGCCGGAACACCGCTGGCAATGCCGATGCTGGCGCTGATATAGATTTTGCGATCGTTTAAGGTAACGGGGGCTTTCAGCATTTCCAACACCGCCCAGGCAAATGCCGACGCCTGATTGACTGCCAGCTCCCCGCTAATTGTCATCGCGAACTCATCGCCGCCCATCCGCGCCAGCATCCCGCCGGAAGGAACGCGCTCCCGCAATTCCTTCGCAATATAGGTGATCAGCGCATCGCCAACATCATGGCCATAATTGTCATTGACGTCTTTGAAGCCGTCGAGGTCGATAAACACCACGCTTTGCGTTTCATGCTGCGATTTTTCGCAGACCTGATTAAGCCGCTCGATCAGCGCCCGACGGTTGGGCAAGCGGCTGAGCCAGTCGGTCATGGCGATATTGCGCGCCAGCTTTTCGCCGCGCGCCAGCTTGTACAGCCCAAGGCTACTAAAGAGAATAAACAGCAGGATCAACCCCGCCGCTACCGCAGCAATCAGGCGAATACTGTTCGATGCCGCTCGCGATGCCTCTGCGCCAGGAAGCCGGGGCTGCCAGCTCAGGTAGCCGACGATTTCCCCGGACTGAGTGAGCAGCGGGCTGCTGTACTCACCGCCGGTCAGCGTGACGTGCAGATTACGAATCTGAAACGTATCCCCCAGGCGTTCGAGCATTTGCGGGTTGATATGGCGGGTGATCACCAGGTAGCGGCGGGTGTCATCATAAACCTGCAAACGCCCGACCGTTGGGCGAATCAGGCCGATCCCCACAAAGGCAATCCCAGCACGGGTGCGCGTAATCCCGGCAAAGGCGCTTTTACCGCTGCGTAGCTCTCCCGCATGTTGCGTAATCAGCGTCTGGAAACCACCGCCTAAAAATTGCGTATCCTGCTCAGTAAAGGACTGGCTGCGAAACGATCCCCACAGTACGTGGTGGTTCTGGTCCAGCACGAACGTGCCGTCATAGAGGTTATTAATTTTAAAACCCGACCCCCATGAATTGTAGAGCCATTTCGGGTCGAGCTTCGTGGCATAGGTCTGAGTGACCGCGTCGTCCCAGATAGAGTTATCCAGCACCAGGGACAGCACGCGGTTGACCGAGGTCTGTACTGCGCCATTCACCGATAGCACCGAGCGATGTTTGTCTATTTCGTTGGCTTTGAGGCCTATCAGATGTTGAGAGAGATAGAGTAGAGAAATAACAGACACGATTAAGCCGACCCCAGCGAGGACGATCATGACGGAAAGCGTTCTGGCGGAGGGAATATTGCGCCAACCTAACGAGTGAATCATGTTCTGTCCTCATCACGGCCAGCCGGGAGATGCGCCGAACTGGCTCTTTTTAAAGAGTAATACAGAGAACAGATTTTGCTGCCCGCATTCGCGAGCAGCATCACATCAGGCAAGTTTAATTAATACCATGCCTGCCACCAGCAGGATAAGTCCGGCCCAGCCTTTATAATTCAGACGTTGACCAAACAGCACCCAACCAGCAGCAATGGTTGCCGCAATGCCGAAACCGCCCCACAGCGCGTAGGCCACCGACAGATCAATCCCCTTAACAGCCTGCGAAAGCGCACTAAAGGCACCAAGCACCGCAGCCAGCGACATTACGCCGTAGAATTTACGCCGGAACCCGTCGGAAAACTTCAGAAAAACGTTCGCGATGATTTCCAGCACAATCGCCAGCGCCAACCAGGCGCCGTGAACCCACTCAAACTGTTGCATGAGTTCTCTCCTTGCGCTCTTTCACCGTTTTTTGCGTCCCGGACTTGATTAATACGATCCCGGCGACCAGGGTGACCAGACCAGCAATTTTTATCGCCGATAGCGTCTCATCAAACAACAGCACGCTGAAAATAGTGATCAGTAAAATACCGATCCCTTCCCATAAGGCGTAGGCTACGCCGAGGGCGATTTTTTTGACCGCGAAGGCCAGGAAAATATATGAAAGTGCTATCATCACCAGCATCAAAATAAAGCCAGCATGTCCACCGCTTACGCTAGGGAAGGTGCGAACAAGTTCCTGATATGAGATCATCATATTCATCCGGAGCGCATCCCAGAGGGACATCATGAGCCATCAACTCACCTTCGCCGATAGTGAATTCAGCACTAAGCGCCGTCAGACCCGAAAAGAGATTTTCCTCTCCCGCATGGAGCAGATTCTGCCATGGCAGAATATGACCGCTGTCATCGAGCCGTTTTATCCCAAGGCGGGCAATGGCCGACGGCCCTATCCGCTGGAGACCATGCTGCGTATTCACTGCATGCAGCATTGGTACAACCTGAGCGACGGTGCCATGGAAGATGCCCTGTACGAAATCGCCTCCATGCGCCTGTTTGCCCGATTATCCCTGGATAGCGCCCTGCCGGATCGCACCACCATCATGAATTTCCGCCACCTGCTCGAGCAGCATCAACTGGCCCGTCAATTGTTCAAGACCATCAATCGCTGGCTGGCCGAAGCAGGCGTCATGATGACCCAAGGCACTTTGGTGGATGCCACCATCATTGAGGCACCCAGCTCTACCAAGAACAAAGAGCAGCAACGCGATCCGGAGATGCATCAGACCAAGAAAGGCAATCAGTGGCACTTTGGCATGAAGGCCCACATTGGTGTCGATGCCAAGAGTGGCCTGACCCACAGCCTAGTCACCACCGCGGCCAACGAGCATGACCTCAATCAGCTGGGTAATCTGCTTCATGGAGAGGAGCAATTTGTCTCAGCCGATGCCGGCTACCAAGGAGCGCCACAGCGCGAGGAGCTGGCCGAGGTGGATGTGGACTGGCTGATCGCCGAGCGTCCCGGCAAGGTAAAAACCTTGAAGCAGCATCCGCGCAAGAACAAAACGGCCATCAACATCGAATACATGAAAGCCAGCATCCGTGCCAGGGTGGAGCACCCGTTTCGCATCATCAAGCGGCAGTTCGGCTTCGTGAAAGCCAGATACAAGGGGCTGCTGAAAAACGATAACCAACTGGCGATGTTATTCACCCTGGCCAACCTGTTTCGGGTGGACCAAATGATACGTCAGTGGGAGAGATCTCAGTAAAAACCGGAAATAACGCCAGAAATGGTGGAAAAAATAGCCTAAATAGGCTGATTCGATGTGTTTGCGGGAAAAAAATCGGCCCAGATCCGCGAAATTTTAATCAGCGAGTCAGCTTGGGAAGAAATGACCTGCTTATTCGCACCTTCCTTAACTCAAAGTCTTTGCAGTTCTTTACCTTGGATATTTTATTTTGATTAGTTTTTTCTGATAACAATCGCCATTATGATATCGTTCCACCCATTATTTATTAACGGTGTGGTCTTACGTTTTAAAAGAGACGGGCAGCGCTGAGACGCCAGGTTTGCCAGCGTCTACAATAAACACACATTAGAGCTCATTTTTTCTCGCAGGGAGCGGTATGGCCAAACCCATCATCACGCTTAACGGCTTAAAAATGGTCATCATGCTCGGCATGATGGTTATCATCCTGACCGGCATTCGCTTCGCGGCGGATATCATCGTCCCTTTCGTGCTGGCACTGTTTCTGGCGGTAGTGATTAACCCACTGGTTCAGCTTATGGTGCGCTGTCGGGTGCCGAGAGTGCTGGCCATTTCACTGCTGGTGGGCCTGATTGTCCTGCTTGCCGTTGTGCTGTTGGCTTCGCTGGGGACTTCTCTCAATGAGCTGGCGCGTACCCTGCCGCAGTATCGCAACTATCTCTATGAACCGATGCAGACCATTGCGCCGTGGTTACAGCGCTTCGGCTTTACCGTTTCGGTGGTTGAGCTTAATAAATATATTGACCCTAACGCAGTAATGACTCTGGTCACCAGTCTGCTCACTCAGCTTTCAAACGCGATGTCCTCTATCTTCCTGCTGCTACTGACGGTGGTGTTTATGCTGCTGGAAGTCCCGCAGCTACCCGCCAAGCTGCAACAGCTGATGTCGCGGCCGGTGGAAGGCATGGGGGCGATTCAGCGCGCACTCGATAGCGTCTCCCACTACCTGGTGTTAAAAACCGCCATCAGCCTGGTAACCGGCCTGGTGGTATGGGGAATGCTGGTGCTGCTCGATGTGCGTTTTGCCTTTATGTGGGGACTGTTAGCTTTCGCGCTGAATTACATTCCTAATATTGGTTCGGTTCTCGCGGCAATCCCGCCGATTTTGCAGGTGCTGGTGTTTGGTGGTTTGTACGACGCGCTGGTAGTTCTGGCGGGCTATCTGATTATCAACCTGGTGTTCGGTAACATCCTCGAACCGCGCATTATGGGCCGTGGACTGGGGTTATCAACGCTGGTGGTATTCCTGTCGTTAATTTTCTGGGGCTGGCTGCTGGGACCGGTAGGAATGCTACTATCGGTGCCGCTGACGATTATCGTCAAAATCGCACTCGAGCAGACGGTCGCCGGGCAAAGTATCGCCTTCTTGCTGAGTGATTTGAGTAAAAACTAACGACATTACACGCGCTTTCCCCGGAGGCGATGCTGGCGCATCTGTCCGGGCTACCTGTCCGCAGACGGCTGTGAACCCGTAGCCCGGCTAAACGTAGTGCGAGCCGGGAAGAAACCGCGCCGATGCATCAGCTCCGGCACACTCCCCGGAGGCGGCGCTCAACGCGCCTGTCCGTATATGGACACCTCCCGTGATGCAAGCTATTTTTTGTGTGAGTCACCAGGGTAAGTTGCGTTCGTATATCCGGCCTCTCTTTCGGTACCGTCGTACCCGGGCCATGATGTGTTCTGCGCACCTGCTTCCTTTCGGGCTATCGGCTTTGCTTCGCAGGGAGCCTTCGGACAGGCCGGATTTCTCAGGTGCTGGTCTTACCGGTTACTCATCACGCTAAATCGCTTCGCAATCTCACGACAGGGTTACTGCTCTTTTTACTGCATGGTTCACGGGGTGTCGGTTAACCGGCGACCCGTGAACCATGGTAATCTTCTCCGCGACTCATCACCGCCCACGCTATCCGCACATTCTTGTTCGCCAGCGCCACCGTCGCGATATTCCGGTTCCGTCTTTCCGCCACCGACTGCAGCCACTGGCTCCGCCGGTCTTCTTTGCCTGCACATGTCTTCAGAACTGACCGTGCCCCGTGGATGACCAGCGTACGCAGGTAGCTGTCACCCCGCTTGCTGATATGCCCCAGCTGCTGCTTACCGCCGCTTGAGTGCTGCCGGGGAACCAGCCCCACATAAGCCGCCATCTCCCGACCGTTCTTAAACTGCGTCGCGTCACCCAACAACGCCACCATCGCGCTGGCGGTTATCACGCCGATACCTTCTATTTTCATCAGCCGCTGGATGCAGATATCTTCCCGCGCCGCCTCTGCGAGCCGCCGGTCATGCCCCGCCACCCGGTCATCCAGCATCCGCAGCTCTTCGGCCAGCTCGCACAGCAGGCGCATAAACCGGTCATCCCACTGCTCCTGCTGTGACAGTATCTCCGGCAGCGCCTTACGCAACTGGCTGATGCCGACCGGCAGCACCACGCCGAATTCGCCCAGAAAGCCCCGTATCTCGTTGCACAGCGCCGTGCGGCTTTTTATCACTCTGGCCCGCACGCGATGCTCCGCCTGAAGGGTCTGCTGGCGCTCTGTCTTAACCGCGACGAAGCGCATGGCGGGGCGGCTGATGGCTTCACAGATGGCTTCGGCATCGTTGGCATCATTCTTGTTGCCTTTGAGGTAAGGCTTGACGAATTTCGGGGGAATAATGCGCACGGTATGCCCCATGCGGGTGAGTTCGCGGGACCAGTAGTGGGATGATGCGCAGGCTTCAATCCCGATGGTGCAGGGAGCCAGCTGAGAGAAATAAGCGTGCATGTGGGCGCGGCGGAGAGATTTCCGCACGACGACATGTTCATGGTGATCCACAGCATGGATCTGAAAGACATTTTTTGCCAGGTCAAGACCGATACGTTTAATATTCATGGTGGACACCTCCTCCTGTGGACTGCAGGTAACACTTCCAGTCTGGCACGTTCTGATGCCGTAAGGTGGGAGGTGTCCATCACATCGGGCTACCTGTCCGCAGATGGCGGTGAACCCGTAGCCCCCCAGCCACATTGATATATCCCCCTGCTCGTAGACCAATCATTCACCTTCATTATTGATCGCCATCACATCTCTCACCCGCCAATTATTACTCTTACGCTAACAATTCGCCGCCAGCCTTAATTGATGCCTGCCACGTCGGGACGCACACTTACTCCCACACCAGGACAATCAAAACGATTTGTCGAATCAGGAGGTTAACAATGAGTGCCGAACAAACGACCGGACGGGTCTGGAACCGTCGCCGGACGGAAAAACAGCGGCGACTGGCCGAGGCTAAGATCTCAGGTAAAGTCATTCCCACCGATCAGTTGGTTGCGGTTCTGGAACATTTGCTGGCTCCCGGTGACCGGGTGGTGCTGGAAGGCAACAACCAGAAACAGGCCGATTTCCTCTCGCGGATGCTGGCTGAAGTCAACCCGCAAAAAATCCACGACCTGCATATGATTATGCCGAGCGTCGGGCGTAGCGAGCATCTGGATCTCTTCGAAAAGGGCATCGCCCGCAAACTTGATTTCTCCTTCTCCGGCACCCAAAGCCTGCGCATTTCGCAACTGCTGGAAGATGGTCTGCTGGAAATTGGCGCGATCCACACCTATATCGAACTTTATTCCCGCCTGTACGTCGACCTGTCGCCGAACGTCGCACTGATTGCCGGTTTCAAAGCCGACCGCAAAGGTAATCTCTACACCGGGGCAAGTACCGAAGATACTCCGGCGCTGGTTGAAGCCGCCGCTTTCCATGACGGCATCGTCATTGCGCAGGTTAACGAACTGGTCGACGACGAATGCGACCTGCCGCGCGTCGATATCCCCGGTTCATGGATTGACTACGTCGTTGTCGCCGACAAACCGTTCTTTATCGAACCGCTGTTTACCCGCGATCCACGCCTGATTAAGCAAGAACATATTCTGATGGCGATGATGGCGATTAAAGGCATCTACGCCGAGCATCAGGTGCAGTCACTGAACCACGGCATCGGCTTTAACACCGCCGCCATCGAACTGCTGCTGCCCACCTACGGCGAGCAGCTCGGCCTGAAGGGCAAAATCTGTAAACACTGGACCCTGAACCCGCATCCAACGCTGATCCCGGCCATTGAAAGCGGCTGGGTGGAGAGCGTGCACTGCTTCGGCGGCGAACTGGGGATGGAAGAGTACATCCGCGCCCGCCCTGACGTGTTCTTTACCGGCGCAGATGGCTCTATGCGCTCCAACCGCGCCTTCTGCCAGCTGGCAGGCCAGTACGCGGTGGATATGTTTATCGGCTCAACGCTCCAGGTGGATGGCTACGCCAACTCCTCAACCGTCACCCGCGGTCGTCTTTCCGGCTTCGGTGGCGCGCCGAATATGGGCCATGACCCGCACGGTCGTCGTCACGCCACCCCGGCCTGGCTGAATATGATGACCGAACCGACCCCAATGCAGCGCGGCAAAAAGCTGGTGGTGCAGATGGTGGAAACCTTCCAGGCAGGCGTTAAACCAACCTTCGTAGAAAAACTGGATGCCATTGAAGTGGCGAAAACCTCCGGAATGCCGCTGGCGCCAGTAATGATTTACGGCGATGACGTCACCCACGTACTGACCGAAGAAGGGATCGCTTATCTCTATCGCGCGGAAAGTCTTGAGGAGCGCCGGGCGATGGTCGCTGCGGTGGCCGGGATCACCGATATCGGCCTCGGCGTTGACGCCAAACGCGTAGCCGACTTACGCCGTAGCGGAAAAGTCGTTTACCCGGAAGATATCGGTATTCGCCGTAGCGATGCCACCCGCTCCCTGCTTGCTGCTGGCAGCGTCGCCGACCTGGTGGAATGGTCCGACGGCCTGTACAACCCACCGGCAAAATTCCGGAGCTGGTAATGAAAAACCTCGCTCCCCAACTCGCAGAAACCCGGGCCCAGCGCCTGGCGCAAATCGCCAGCGACTGCCTGATCGACGAAGCGCGCCTTAGCCCGAAACCGGGCCTGGTTGATAGCCGTGGCAACGGAGCGCATCAGGACCTGAATCTGGCGCTAATGGAACGCTCAGCCCACAGCCTGACACCGACTTTTCACGCGCTGGCGCAGCAAAGCTGGCTGCGCCCGGTTGATATCGCCCTGCGCGAGACCGTTGGTCGTCTGGGCCGTGAAGGTGAAGCGCAGATGATGCAGGCGACGGCGGGGGTCAACACCCATCGCGGCGCTATCTGGGCCCTTGGCCTGCTGGTCAGCGCAACGGCCATGCTGGGGGGAAAAGGTCATTCACAGAGAATCGCGGAAACTGCCGCCGCCCTCGCCCGTTTGCCGGACGCGTGCGCGCCGAAGACCTTCAGTAAAGGTCTGCGCGCCAGCCGCCGCTGGCAGGTGCCGGGTGCGCGTGAAGAGGCGCAGTGCGCTTTTCCGCACATCACCACCCTGGCGCTGCCGCAGCTACTGCGCAGCCGGGCGCAGGGGGCCAGCGAAGAGCAAGCCCGCCTCGACGCGCTGATAGCGATTATGACTTCGCTCAGCGATACCTGCGTGCTCTCCCGCGCCGGAATGGCGGGACTTGACGCCATGCAGCAAGGCGCTGCCGAGGTGCTAACCGCCGGAGGATGTGCGGCAGCTGCGGGCCGAGCCGCTCTGGCGCGACTTGATGCCCAGATGCTGGCGCAGAACGCCTCGCCGGGTGGCGCTGCGGACTTGCTTGCCGCCACCCTGTTTCTCGACCGGGTTTCCGCCTAACGCATTCAGAGGATGTTATGGAACAGATTAAATTGTCATTTCCTGCCAACCGCGCCCTTAGCGGCAAAGCGCTGGCAGGCGTTGTAGGCTCCGGGGATATGGAAGTGCTCTATACCGCCGGACAGAGCGACACGCTCAACGTAGAAATCACCACCTCGGTGGACAACAGCCAGGCGCGCTGGAACGCGCTGTTCGACCGCCTGAACCTGGTTAACGGCCTGCCCGGCGGGCTGTTGGTTATCCACGATTTCGGCGCCACGCCGGGCGTGGCGCGTATCCGTATTGAACAGGTTTTTGAGGAGGTGGCTCATGCGTAACGATCGCAGCTTTATCGAATTACGTGCCCGCGAACGCGCCCGCATCCTGCTGGACGACGGTAGCTATCGCGAGCTGCTCGACCCGTTCGAAGGCATCATGTCGCCGTGGCTGGGCGCGCAAGGTATCGTCCCGCAGTCCGATGACGGCATGGTGGTGGCGAAAGGTACCCTTAACGGTCAACCGGCAGTCGTTATCGCCATCGAAGGCACCTTCCAGGGCGGCAGCATGGGCGAAGTCTCCGGCGCGAAAATGGCCGCCGCGCTTGAGCTGGCGGCGGAAGATAACCGCAACGGTATCCCCACCCAGGCGGTGCTGTGTCTGGAAACCGGCGGCGTGCGTCTGCAGGAGGCCAACCTGGGCCTTGCCGCTATCGCCGATATTCATGCCGCGATTGTCGACCTGCGTCGCTACACCCCGGTGGTCGGTATTATCACCGGCACCGTCGGCTGCTTCGGTGGGATGTCCATCGCCGCAGCGCTGTGCAGCTACCTGATTGTCACTCGCGAAGCGCGCCTGGGGCTCAACGGGCCACAGGTTATTGAACAGGAAGCAGGCATTGAAGAGTATGACTCCCGCGACCGTCCGTTTATCTGGAGCATGACCGGCGGCGAAATTCGCTACGCCAGCGGCCTGGTGGATGCGCTGGTGGGTGACGGCGTCAACGCGGTGAAAACGGCGATGAACGAGGCGATTGCCCAGGGCGTACCGGCCCAGCATCGCAGCGACAAATATGATGATTTCCTGACCCGTTTGACCCACTTCGATACCCGCCAGCAGGCGGCTACCGCGCAGATCAAACAGCTATTCGCCCGGGAGGAGAAATAATGAGTCAGTTCACTAATCGCGCCGCGCTGTGGCTAAACCAACTGGCACCGAATGCCCCGCTGATGAGCGGTCTGTGCCCGTCAGTACAGGTTGCCGATGCCGATTTTAACGGCGAGTCCGTGCGTTTTATCGCCGTGGTGCCGGATGCTAATAACCACTACCCGCGCGCCGCTCAGGGCGAAGTCGGCCTGCTTGAAGGCTGGACTCTGGCGAAAGTGGTTAACGAAACTATCGACGCCGATGCGGATAACCCGGTGAAGCGCCCAATCATTGCGGTTATCGATGTGCCCAGCCAGGCCTATGGTCGCCGCGAAGAGGCCTTCGGTATTCATCAGGCGCTGGCCGGTGCGGCAGGCGCTTATGCCAAAGCGCGTCTTGCTGGTCACCCGGTGATTGGCCTGATTGTCGGCAAAGCGATGTCCGGGGCGTTTCTGGCCCACGGCTACCAGGCCAACCGCCTGATCGCCTTTAACGACAGCGGCGTGCTGGTTCATGCGATGGGCAAAGAGTCTGCCGCGCGGATCACCCTGCGTACCGTTGAGGCGCTGGAGAAACTGGCGGCAACTATTCCGCCGATGGCCTATGACGTCAGCAACTACGCAACGCTCGGCCTGCTCTCCTCCCTGCTCGATATTAGTCATCCGGATGCCCCAGACGCTCGCGATCTGGCTCTGGTCACCGCCACCCTGCGCGACGCCATCGCTGACGCTCGCCAGGATGTCACCCTGAAATGCCGCCTGGGTGCGGAGAACCGCCGTAGTTCCCAACAGGTGCGCGAACGCATGCGCGCCAGCTGGTAGTCAGTCCCTAAGTAAAAGAAAACCTGCCGGAAGCGGCCACCCAAAGGCACTTATCGAGTGTCTTTGGGGAGAGACTGCTTTTAGAAATTATAACAATCGCGCCAGTACTCTATTCTATTTACAGGTGATTTATGACTTATGTGATTATTCATGCTCTTGCGCCGATTTTTGTCATCATGCTGCTGGGCTTCTGGGCCGGTAAGGCCAAAATGGTCGATAACAAAAACGTCTCGCTGCTCAACATTTTCGTAATGGATTTCGCCCTGCCCGCGACGCTGTTCAGCGCCACGGTACAGACGCCGTGGGGCGGCATCGTCGCCCAATCACCGTTGGTGCTGGTGCTCACCGGCGCGATGTGGATTACCTACGCGGCCATCTACTTCCTCGCTACCCGCGTCTTTAAGCGCTCACCGCAGGATGCCGCCGTGCTGACCCTGACCGTGGCGCTGCCTAACTACGCCGCGCTCGGCCTGCCGATTCTTGGCAGCGTGCTCGGTGAAGGTGCGTCAACCTCGCTCTCGGTCGCCGTGTCTATTGCCTGCGGTTCGGTATTGATGACGCCGTTCTGTCTGCTGATTCTGGAACGTGAAAAAGCGCTGGCAGCCGGAGAAAACAGCGGTTCAACGCTGGCGATGCTGCCGGTATTGATGTGGCGTTCGGTGAAAAAACCGATTGTCTGGGGCCCGCTGCTGGGGGTGGTACTTTCCGCCATCGGTATCAAAATGCCGGATCTGCTGCTCTCCTCCATTAAACCGCTGGGCCTGGCGGCAACCGCCGCAGCGCTGTTCCTGACCGGGGTGATTCTGTCGGCGCGTAAACTGCAGCTCAACGCGCTGATCGCGACGTCAACCATCGTCAAACTGCTGGTGCAGCCGTTTATCGCCTGGGGTCTGGTGATGCTACTCGGTCTGCATGGCTCCATCGCCATCACCGCGATTCTGATGATTGCCCTGGCGGCCGGTTTCTTCGGCGTGGTGTTCGGTAACCGCTTTGGCGTGCAGTCGCCGGATGCGGAAGCGGTGCTGCTGTTAAGCTCGGTTCTGTGTATCCTGTCGCTGCCGCTGTTTATCACTTTAACTTCAGGGATCTAACGATGTCATCAATGCCGCGTCCTCACGATTTAGTCTGGTTGAATCAAGCCTGTGCGCTGGAGGCTACCGAGGAACTCTGGGTCGCCCAGCACTGGCGAGTCAGCCTGCCGGTGGTGGTCCGACGCGACGTTGATGCCGACGCCCGCATTCCGGTGGGCGTGCGCGGCATGAAGCGCGAACAGCGGGCTGCGGGCTGGGTACGGATGGAGAATATCGTTCGTACCATCAGCCCGGAAACGCTCGCCGACCGCCAGCTGCTTCTGCGCTCGCCGTTTGTCTCTCAGCCGCCGCTACAGGCGGCTATTTCACTGACCCTGCACGACTGGCCATGGCGTTGGGGCATTACCGGCAGCACTGGCTACGCGCTGGCCACCGAAATTCCCGTTCTCCACGCCACCAGCGATCTGGATCTACTCATTCGCGCCCCGCAGCCTGTCACCCGTGAGGCATTGCTCGAATGGCAAGCCCGCGTCGCCCAGTTGCCCTGCCGGGCGGATACCCAGGTCGAAACGCCAGCCGGAGCTTTCGCGCTTAACGAGTGGCTGCGCGATGGCCGCGCTCTGCTGAAGACGTCCCACGGCGCGCGTCTTACCGAGACGCCGTGGAACAGGGAGGAAGCATGAAAATTCTCTTTACCTTTCCCGGTCAGGGAAACCAGCGGCAAGGTATGCTCGCCGCTATCCCCGATCGCCAGAATATTCTGGCTGAAGCGCGCACCGTGCTTGGCGATGAAGTCGATAATTTAGATAACGCCGCCGCGTTACAACATACCCGCGCGGTGCAGTTGTGCCTGTTAATTACCGGTGTTGCCTGGGCGCGGGAGCTTCAGCGCCAGGGCGTAAACCCGGACATGGTCAGCGGCCTGTCGATCGGCGCTTTCCCGGCAGCGGTGATTGCCGATGCGCTGGACTTCGCCGACGCCCTGCGTCTGGTGGCGCTACGCGGCGATTTAATGGAGCAAGCTTATCCTCAAGGCTACGGGCTTACCGCCATTATGGGCCTGACGCTCGACCGCGTAGAAAAGCTGATTGCCGACAGCGAGCTTTATATCGCCAACCTTAACGCCGAAACGCAGATAGTGATTGCCGGGCGCGACGAGGAGATGGCGCGAGTGGCACAGCTGGCGCTGAAGGCGGGTGCCAGCAAAGCGCAGCGGCTAGCGGTCAGCGTACCGTCGCACTGCGCGTTACTGGATAAACCGGCGGCTGAGCTGGCGAAGGCCTTTTCTGCCATCACGCTCAAGCGCCCACGCTGCGCGTATTTGAGCGGCTCCACGGCGCGCGTGCTCTGGGACCCGCTGAAAATCGCCGACGATCTGGCGCTGAATATGGCGCGCACCGTGCGCTGGCAGGAGGCGATGGTTGCCGCCGATGAGCGCGAGGCGCGGCTGGCAATTGAGATGCCGCCGGGCGGCGTTCTGACCTGTCTTACCCGCCAGGCGGGCTGGCACGGTGAGAGCATTTCGCTGGAACGCAGCGGCGTAGAAGTCGCTCGTCACCTGGCTATCCGGCTTAATGGCTAAGGCTGCGGGCGTACATGCGCCCTTCTGCCGCCAGCGCCAGCAGGTCGGCGTCGCGCTCGCGATGATGTGAATAGACAATCGAGATAAGCTGGCGCATCTGATATGGCTCCGCCAGCTTCAACAGCTGTACGTCGTTTTCATAGACTTTTTTCATGCGTCCCGGCAGCAGCGCAAACCCCACCCCCGCCTGAACCAGGCTAATCATTGAAAAGATATCGTTAACCCGGGTAACGATTTCCGGCTCAAATCCGGCTACCTGAAACGCATCCTGAAAGCCCGCATAGGTAGCAAACCCTTCCGCCAGCGAGACAAACTTACGCTCAGCGTAATCGCGCAGCTCGGCAGGTTGGCTGGTATCCAGTTGCTCCGTTGCCGGGGCAGCGAGGAAAATATCATCCTCAAACAGCGGGACCACATCAAAAGCGGAATTGCTGAACTCACCTTCGTTGGTGGCAATCAGAATCGCATCCAGCGCATCATCTTCCAGCATATCCAGCAGCATCTGATTGGATCCCATGGTGAGATCCAGCTCCAGCTCAGGACGGCGCAGCTTCATGCCCATAATAATGCGCGGTACGGTTTCCAGCGTCAGGGAATAAAGCGTACCGATGCGTAGCCGCCCCTGTCCGACGCCAGCCACTTTGCGCGTTGCTTCCAGTCCACGAGTCATCAGGCTCATCACGTCCTGGCAGTATTCAAGCAGCGTCCACGCCGCCGGGAGCGGTAACAGATTCCGTCCTTTATGGATAAAAAGCGGACAGCCAACCCCCTCTTCCAGGGTGTGCAGCGCCCGATGAACGCTGACGCCGCTCAGTTGCATCGCCTCTGCAGTTCTGGCGATATTGCCCTTCACCATAAACATCATAAAAACCGACAGCTTGCGGAAGGTGATCTCCTGATTAATGTCGTCTTTCATTGCATTGCGCCCCGCATTTCGGTCTTCATTTGCATTTTCTTGTGTGATTTCAAGACAGTATAAACGCAATTAACGATTGACGTATTAGCCGAAACCGGGATATACGCGCAGAGATATCGATTAGTGCAATTTATCGGTTTCGCCAGGCCAGCAGCAGGCTGGCAAGGGTAAAAGCAGCCATGATCCACGCCATCGTCCATGGCGTACCGTCACGCAGCCACGCCAGCAGTAACGAAGAAATAATCCCGCTGCCGTACTGCAATGAGCCAATCAGCGCTGAGGCCGAACCAGCAAACGCCCCTGCCTCATCCAGCGCCGCGGCGGTCGAGGTGGCGGCAATCACGCCGTTCATCGAGAAAAAAAGGAACACGCTGGCCACTATCAGACCAATGCCGCCAATATGCAGCCTGACACCCGTCGCCAGTATCACGACGGCTAGCGCGGCAACCGCCAGCGATATTTTCAGCAGCGAGCTCAGGGCGTGGCGCTGAACCAGACGGCGGTTTACCACGCTCATCGCCATAACCCCAATAATATTCACCGCGAACAACCAGCCGTAATGCTGCGGCGCAACGCCGTAGTAACGAATATAGACATCCGGCGAACCGGTAATAAAGGCATAGGCGGCGACGTAGAAAAAGGTCAGGCTCAGGGTGTAGCGCATAAAAGTCGCGTTTTTCAACAGCTGACCATAATTGCGAAATGCCCCCAGCATTGAGCCCTGCTGACGACGTTCCGGCGGCAGTGTTTCCGGCAGCCAGCGCAGCGCAATAAACATCAGCGCGCCAATCACTGCCAACAGCCAGAAGATAGCGTGCCAACTGGTGACTTTAATCATCTGCCCGCCGATTAGCGGCCCGGCAATCGGCGCAATAGCCATCACGATAGTTAAAGTTGAAAGCATTTGCGCCGCCCGGCTGCGAGCAAAGAGATCGCGCACCATCGCCCGCGCCAGCATTGGTCCGGTGCAGGCTCCCAGCGCCTGGAAGACGCGCCAGAAGACAATTTGATCGATAGTAGTCGACAGCGCACAGCCCGCAGAACCGATAATAAACAGTACCATGCCGATAAACAGCGGCGTTCGTCGTCCGAGGCGGTCGCTAATTGGGCCCCAAACCAGCTGCGCCAGGGCAAAACCAATCAGAAAACCGGTGATAGTCATTTCAGCATCACCCTGTAACTCGGCAGCCATTACCGGCATCGCCGGCAGGTAGATATCCGTCGAGAGCGAGGTGAACGCCATCAGCCCGCTGAGAATCAGAATAAACAGCGGCCCGCTGGCTGCACGCGTTTGCGGTGAAGTCATTATTATTTCCGTTGAGGAGAGGGATTGCGATGAGGAGAGCGGCAAGTTTAGCGGGAAAGGCGCGCGGGATAATCCCTGCGAGGGGGATTGAGGTTATGAGTGAGATTCATTAATCGTGGGAGTCGAGTCGCCAACTTATTTGGGTTACCGTGCTCGCCTTTCTGTCGGGCGGCGGCTAGCGCCATGCCCGACCTACAAAACCCGAACTCGTCCCGTAGGCCCGGTAAGGCGCTAGCCGCCACCGGGCAATTTCACAGGCGTGGGCTTAGAGTGCCATATCGTGCTGCGGCGACGCTTCCGCCTTCGGCTCTGCCGGTTTTGCGGTCATGACCGGCGCGGCGGCGTTCATCTCGATCACCGGCGGTTTGGTCAACTGCAATGCGGCAGCGGTGTCATTCCAAACCTGCTGAGTCAGCGCAACGTTGCCGTTCAGCTTCTGACCGTAGCTTGGGACGATATCGCGAATGCGGCTCTGCCATTCCGGGGAGTTAAACTGCTCCGGGAACATCTGCTTAATCACATTCAGGGTAATTGGCGCGGCGGTAGAAGCGCCCGGCGATGCACCCAGCAGAGCGGAGATGGTTTTCTGCTGATCGACCACCACTTCCGTACCCAACTTCAGCACGCCGCCCTTTTCAGCATCTTTCTTGATGATCTGCACGCGCTGGCCGGCCTGAATCAGCTTCCAGTCCTCTTTACGTGCGCTAGGGTAATACTCTCTCAACGCTGCAAAGCGGTCATCATCACTCAACATAACCTGGCTAATCAGGTATTTCACCAGGTCGAAGTTGTCCAGACCAACGTGAGTCATCGGCAGCACGTTATCGGTGGTGGTGGTACTCAGCAGATCCAGGAACGAGCCGTTTTTAAGGAACTTAGTTGAGAAGGTGGCGAATGGCCCAAACAGCACCACGCGCTTGCCGTCGAGGAAACGGGCATCAAGATGCGGTACCGACATCGGCGGTGCGCCCACCGAGGCCTGACCATAGACTTTTTGCTGATGCTCTTTGGTCACTGCCGGATTTTCGGTCATCAGGAAGGAGCCGCCCACCGGGAAACCGGCGTAGTTATCCGCTTCCGGGATACCGGTTTTTTGCAGTAATTTCAGCGCACCGCCGCCAGCGCCGATAAAGACGTACTTGGCATCGATCGCCTGCTCTTCGCCGCTATTCACGTTTTTAATCGTCACGTGCCATGAATTATCGGCATTACGTTTAAAATCGGTCACTTCAGACGAAGTTTGCAGCGTGAAGTTGTTATTTTTCTTCAGGCTTCCGATCAGCTGGCGGGTTATTTCCCCATAGTTAACGTCGGTACCAACCGGCGTCCATGTCGCCGCGACTCTTTGCTGCGGATCGCGACCTTCCATAACCAGCGGCGCCCATTGCTTTATTTGCGCGTGATCGGTGGAGAATTTCATCCCCTGGAATAAAGTGGTTTGCTGCAAGGCGGTATAACGTTTTTGCAGATAATCCACGTTATCACCCCAGACGAAACTCATATGCGGGGTGGAATTAATAAATGCATGCGGATCGTGCAAAATGCCGCGTTTGACCTGCGCCGTCCAGAACTGACGGGAGATCATAAACTGCTCGTTAATATCCAGCGCTTTGCTGACGTCGATAGAGCCATCCGGGCGTTCCGGCGTGTAGTTCAGCTCCATGTTAGCGGAGTGCCCGGTCCCGGCGTTGTTCCAGCCGTTCGAGGACTCCAGCGCAACGCCATCTAACTTCTCAACCATCACCTGTTTCCACTCCGGCTGTAATTCGTGCAGCCAGGTCCCCAGCGACGCGCTCATAATGCCGCCGCCAATCAACAGGAAATCGGTTTTTTTCGAGGTATCGTCATTTGCATATGTCGCCGAACTGACGAACATCGCTAATGCGGTCATAGATATAATCGTATTTTTAATTGCAGGCATAATAGAAATATCACATAGCACAAGTGTAATAAGAGGGTGCATATTAACGCACTTTTACTTTATTTTAAAATATCATTTACACTTTCGCACACATAGCCAATTATTATTAACCTGGTTTTTTAACTTAAAAAAGTAAAATAACCATTAAAAAAATGAAATATTCAACAGCAGGAATCGCCATTCCGGGAGGATATATTTGTTTATAAATACGTTAATTCTCACAAATTCAGTAGGGATATTCGATGATGGAAGATGGCATTATTCCGGTGCGGCTTCGCTATTGCCCTACTCTCTTAACCGGCTCCTGACGGTCAATTTTGCTTTTTACACGGCTTTAAGAGATCCTTTGATTCAGCGACACGCTTATTAGCGATTCACCGGGGTTAGTATGAATGAATTAGCGCAGCAGGCTTCGCCCGCCCGTAAACGCTCAATGAGTATGAAGCTGAGCACCGCGGTCACCTTAATGATTAGCAGCGTGATCGGTTCAGTGTTGCTTCTGGTCTATACCCTGTGGTTTATGCAGATCAGCGGCGCGACGCGCGACGGTGTGAAAGATACGGCGCTGGCGGTGGCGCGAACGCTGGCCGATACCCCCGAAGTCAAACGTGGTTTGGCCTTATCGCCGCAAAATAATATCATCCAGCCGCTGGCGCTGGCGGCCACCAAACGCAATGGGCTGCTGTTTGCCGTAGTCACCAATATGGACGGCATCCGCTATTCGCACCCCAATAGCCAGATTATCGGTCAACCTTTTATTGGCGATGACATTCTGCCAACGCTAAAAGGTCGAGAGAACGTTGCCGTTAACCACGGCGTACTGGCCCCGGCGCTGCGGGTTTTTACGCCTGTTTTTGACGATAACCACCGGCAAATTGGCGTGGTGGCGATTGGCATTTCGCTGAGCAAAGTTGATCAGCAAATCGCTACCAGCCGCCGGGATGTAATATTGACCGTGCTGTTCAGTGCGCTGGTTTGCGCCATTGGTACCTGGAGTCTGGTTCGCGGTCTGAAGCGCGTTCTGTTGGGCCTGGAGCCGCAGGAGATATCCAACCAGTTTCAGCAGCGCCAGGCGATGCTGCACTCGTTAAAAGAGGGCGTCGTGGCGGTAGATGCTGACGGCCAGGTCACGCTGATTAACCCCGCCGCGCGCGATATCCTGTTTAACGGCCCTAATAATGACATCACCGATACGCCGCTGCTGGCGGATTTGCAGGAGGTGCTGCAAACCGGAGAACCCATTTACGATCGGGAGCTGGGCTGTAACGGCCTTCTGCTGATCAGCAACACCGTTGCGGTGCGCAGCCAGGATGACGTAGTGGGCGCAATCAGCACCTTCCGTGATAAAACCGAAGTCAGCCAACTGCTTCAGCGCCTCGATGGGATGGTGAATTACGTTGACGCCCTGCGCACCACCTCACATGAATTTATGAATAAACTGCACGTGATTCTCGGCCTGCTGAATATAAAGAGTTACGACAAGCTGGAAGAGTACGTGCTGCACACCGCCCACACTTATCAGGCGGATATTGGTGAAATCCAGAACCGCATTAAATCGCCGGTCGTCGCGGGATTTTTAATCGGCAAAATTCAGCATGCCAGGGAGCGCGGTTTTACCCTCACGCTTGCCGAAGAGAGCCTGGTGCCGGACAGCCCGAATGAAAAACAGGTAACCGTGCTGATCACCGTGCTGGGCAATTTAATCGAGAACGCGCTCGATGCCATGAGCGGCCAGGCCGAGGGCGAAGTCAGCCTGCTGTTACACTATCAGAACGGCTGGTTGAGCGGCGAAGTCAGCGATGATGGCCCCGGTATTCCACAGGCGATTATTGATGATATTTTTAATAAAGGATTCTCCACCAAAGGCGAGAATCGCGGCGTCGGGCTGTTTCTTGCCAGCCAGCAGCTTCACGAACTGGGCGGCACGCTGGCCGTCGAGTCCGAACCCGGCGTGTTTACCCAATTTTTTGTTCATCTTCCCTGGGATAGTAAGAGGAAAAGTGCGTGATAAATGTATTAATTGTTGACGATGATGCCATGGTAGCCGAACTGAATCGCCTGTACGTAGCGCGCGTCAGCGGCTTTCGTTGCAGCGGCACGGCGTCAACGCTGAGTAAAGCCAGGGAGATGATTGACGATAAGGATCTGGAGATAGACCTGGTCCTGCTGGATGTGTATATGCAGCAGGATAGCGGCCTGGATCTGCTGCCCACCATTCGCGCCTCGGGCCGGGCCATCGATGTGATTATGATTACTTCCGCCGCCGACGCCACAACGGTGCAGACGTCTATGCACTATGGCGTAGTCGACTATCTGATCAAACCCTTCCAGTTCCCCCGTTTTGAAGAGGCGCTTACCGCCTGGCGCGAAAAGCGCAAGCTGATGACCGGCCAACCCTGGTACGAACAAGCAGATGTCGATCGGCTGCTGCACGGCAGCGCGCCGGAAGCTACCGATGCGCGTAAGCTGCCAAAAGGCTTAACCTCCCAGACGCTGCGCACCCTTTGCCAGTGGATTGATGCGCACCCGGACATTGAGTTTTCCACCGACGAACTGGCGGCAGCGGTAAGTATTTCTCGAGTATCTTGCCGTAAGTATCTGATTTGGCTGGCGCAGATTAACATTCTGTATACCAGCATTCACTATGGCGCCACCGGGCGTCCGGTGTATCGCTATCATCTGATCGCTGAGCAGTACGACCTGCTTAAGCAATACTGTCAGTAAGGCTTATACCGATCAAAGACAACCACCGGCGGAAAAACCGTCGGGAATTTAATTCCACTGCTTATTATTAGCGTATTTATCACCTGTCGGGTCTACTATTTTTATCATTCTTTCGTCCCTCTTCAATGATTAATACCCGGCATCGTTTTAGTTCATTATTGAATAAAAAAACCGGCTATTGTCTTAAAATAATCTTGCTCAAGCCTGATGAAAACCAACTACAGTGTAATCAGTAATGCCAGCAGATCGTGTTGTATATACCCGTCATACCTCAAGCTATAGACGCGTTGGCTACGTCCGCCAGTGGTCTCACCTCTTAAGGAGCCAGCGCAAGCTCAGTTCAAAACGGTTAACCGTTTTGTCCTGCAAGTCAAATTATTTAGGGTATAGTTATATAAACTGGTGGCAATATAGATTGACTACTCCATGGCAAATCTAGAGAGAAACCATTATGCGATACTTATTGCTAATTTTTTCCCTGTTACCTTTCACTGTATTTTCATCGAGCTGGAACTGTACAAATAAAAGCATTGAAGTCCAGTGCGATAAAAATAGCTGTTCCTCACCGACATCTTTCACCCCTGCATCCATAAGCGTTGATAATAAAAATATGTCCGTCTGCGCCTATACCGGATGCTGGCAAGGCAAATCAACGCTCACTAAACAGGGTCGCTATCTTATTTACACAGGATATAATCTAGTGTGGTCACATGATAAAAATAAAAAGGACAATTTTTTATTGGTTATCGACCCCAATGAACCCCCTGGGTTTATAAAAGGGGGTGGTTTCGCTATGCCAGTGTTCTGTTCGCAGTAATTGATCGCATCCACTGCCCTCAAACTAGAGGAATAAATAATGTCATTTGAGAATCTGGATTCAATTACCTCCCCGACACCGTTATATGCACTTGATAATGCTCAAATAAAAAGCATTCAGCGATGTTTATCTATTATAGGTTATCCCGTCGGGGACATCGACGGGATGATTGGACCTAAAACCAAAACTGCCTGGGCTAATTTCAAGAAAGACGTTATTGAAGGCAATCCCGACCTTATTGGCCCTATCTCAGTTCACAGTCTTCAAGAAAAAGTTAACGCAGTATGGCCCATCAAATATGAGCTGGATGATAAAGACAGTACGATTAATGCCATAAAAATGATGTGTAATGCCATGGGGCTATCGCTTAATAGCCAAATGGCCTATGTTTTAGCAACGGTAGAATGGGAAACGGCAAAAACATTCAAACCGGTTCGGGAGGCTTTCTGGCTTGATGAGAGCTGGTGCAAGAAAAATCTTAAATATTATCCCTACTACGGCCGGGGCTACGTACAACTAACATGGAAAAATAATTATGAAATGTATGCAAAAATCCTCGATCTGAATCTTTCTGAAAACCCAGATCTCGCCCTCGAGCCCAATACGTCATTATTCATATTAGTTCATGGTTTTAAAGTCGGGGCTTTTACCGGATTTAAACTTACCGAGTATATCAATCATAATCACGTCGATTTTATTGGCGCCAGACACTGCATTAATGGCACCGACCATCAGCATGATATTGCTAATTTAACGCACAAGTACCTTTAACCAAATTGCCGTCCGACGCTGGCTGCGATGCTTAACGCTTGCAGCCAGCGAATCGGAAACTACCTATGCTCGCTATCCACCTCATCAAAAACCTGCTGCGCCAGATGCATCGTGGCGTTAGCTGCGGGCAGGCCGCAGTAGAGCGCGGAGTGCATAATCAGCTCTTTTAACTCATCGCGGGTGACGCCATTATTAAACGCCGCGCGCAGATGCATTTTCAGCTCAGCTTCGCGGTTCAGGGCAATCAGCATCGCGATGGTAATCATGCTGCGGGTATGGTGATCGAGGCCCGGACGGGTCCAGGTCTCACCCCAGGCGTAGCGGGTGATAAAATCCTGAAACTCCTCATTGAGCGGCGTCAGTTTTTGCAGGGTTTTATCAACATGGGTATCGCCAAGCACCTTGCGGCGCACCGCCATTCCCTGCTGATAGCGCTGTTTATCTTCCATGCTGTTCTCCCTGGAAAAAGCCCAGCAACGCGGCGCTGAACGCCTTCGGTGCTTCGATATTCGATAAATGAGAAGCTGCCAGTACTACCACCTGTGAGGCGGGGATCTGCTGATGCAGGAAGTTGGCGTCCGTCACCGTGGTGACAGGGTCACTTTCCCCGGCAATAATCAAAACGGGTAGCGGAATTTGCGCCACTTCAGCGCGAAGGCCGGCCGCCGCCAGCGCCTCGCAGCAGTCCGCATAACCTTCTGCATTGCTATGGGTCAGTTGATGGCACAGCGCTTCCACCACTTCCGGCGTCTTCTGGCGAAATTCGTGGGTAAACCAGCGATCCGCCGATCCGGCAGCCACAACGTCCATGCCCTCCTGACGAACCGCGCGGGCACGCGACAGCCAGCCCGACTGATCGCCAATTCGTGCTGCGGTATTGGCGACGACCAGGCCATAAAAGCGTTCAGGCGCAAAACGCCCCAGCCACAGTCCGGTCAGCCCACCCATTGAAATACCGCAAAACCAGGCTTTATCAATATTAAGATGATCGAGCAGCGCAATCACATCTTCGCCAAGCTGCGCCAGCGTTACCTTTCCGCTTTTGCCGGTTTTACCATGACCATGAGTATCGTAGCGCAGGACGCGAAAATGCTGAGTTAGCGCCGCGAGCTGCGGCTGCCACATCGCCCGGGTGGTCCCCAGCGAATTGGAGAGTACGATGACCGGCGCACCGTCCGGCCCGTCAATCTGATAATCAACCTTCATTACGTTGCTCCTTATAGCGCGCCATCACCTGACGCACGAAGAGTTCAGCGCTGCCGGTCGCCGTTGCCGGGTCCAGCAGTTGGGTTAAACGGCTGGTGGAAAGATGCTCACCGACCAAGGGATCGTTATCCAGCACGCTCAGCAGCGAACGAGATTCATCCATCGCCTGACGACACAAGGCCTCAACCCGATGATGGGCCTCGGCTTTACCGATAAACTCCGCCAGCGCCAGGGTGACCGCTTCCGCCATAATCAGGCCATGGGTGATATCAAGGTTGGCGCGCATCTTATGCGCAAACACCTGCATTTCACGCACCAGTGTTTCGCTTTGCGCCATCGCGCCGCCGACGAGGGTGATCAGATCCGGCAGCGTTTCCCACTCCGCCTGCCATCCGCCCAGCGCGCGCTCATGCTGCTGAATCTGTCCGGCATACAGCGTTGCCACCAGTCCGGGCGTGCGTTGAGCGGCTGTCAAGATAGCCGCGCAGGAGATGGGATTACGTTTGTGCGGCATGGTCGATGAACCGCCGCGACCTTCGGCGACCGGTTCAGAGACTTCGGCAACTTCGGTTTGCATCAGCAGGGAAAAATCATTGGCGAATTTACCAAGAGTGCCGCAAACACCCGCGTACCACGCCCCCACTTCTAACAGACGATCGCGCTGGCTGTGCCATGGGGTATCGGGAAGGTTCAGGTCGAGCGTTTTTGCCAGCGCAGCGGCAACCTGTGGCGCTTGCGCTTTGAGCGAGTCAAGCGTGCCGGCGGCACCGCCAAATTGCAGCACCAGCATCCTTGATCGCATTTCACGCAGACGTATCTGCCAGCGCAGCAGCGCGTCGAGCGTTCCCGCTAGCTTCAGGCCAAAGGTCACCGGCAGCGCATGCTGCATCCAGGTACGCCCGGGCATCACCGTATGCTGATGTCGCTCGGCCTGGCTGGCCAGCGCATCGAGCAGGCGTTGTAAGAGCGCGTCCGTTTCCGCCAGCGCGCCGCGCAGTTGCAGGATCAAGCCGGTATCAATTGCGTCCTGACTGGTTGCTCCCCAATGGACATAGCGCGCAGCCGATTCGTCCTGAGCTTTTACCCGCGCGGTGAGCTGTTTTACCAGCGGGATGGCGAGGTTGCCCGCGCTGGCGGCGGCCTGTCCCAAAGCCGCAAAGTCAATTTGCTGATGCTGGCATGATTCGATAATCGGGTTAAGCGCCGCCTGCGGCACCAGCCCGCACTCGGCCTGAGCGTGGGCCAGCGCGGCTTCAAAATCCAGCATACCCTGCACCCGCTGCGCATCGCTGAACCAGGCGGTCAGCGGACTGGTGCGCATCATCGGGGTCAACAAACTCATTCTGGCTCCTTAAACGCGTTCAATAATCAGCGCGATCCCCTGACCGACGCCGATACACATGGTGCACAGCGCATAGCGTCCGCCTGTTCGCCGCAGCTGATACGCCGCAGTCATCGCCAGACGCCCACCTGAAGCCCCCAGCGGATGGCCCAGCGCAATCGCGCCGCCGTTAGGGTTTACGTACGCGGCATCGTCAGGCAACCCCAGATCGCGCGTCACCGCCAGCGCCTGGGCGGCGAAGGCTTCATTCAGCTCAATGACGTCCATTTGCCCAAGGGTCAGGCCGGTTTGCGCCAGAACCTTGCGCACCGCCGGTGCCGGGCCAAACCCCATAATCCGCGGCGCAACCCCCGCCGTCGCCACGCCGACCACACGGGCCAGCGGCTGTAAATCATTTGCCGTAAGCGCCTGCTCGCTGGCGAGCAATAACGCGCAGGCACCGTCGTTAACCCCAGAGGCGTTACCCGCCGTGACCGTGCCGTCAGCACGCACGACCCCGCGTAGTTTCGCCAGCGCCTCTGCGCTAGTGCTGCGCGGGTGTTCATCCTGGGTAAATAGCAGCGCTTCACCCTTTCGCTGCGGGACCGAAACGGCGATCAGCTCATCGGCAAAGCGCCCAGCCGCTTGCGCAGCCGCAGTGCGCAGCTGGCTACGCAGCGCAAACGCATCCTGATCTACACGCGAAACGGCAAAATCGCCCGCCACGTTTTCGGCAGTTTCCGGCATTGAATCAACGCCATACAGCGCTTTCATCTGCAAGTTGATAAAGCGCCAGCCGATAGTGGTGTCTTCCATCTGCATCGTTCGGCTAAAGGCGCTTTCCGCCTTGCCCATCACAAACGGTGCCCGCGACATGCTTTCGACACCACCGGCAATCATCAGTTGAGTTTCGCCGCTTTTAATCGCGCGCGCTGCGATGCCGATCGCATCAAGGCTGGAACCACACAAGCGATTAACGGTACTGCCCGGCACGCTTTCCGGCAGCCCGGCCAGCAGCAGCGCCATGCGGGCAACGTTGCGGTTATCTTCCCCGGCCTGGTTGGCGCAGCCGTAAATCACATCATCAATACGCGCTGGGTCAAGGCCTGGGTTACGTTCCAGCAGCGCTTTTAGCGGCAGCGCCGCCAGATCGTCAGCGCGCATTGTCGCCAGCGTACCGCCAAAACGACCGAACGGCGTACGCACCGCATCGCAGATAAATGCCTGATTCATCATAGGTTCCTTACGCGCTTTCCGCCAGTTGCTCGAAAGTCAGCGTCACCGGAGTGATGCGCTGCAGTTCTTCAAAAGAGAGGCCGTTAAAGATTTCCCGCACCACTGGGCCGTTCTCACTGATATCGATCACCGCCAGATCGGTATAGATGCGGCTGACGCAGCCAACGCCGGTCAGCGGATAGGTACAGCGTTCGACAAGTTTGCATTCGCCATCGCGAGTCAGGTGATCCATCATCACGAACACCTGACGCGCGCCGATAGCCAGATCCATCGCGCCACCGACGGCGGGGATGGCATCGGGCGCCCCGGTGCTCCAGTTAGCCAGATCGCCGCGGGCGGAGACCTGATAGGCTCCAAGGACGCAGATATCCAGATGGCCTCCGCGCATCATGGCGAAGGAGTCACCATGGTGGAAATAGCAGCCCCCCTGAAGCAGAGTCACATACTCTTTCCCGGCGTTAATCAACTCCGGGTCCTCTTCCCCCGGCTGCGGTTTCGGCCCCATCCCGAGCAGGCCGTTTTCGCTGTGCAGGAACACTTCTTTATCCGCCGGAAGATAGTTGGCGATACGGGTCGGCAGGCCGATGCCCAGATTGACATAAGCACCTTCAGGAATATCGCGAGCCACGCGCTGGGCCATCTCATCGCGAGTCAGTTTTTGCATAATGGGTTCCTCAGGCGCTTTTGGCAGCAATCAGGTTTTCCAGGGAATAAACACGCTGGACGAAAATTCCCGGCGTGATAACGCTTTCCGGGTCGAGGTCCCCCAGGGCGACCAGTTGTGAGACTTCCACAATGGTGGTTTGCGCGGCGGTCGCCATAATCGGACCGAAGTTGCGCGCCGCTTTGCGATAAACCAGGTTGCCCCAGCGATCGCCCTGATGGGCTTTAATCAACGCGAAATCTGCTTTGATGGGATATTCAAGAACGTAATGACGGCCGTCGATCTCGCGGGTCTCTTTACCCTCAGCCAACGGCGTACCGTAACCCGTAGGAGTAAATACCGCACCGAGACCGGCACCTGCCGCCTGAATGCGTGCCGCCAGATTTCCCTGCGGTACCAGCTCCAGCTCCACTTTGCCGCGGCGATAGAGATCATCAAAAATCTGTGAGTCCACCTGGCGTGGGAACGAGCAAATCATCTTGCGCACCCGCCCGGCTTTCAGTAACGCCGCCAGGCCCACCTCGCCGTTGCCCGCGTTATTGTTAATGATGGTTAAATCACGAGCCCCCTGTTCTATTAGAGCATCTATCAGGTACGTCGGCTGACCGGCGGGGCCAAAACCGCCAATCATAATGGTCGCCCCGTCGTGGATCCCAGCGATGGCATCACTTAGCGTCGACACGCTTTTATCAATCATCAGGTCGCTCCTGTATGTGCGGTAATCGCACTTTTATTCGTTGTTCGCACAAAATGTGACCCGCTTAACGATGCTGGTCAAGGGCGATAATCGAAATATGGTGCGATAATCGAACATCGTATATCTTTAGCGAAAGAATGTGATCGATGGCAAATACGGAGACGAAAATGGAGAAACATCCAGACGATTTACTGACGGGCGATAGCGATCCGTTTAAGGGCGATCCGAACTTTATGGCTTCGTTGGCGCGCGGGTTGGAAGTGATTCAGGCCTTCACCCCACAGCGCCCACTGCTGTCCATCTCGCAAATCAGCCAGAAGACCGGTATTCCGCGTGCGGCGGTGCGTCGCTGCCTGTATACCCTGAGCAAATTAGGTTTTGTTTACGCCGAGGATGGCAAAAATTTCCAGCTGCGCCCGAAGATTCTGGCTTTGGGACACGCCTGGCTTGCCTCCACGCCGCTGGCGCGATCCGCGCAGCCGGTACTGAAGCATTTAAGCGAAATGCTTAATGAGTCCTGCTCTATCGCGACGCTTGATGGCGACGACATTCTCTATATTGCCCGCGCTTCCAGTTCGCGAATTATGACCATTGATTTGGATATCGGTAGCCGCCTTCCCGCGTGGGCGACCTCGATGGGACGGGTGCTGTTGAGTCATCAACCGGAAGAGAAGCTCAACGATATGCTGGGCCGGGTGACGATGATTCGCTATACCCCGCAAACCGTCGACTCGGTGGCGAAACTGCGCGCTGAACTTAAACGCGTTCATCAACAAGGCTACGCGCTTAACGATCAGGAGCTGGAAATGGGGCTACGCTCGCTGGCGGTGCCGCTGTTTAACCCGCAGGGGCAAATTCAGGCGGCGCTTAACGTCGGCGTTCATGCCGGGCAGGTTTCAACGCGTGAAATGCTGGAAAGAGTTTTGCCCGAGCTGCAAAAAGCGGCCCGGGAGCTGACGTTACTGATGCGCTAGCGGCTGCGTTTGGCGTGGCGCTCCCAGTTTTCCTGTTTTGCCTCGGCAGATTTGCGCAGAGCAACGTAGCACGCGCCGCTGCCGCCGTGGTGTCCTAACGCGGTACAAAAGGCCTGAACCTCCGGGAGCTCCACCAGCCAGCGCGCCAGATAGCTGCGAATGATATTGGCGTGAGCATTATCATCGCGTCCTTTGCCATGAACGATCAGCAAATTGCGCAGCCCCTCCTTCTGCGCCTGAACCACAAAGGCGAACAGCAGTTGTCGGCACTGTTCAACCGGCTGACGCAGTAGATTCAGGCTCGCCTGCTGGCTATATTTGCCGCGTCGCAGTTTATCCAGCACCCCGGATTGCAGCCCTTCGCGCTTAAACTCCAGCGCGGTGGCTAACGGCACAATATCGAGATAGCCGGTGGTGAGACAGTTATCGAGCTGCAGGGTGTCTACCCGTTGTACGGGGCGAGCGTTACGCTCGGGATGCCAGTGAACGTCGTTATTGCGCTTCAGAGGCTGTACGTCCTCCATAGCGCCAAGAAATAGGGATTTGTCGTCAAGATTCATGCGCGTTCCTCCAGCTACCACCGGGGATTACTATAGCGGCGACACCCTGCGCCCTCAATCCGTTTACGTTGTTTTGCCGCCAGAGATGTTTATCTTTTGGGGGTATATACCCTAAATAATTCGAGTTGCAGGACAAGGCACTAGTGCCTTGAACAGCGCTTGTGCTGACCCCGAAGGGGCGAGGACCAGGGATGGGCCGAGTTATTGCCAACGCACATGTAACTTGAAGTATGACGGGTATAGTTGCCCGCGCGGGCCACGTGGTATCTTGTTGGCCTAATACAAGGGAAGAGGAATAACGATGCTGACGCTGCTGCAGGATAAAATCGATACCCCAATGGGGCCGCTGTGGATCATTTGCGACGAGCAATACCTACTACGCGCCGTGGAGTGGGAAGAGCATAGCGATCGCATGGAGCAACTGCTGGATCTGCACTATCACCGCGAAGGATACCAGCGCGTTGCCGCCACAAATCCGGGTGATTTAAGCCGTAAGCTCGCCGACTATTTCGCAGGCGATCTGAGCATTATCGACACCCTTCCTACCGCTACCGCAGGCACGCCGTTTCAACGTGAAGTCTGGAAAGCGCTGCGCACCATACCCTGCGGCCAGGTCATGCACTACGGCCAGCTCGCGGAAACGCTGGGTCGGTCTGGTGCTGCGCGCGCGGTCGGTGCCGCGAACGGATCCAACCCAATCAGTATTGTGGTGCCCTGCCATCGCGTGATCGGGCGCAACGGCACCATGACCGGATACGCTGGCGGCGTACAACGAAAAGAGTGGTTATTGCGCCACGAGGGATATTTGCTTCTTTGACCGTATGTGCCTTTTCTGGAATCTTCCGGTAATTTTACAATCTCATACGTTCCGACAACTCATTCGTAATCAAGCAGATAAGAGGGATAATTGATTTACCCTCTTAATATTACGTGTTTCAGAGGTTCGAGACTTACCTGCTCACCAAAAAGATGTTAAAATTGACCAATATCAATTAAAAGCCTGAGCAGACTTATGATCCCGGAAAAGCGAATTATACGACGCATTCAGTCTGGCGGTTGTGCAATCCATTGCCAGGATTGCAGCATTAGCCAGCTTTGCATCCCTTTTACTCTGAACGAGCATGAGCTTGATCAGCTTGATAACATCATCGAGCGGAAAAAGCCTATCCAGAAAGGACAGACCTTGTTCAAAGCCGGTGATGAGCTGAAATCGCTGTATGCAATTCGTTCTGGCACCATCAAGAGTTACACCATCACTGAACAGGGTGATGAGCAAATTACCGGTTTTCACCTTGCGGGCGATCTGGTGGGCTTTGACGCCATCGGCACCGGCCATCACCCGAGCTTTGCTCAGGCGCTGGAAACCTCAATGGTCTGCGAGATTCCTTTCGAAACCCTGGACGATCTTTCCGGTAAAATGCCGAATCTGCGCCAGCAGATGATGCGTCTGATGAGCGGCGAGATCAAAGGAGATCAGGACATGATCCTGCTGCTTTCCAAAAAGAACGCAGAAGAGCGCCTGGCGGCCTTTATCTATAATCTCTCCCGTCGCTTCGCTCAGCGTGGTTTCTCTCCGCGTGAGTTCCGCCTGACCATGACCCGTGGCGATATCGGTAACTATCTGGGTCTGACGGTGGAAACTATTAGCCGCCTGCTGGGGCGTTTCCAGAAAAGCGGTATGCTGGCGGTCAAAGGCAAATATATCACCATCGAAAATAGCGACCTGCTGGCACAACTTGCCGGTCAGGCCCGCAACGTCGCCTGATAACTCTTCTGTTACTGGGCCAGATCGCGAATTTTTTTCTAATTTGTTGATCTGGCCAGGCACATCCCCTGTTTCATTTCATCCATATAGGTTATCTTTTTAATTACGAACTGTGGTTACAGTTGTAAGGAGACCCTGTATGGCAAAGTATCAGAACATGCTGGTAGTAATTGACCCCAATCAGGACGACCAGCCTGCATTGCGGCGTGCGGTGTATCTGCACCAAAGGATTGGTGGACGCATCAAAGCCTTTTTGCCGATCTATGATTTTTCCTATGAGATGACCACCCTGCTGTCACCTGATGAACGCACGGCCATGCGCCAGGGCGTTATCAGCCAGCGTAGCGCCTGGATCCGCGAGCAGGCCAAATTTTATATTGATTCCGGTATTCCCATCGACATCAAAGTGGTATGGCACAACCGTCCCTTTGAGGCCATTATTCAGGAAATCATCAGCGATAAGCATGATTTGGTCCTGAAGATGGCGCACCAGCACGACCGGCTGGAAGCGGTCATTTTCACCCCGACAGACTGGCATCTGCTGCGCAAATGTCCATGTCCGGTGTGGATGGTCAAAGATCAGCCATGGCCGGAAGGGGGTAAAGCGCTGGTGGCGGTCAACCTCGCCAGCGAAGAGAATTACCACAACGCGCTCAATGAGAAGCTGGTAAGAGAAACAATTGAACTGGCGGAACAGGTTAACCATACCGAGGTCCATCTGGTGGGCGCTTATCCGGTAACGCCAATCAATATCGCGATTGAACTGCCTGATTTTGACCCCAGTATCTATAACGACGCCATTCGCGGTCAGCATCTGCTGGCGATGAAAGCGTTACGACAGAAATTCAGCATTGATGAAAGCCGCACCCACGTTGAGAAAGGTCTACCTGAAGAGGTGATTCCCGACCTGTCTGAGCATCTGCAGGCAGGGATTGTGGTGCTGGGTACCATCGGGCGCACCGGGTTATCGGCGGCCTTCCTCGGCAATACTGCCGAACAGGTTATCGATCACCTGCGCTGCGACCTGCTGGCGCTGAAACCAGATCAGTACCAGACGCCGGTTGAACTGGATGACGACGAAGACGATTAGCCAGCGCTTAAATAGACTGTAATAAAAAAAATCCCCTGCCTGCGCGGGGGATTTTTTTATGTTCAAGGCAAAAATAAAGGGCCCTTTATGGCCCCTGTCATCAACAGCAAATGTCGGTAACGAAACGTTAGTGGATACCTAAACGCCAGGCGTGATCGATCTCTTCTTTAAGCTCCATGGATGAGAGCGCCATTAAGTCGGCAAACTCCAGCTCCAGCAGTTTTAGCTTTTTCAGGTACTGCGCAGGGGTTAAAACGGTGAGGTCACGACGCAGAAATTCGATGGCCAATTGCGTGGGGGTTAACTCGGTATCCATAATATCCTCAGTTTGGTGGGAAAACGAACTGAGTATAACACTGCGGACTGACTATTTTATGAGCAATTCATGGCTTCATCATGCATATGAAAAAGCCGTCTCAGAAGAGACGGCTTAAGAAGTAAACGTTTTAAATTAAACGCTTTACATTACAAAGATTTGAGAATTGCATCGACGCTGGCTTTGGCATCGCCAAACAGCATGTGGGTGTTTTCTTTAAAGAATAGCGGGTTCTGTACGCCAGCGTAGCCGGTGTTCATCGAACGTTTAAAGACAATCACATTCTGCGCTTTCCACACTTCCAGCACCGGCATACCGGCGATCGGGCTGTTTGGATCGTCCAGCGCGGCCGGGTTAACGGTGTCGTTCGCGCCGATAACCAGCACGGTGTCGGTATCGGAGAAATCATCATTGATTTCATCCATCTCCAGCACCACGTCGTAAGGCACTTTCGCTTCAGCCAGCAGCACGTTCATGTGACCAGGCAAACGCCCGGCTACCGGGTGAATACCAAAGCGCACTTTGATCCCGCGCGCGCGCAGTCTCTCAGTGATTTCCGCTACCGGATACTGTGCCTGCGCTACCGCCATGCCGTAGCCTGGGGTGATGATCACCGAGTGCGACTCTTTCAGCATTTCTGCCGTTTCTTCAGCACTGATTTCGCGATGTTCGCCCACTTCTTCATCACCGCTTGCAGCCGTACCATCGGTACCGAAACCACCGGCGATCACGCTGAAGAACGAACGGTTCATCGCCTTACACATGATGTAAGACAGAATCGCACCGGAAGAACCGACCAACGCACCGGTCACAATCAGCAGGTCGTTGCTGAGCATAAAGCCCGCCGCCGCTGCCGCCCAACCGGAGTAGGAGTTCAGCATTGAAACCACGACCGGCATATCTGCACCGCCGATAGAGGCCACCAGGTGCCAGCCAAATGCCAGCGCGATAACGGTCATCACCAGCAGGCACAGAACCTGCATGCCTACGCTGTCGGTACGAACAAACACCACCAGCAGCAGGAAAGAAACCACCAGCGCCGCCAGGTTCAGCTTGTGGCGATTCGGCAGCATCAGCGGCTTGGAGGACATCTTGCCGCACAGCTTGCCAAACGCGACAACGGAACCGGTAAAGGTTACCGCACCGATGAAGATGCCGAGGAACACTTCGGTCAGATGAATATTGACCAGAATCTGTTCCATGCCGGTTTCATGCTGCAGGTAGCTGTTAAAACCTACCAGCACCGCCGCCAGACCTACGAAGCTGTGCAGAATCGCCACCAGCTCCGGCATTTCGGTCATTTCAACTTTCTTCGCCAGACGAATACCAATGGCGCCACCGATAACCATCGCCAGCAGGATCCACGCGACGTTGCTGCTGTCCGGCCCCAAAATGGTCGCCACCAGCGCAATCGCCATCCCGGCAACACCGTAGTAGTTGCCCTGCTGAGAGGTTTCGTGTTTAGACAGCCCTGCCAGGCTAAAAATAAACAGGATCGCGGCAACAATGTATGCAGCTGTAACTAATCCACCAGACATTTGTTACCCCTTATCCTTTGCGGAACATTTTCAGCATGCGCTGAGTGACGGTGAAACCACCAAAAATATTAATGCTGGCGATCAGCACCGCGATAAAGCTCAGGAAGCTAACCCAGCCGCCGTGGCCTATCTGTAGTAATGCTCCGACGACGATGATGCCTGAAATAGCATTCGTCACCGACATCAGCGGCGTGTGCAGCGCATGAGAAACGTTCCACACGACGTAGTAACCCACCACGCAGGAGAGCGCAAAAACGGTAAAGTGGCCGAGGAACTCTTTCGGCGCCACGCTTGCCAGCCAGCCAAACAGGATAATCGCCAGCGCCATCAGCGCATACTTGCGCCACGGTGAGCTCGGTTTCGCCTCAGCTTTTGGTGCTTCAACCTTCTTCGCTGCCGCCTGCGGTTGAGCAGAAACCTGAATGG
Source organism: Klebsiella sp. RHBSTW-00484 (assembly GCF_013705725.1). Lineage (NCBI taxonomy): Bacteria > Pseudomonadati > Pseudomonadota > Gammaproteobacteria > Enterobacterales > Enterobacteriaceae > Klebsiella > Klebsiella sp. RHBSTW-00484. Next base: position 2,822,859 of record NZ_CP055481.1, on the reverse strand, counting down.
GCGGTGCGGGCCAGGTGACTTCACCCTCGCGAACCACGGTAACGCCGCGGATAACGACATCATCAAAATCGATAACGACATTGCCGTCTTTCTCTTTGCATAGCAGTTTAAGCAGGTTGACGAGGTTGGTGCCGTACAGCTGTGAGGACTGAGTCGGTAAACGGCCCGGCAGGTCGGTATAGCCGATGATCTTCACGCCGTTAGCGGTCGTTACCACTTGACCCGACACGGTGTATTCACAGTTACCGCCGTTCTGCGACGCCAGATCGACCACCACGCTGCCAGGCTTCATGGAGTCAACCATTTCGCGGGTAATCAGCTTCGGTGCAGGTTTGCCCGGAATCAGCGCTGTGGTCACAATGATATCGACGTCTTTCGCCTGGGCGGCAAACAGCGCCATCTCGGCTTTGATAAAGGCTTCAGACATGACTTTGGCATAGCCATCGCCGCTGCCCGCTTCCTCTTTAAAATCCAGCTCCAGGAACTCGGCGCCCATACTCTGCACCTGTTCTTTGACTTCCGGACGGGTATCGAACGCGCGGACGATCGCGCCGAGGCTGTTCGCAGCACCAATGGCCGCCAGGCCCGCAACCCCTGCCCCAATAACCATCACCTTGGCGGGAGGAACTTTACCGGCGGCGGTGATCTGCCCGGTAAAGAAGCGACCAAACTGGTGAGCGGCTTCGACAATCGCACGATAACCGGCGATGTTAGCCATTGAACTTAACGCATCCAGCGACTGGGCGCGGGAAATACGCGGCACCGAGTCCATTGCCATCACGTTAATGTTACGCGCCGCCAGTTTTTCCATCAGCTGCGGGTTTTGCGCAGGCCAGATGAAACTGATCAGCGTCGTGCCAGGGTTAAGCAGCTGGATCTCATCATCATCCGGCGCGTTAACTTTCAGAATGACGTCTGACTGCCACACGTCATTACCGCTAACAATCTCTGCCCCGGCCTCGACAAAAGCCTCGTCGTCGAAACTGGCCAATTTACCGGCGCCGCTTTCTACCGCGACGTTAAACCCGAGTTTCAGCAGTTGCTCCACCGTTTTCGGCGTGGCGGCTGCCCGGGTTTCCTGGGCTAGTCTCTCTTTTGGTACACCAATACGCATAGTTTTCCCTTCCATCGGTTTTTGATGATGGTTTACTTTTCTCACAAACGACCGTCCGGTGGCGAAAGAAAGCGCGACCTGACATATGTCTGAAAAAATGAAACAGTAACAAACTTTTTATAACCTACTGAAAATACCGATTGTGATCTACAGCGATAAAACAGAAATTTCGATTTTATTGGTAAAACGCACGGCTAACCGTGTCAGGCAGCAATATTTACCTCATTTTTACGCCAACACCTGATAATTCGCCTGGATGATGGGTTAATTCGCCATTTATTACCATCCGGAACATCACATTAACATTACGTTAACTTATGAAAGTGATATGGATTATCGATTTTGCTGGTCAAGCGGCTGTTTTTTCCACATATCGAAAAATGTTATATTTCTGCACTATACGTTTCGGGCGACAACTGAAAATTGACGCAGACAGTCACTTACGATAAATGCAATAATCAAACGTTTTCAGTCAACAACAATACCAGTACATGGTTTGCGCAAGGCAAAGGATTATTTTTATGAAGCTTAAGAACTCACTCCTGGCGTCTGCTCTTCTGGCTACGACCGCGTTGTCTGCGCATGCAGCGACCGAGCTGACTCCAGAGCAGGCGGCAGCGCTGAAGCCCTACGACCGCGTAGAGGTCACTGGCCGTTTTAACGCCATCGGCGATGCGGTGCAGGCCGTTTCCCGTAAAGCGGACAAAGAAGGCGCGGCTTCCTTTTATGTTGTCGACACGTCTGATTTTGGCAGCGGCGGCAATTTGCGCGTAACGGCAGATTTTTATAAAGAAAACGCCCCGCAGGCCGACGCGCCAAAAAATCGCATTATCAACGGCGTCATGGAATTGCCTAAAGACCAGGCCGTTGAGCTGGAACCGTTTGATACCGTCACCGTCCAGGGCTTCTATCGCAGCCAGCCGGAAGTTAACGACGCCATCACCAAAGCGGCGAAAGCCAAAGGCGCAGCCTCCTTCTTTATCGTGCGTCAGGTTGATGCTAACCAGGGCGGCAACCAGCGTATTACCGCTTACATCTACAAAGCTGATGCCAAAAAACGTGTTCTGCAAAGCGCAGATGCCATTCCTGCGGATTCAGAAGCGGGTCGCGCAGCGCTGGCTGAAGGCGGCGACGCAGCCAAAAAAGTTGAAATTCCAGGCGTTGCTACCACCGCAGCCGTGGGTTCAGGTACTGGCGTAGGTCGCTTCTTTGAAACGCAATCCTCTAAAGGTGGGCGTTACACTGTCACGCTACCGGATGGTACTAAAGTTGAAGAAGTGAACAAGGTCACTGCCGCACAAATGGTTCCTTATGACAGCATCAAGTTCACCGGCAACTACGGTAACATGACTGAAATCTCTTACCAGACGGCAAAACGCGCAGCGAAGAAAGGCGCGAAGTACTATCACATCACCCGTCAGTGGCAGGAACGTGGTGGCAACATCACCATCAGCGCCGATCTGTACAAATAACAGTTCCCCGACTGAACAAAAAGGCGACGCTTTGTCGCCTTTTTGCTTTTTTTCATTTCTCTCCATTGCATGCATACAAAACACTCCGTAAAATCCCGCGCCTTAGCGCAATCCTCCATTTTTATGCGATTTCGCAAAATAAATATTCTTAGCTTTATGGTTATCACCTCGGGAATGCAATGGATAAGAAACTGGGCCTTAGCGCCCTGACCGCGTTGGTGCTCAGCTCGATGCTGGGTGCAGGTGTATTCAGTTTGCCGCAGAACATGGCGGCCGTCGCCAGCCCTTCCGCTCTGCTTATCGGCTGGGCGATTACCGGTGTGGGAATTCTGTTTCTTGCCTTCGCCATGCTGCTGCTGACCCGAATTCGCCCCGAACTCGACGGCGGCATTTTTACCTACGCCCGCGAAGGTTTTGGTGAGCTGATTGGCTTCTGCTCTGCATGGGGCTACTGGCTGTGCGCGGTTATCGCTAATGTCTCCTACCTGGTTATCGTTTTCTCCGCCCTAAGCTTTTTTACCGATACCCCAGAACTGCGCCTGTTTGGCGATGGCAACACCTGGCAGTCAATCGTGGGGGCTTCCGTACTGCTGTGGGTAGTGCATTTCCTCGTTCTGCGCGGGGTGCAGACGGCAGCGGGTATCAACCTGGCCGCAACGCTCGCTAAGCTATTGCCGCTGGGCGCGTTTGTCGCGTTGGCCGCCATCGCGTTTCGCCTGGAGACTTTCCGCCTCGATTTTAGCGGCCTGGCGCTAGGCGTTCCGGTGTGGGAGCAGGTGAAAAACACCATGCTGATCACCTTGTGGGTGTTTATCGGCGTTGAAGGCGCGGTAGTGGTTTCCGCCCGCGCTCGCAATAAACAGGACGTAGGACGCGCCACGCTGCTGGCGGTGCTGTCAGCCCTGGCGGTGTATCTGCTGGTGACACTGCTCTCTTTGGGCGTGGTTCCGCGCGCTGAGCTGGCGGAAATTCGTAATCCCTCGATGGCCGGGTTGATGGTCAAAATGATGGGGTCATGGGGCGAGATTGTTATCGCCGCAGGGCTGATTATCTCAGTTTGCGGGGCGTATCTGAGCTGGACAATTATGGCAGCGGAAGTCCCTTTTCTGGCGGCAACGCATAAAGCGTTCCCGCGTCTCTTCGCCCGGCAGAATAAAAATAACGCACCGTCGGCTTCGTTGTGGCTCACCAATATCAGCGTGCAGGTTTCACTGGTGCTGATCTGGCTCACCGGATCGGATTACAACACGCTACTGACTATCGCTTCCGAGATGATTCTGGTCCCCTATTTCCTCGTTGGCGCGTTTCTGCTGAAGATTGCGGCCCGCCCGCTGCATAAGGCTGTGGGTGTCGGAGCCTGCATTTATGGCTTATGGTTATTATATGCGTCCGGCCCTGTGCATTTGCTGATGTCGGTGATACTTTACGCCCCGGGTCTTCTGGTTTTCCTGTATGCCCGTCGTACACACCAGCACGATCGCTCGCTCAAACGCCGTGAATTGGCATTAATTGGTTTTTTGCTGGTTGCCGCCGTACCGGCAACGTGGATGCTGGTGGGGTAAGCGGTTGCCCTACCGCTGAACTCAAAGGAGATACCCATGGCTGAAATCCAGCCTCGCCCGATTCTGATAACAGGCGGAGGTCGTCGTATTGGCCTCGCCCTGGCCCACCATTTTTTGACACAACAACAGCCCGTTATCATCAGCTACCGCACGTACTATCCGGCTATCGACGCTCTGCGTGACGCCGGGGCTATCTGTTTGCATGCGGATTTCAGCACCGACGAAAGCATTCTGGCTTTCGCTGAAGAGGTGAAAGCGCACGCCAGCAGCGGTCTGCGAGCCATCATTCATAACGCCAGCGGCTGGATGGCGGAAAAGCCGGGAATTGCGTTAACCACGGTGCTTGCCAGCATGATGCAAATTCACGTCAACGCGCCCTACCTGCTTAACCATGCGCTGGAAAGCCTGCTGAGCGGTCACGGCCATGCTGCCAGCGATATTATTCACATCACCGATTACGTCGTGGAACGCGGCAGCGATAAACATATTGCCTACGCCGCCAGTAAGGCCGCGCTGGATAACATGAGCCGCTCGTTTGCCCGCAAGCTGGCACCGGAAATTAAAGTCAACGCCATTGCCCCATCGCTTATCCTGTTTAATGAAGGCGACGATGCAGAGTACCGTCGACAGGCGCTGGACAAATCGCTGATGAAAATTGCCCCGGGCGAAAAAGAGATTATCGACCTTATCGAATATCTATTCAGTAGTGGCTATGTGACTGGCCGCTCATTCGCCGTCGACGGCGGCCGTCATCTGCGTTAGTGAAAGCGGCTCCAGCCGATAATTAACAGCCACGCGCAAAGACTCCAACACACGACAGCACCTGCCAGAGCAAACGGCAGGCGCATCACCCCGGTGAAATACCACAGCGAAAGCAGATAGATAAAGTACGGAATGATTGACCACATGCCGAACACAATGGTAGTCCGCAGTGCTTCAATGCCCCGTTCGCTGGCGACGATATAGTGTGCAATCAGCGCGAAGGTAGGAAAGAGTGGAATTAACCCGGCGATATAGTAATTTTTCGTTTTGGACAGTACGCCGATCAGGACAACCACCAGCGCCCCGAGCAGCGCTTTAATCAACAACCCCATTCCTTTTGCCTTAACATTTAAACAACAAGTACCCGCAGCATAACGGAAGAACATTTGTTTATAAAAGAGTAATGGCAGGTAAATTAATCGCAGTGTATGTTAGCCCTTTTACATATACGCATAAAATATGAATAAAATCGTTTATGTTGAGGATGAGCCGGAAGTTGGTGCGCTCATCGCCGCTTATCTGGGAAAACACGATATGGATGTCATCGTGGAGCCGCGTGGAGACCGGGCGGAAGAAGTCATCGCTCGAGAAAAGCCGGATCTGGTGCTACTGGATATCATGTTACCCGGTAAAGACGGTATGACGCTGTGCCGGGATTTACGCGGCCAGTGGCAGGGCCCAATCGTGCTGCTGACCTCTCTTGACAGCGATATGAACCATATTTTATCGCTCGAAATGGGTGCCAGCGATTATATTCTGAAAACCACTCCACCCGCCGTACTGTTGGCTCGTTTGCGCCTGCATCTGCGTCAACATATCACCACACCAGCAGGCGGAGCGCCCTCCTCGCTCACGCCGCATAAAGCCATCACGTTTGGATCCCTGAGCATTGACCCGGTCAATCGCCAGGTGATGTTGAGCGGCGAAAGCATCGCGCTGTCCACGGCAGACTTCGATCTACTGTGGGAGCTGGCAACCCATGCTGGACAAATTATGGACCGCGACGCTCTGCTGAAAAACCTGCGCGGCGTGACCTACGACGGAATGGACCGCAGCGTTGATGTTGCTATCTCACGGCTGCGCAAAAAGCTTCTCGATAACGCGACTGAGCCGTATCGCATCAAGACGGTGCGCAATAAAGGCTATCTGTTCGCCCCGCACGCCTGGGATAATTAATTTACGGGTCTGGCTATGAAGAAACTGTTTGTGCAGTTTTACCTGCTGCTGTTCGTTTGTTTCCTGGTGATGACCATGATGGTCGGTCTGGTGTACAAATTCACCGCCGAGCGCGCAGGCCGTCAGTCGCTGGACGACCTGATGAAAAGCTCGCTGTATCTGATGCGTAGCGAGCTGCGGGAGATCCCACCTCGCGACTGGAGCAAAACCCTCAAAGAACTGGACCTGAATCTTTCCTTCGACCTGCATATCGAACCGATCAGCAAATTTAAGCTCTCGGAAAATTCGATGCAGCATCTGCGCGCCGGGGATATTGTCGCCCTCGATGACCAGTACACTTTTATCCAGCGAATACCGCGCAGCCACTATGTCCTTTCTGTTGGCCCGGTGCCCTATCTCTATTTTCTGCACGAGATGCGGCTACTGGATATCGCGCTGATGGCTTTTATCGCTATCTCGCTGGCCTTCCCGGTATTTATCTGGATGCGCCCCCACTGGCAGGACATGCTGCGAATCGAGACCGCCGCCCAGCGCTTTGGTGAAGGACATCTGACCGAGCGAATTCATTTTGACAGCATGTCCAGCTTTGAGCGTCTGGGCGTGGCGTTTAACCAGATGGCCGATAACATCAATGCGCTCATTGCCAGCAAGAAACAGCTGATTGACGGTATCGCTCATGAACTGCGCACGCCGCTGGTTCGTCTGCGCTATCGCCTGGAGATGAGCGAGAATCTGACTGAAGCGGAATCGCTGGCGCTAAACCGCGATATTGGCCAACTGGAAGCTTTGATTGAGGAGCTATTGACCTACGCCCGTCTTGACCGCCCGCAAAACGAACTGAAGCTCACCACCCCCAACTTCCCGGCGTGGATCAGCGCTCACATTGAAGACATTCAGATGGTTAACCCACAGCGCGAGGTGACGCTGAGTAAGGTCATCCCCGGAAATTATGGCGCGCTGGATATGCGTCTGATGGAACGCGTGCTGGATAATCTGGTCAACAATGCCCTGCGCTACAGTCATCAACGGATTCAAGTGAGCCTAACGCTAGAAGGCTCGCGTGCGACGTTGTGGGTAGAAGACGATGGTCCGGGGATTGCGCCTGATGAACGGGAGCGGATTTTTGAGCCATTTGTCCGCCTCGACCCCAGCCGTGACCGCGCCACCGGCGGCTGCGGTCTCGGCCTGGCTATCGTGCACAGTATCGCCCTGGCGATGGCCGGAGAGGTTCATTGCGACGCCAGTCCATTGGGCGGGGCAAGTTTCTGTTTTAGCTGGCCTATCTACCACCAGTTGCCTGATTTTACCTCTACCTGATTAGCCCTTGCGCAGATGCCGAGGCCTGAGTATAGTTAAAAAAACATCCAGTATGTTGTAACTAAGGTGGAAAATATGGCTAGCTATGACCTTGTTGACCGTTTGAATGACACCTTTCGTCAGTTGGAGCGAGAACTCCTGGTGCTGCGGCAGTCCCTGAGTACTTGCCGCCTGCTGGCTGCCCGGGTATTTGAGCTACCGCCGGTGAGCAAAAATGCCGAACACCAGCCGCTGGACGCGATCAATGTGGTTCAGCATACCGGCAAAACCGCGCTGGAGATGGCGCTCAGCCACTATAGCCACCTGTTTATCCAGCAGCAGTCGGAAAGTCGCAGCAGTAAGGCTGCCGTGCGTTTGCCAGGGGCGATTTGTCTGCAAACTGATATCAACGAGCAGGCCGAATTATTGCGCCAAATCGCCCATATCAACGCCCTCAAAGCGACCTTCGAGAAGATTGTCACCATTGATTCCGGACTCCCCAGCGCCGCGCGCTTCGAGTGGGTCCATCGCCATCTTCCGGGCCTGATTACCCTCAGCGCCTACCGCACGCTGACGCCGTTGCGTGACCCGAGCACCATCCGTTTCGGCTGGGCTAATAAGCATGTGATTAAAAACCTGACCCGCGATCAGGTACTGGTGCGGCTGGAGAAAAGCCTGCAATCGCCGCGCGCGGTTCCACCGTGGACTCGCGAACAGTGGCAAAGCAAGCTGGAACGGGAGTATCAGGATATTGCCGCCCTGCCGCAGCGGGCAAAGCTTAAGATCAAACGGCCGGTGAAAGTGCAGCCCATCGCCCGTGTCTGGTATACCGGGGAGCAAAAGCAGGTGCAATATGCCTGCCCCGGGCCGCTGATTACGCTGATATCCGGCACCAAAGGCGTCAGCGTGCCGGACCTGGGGGAATTGCTGAACTATGATGCCGATAACGTGCAGTACCGCTATAAACCGCAGGCACAGTCGCTCAGGTTATTGATCCCGAGGCTGCACCTGTGGCTGGCTAGCGAGTAGCCATGCTGCCGACCATCTCTTCAGGCCGCACCCAGCTATCGAACTCAGCTTCCGTCAGGTAGCCGAGCGCCAGCGCGGAAGCTTTCAGGGTGAGCCCCTCTTTATGCGCTTTTTTAGCGATTTCCGCCGCCTTGTCATAGCCGATATGGGTGTTGAGCGCTGTCACCAGCATCAGCGACTCATTGAGTAATTGGCTGATACGCTCGCGCTCAGGCTCGATCCCTATCGCACAGTGTTCGTTAAAGCTCTCTATACCGTCGGCCAGCAGGCGCACGGATTGCAGGAAGTTGTGGACAACCATCGGGCGATAAACGTTAAGCTCGAAGTTACCCGACGCGCCGCCGATATTCACCGCCACATCGTTACCCATCACCTGACAGCACAGCATGGTCAGGGCTTCGCACTGGGTCGGGTTGACCTTACCCGGCATAATCGACGATCCCGGTTCATTTTCCGGAATGGAGATTTCCCCAATCCCGCAGCGAGGACCGGATGCCAGCCAACGCACATCGTTGGCGATTTTCATCAGCGAGGCGGCCAGACCTTTTAGCGCCCCATGAGCATGCACCAACGCATCAACGGTCGCCAGCGCTTCAAATTTATTCGGCGCGGTAACAAACGGTTGACCGCTGGTGCTCGCCAATTCAGCCGCGACCCGCACCGCATATTCCGGATGTGTGTTCAGTCCAGTTCCGACCGCCGTCCCGCCCAGCGCCAGTTCCGCCAGATGCGGTAGGCCGTAGTCGATGTGTTTGAGGTTGTGTTCAAGCATCGCCACCCAACCTGAAATCTCCTGGCCGAGGGTCAGCGGCGTGGCGTCCTGTAGATGAGTACGGCCAATTTTGACGATATCGTTGAAGGCAACGGATTTATCGTAGAGGGTCTTTTTCAGCACATTAAGCTGGGGGATCAGCTTTACGCGTAGGGCAATAACCGCCGCCACGTGCATCGCCGTCGGGAAAACGTCGTTGGAACTTTGGCTTTTATTGACGTCATCGTTAGGGTGAACTTTACGCTCCATTCCCCGCACGCCGCCGAGCAGTTCACTGGCACGGTTAGCCAGCACCTCGTTCATATTCATATTACTCTGGGTGCCAGAACCCGTTTGCCAGATGGCCAGCGGAAACTCGTCGGGATGCTTGCCCGCCAGCACTTCATCAGCGGCCCGAATAATGGCATCAGCTTTCTCTGCCGCCAGCAGGCCGAGGTCGTGGTTCACTTTCGCCGCCGCGCGTTTGGTCAGCGCCAGCGCATAGATAAGCTCGCCCGGCATTTTTTCCGTCGAAATGCGGAAATGTTCCAGCGAGCGCTGGGTTTGCGCGCCCCATAGTTTATCTGCAGGCACGTCAATAGCACCCATTGAGTCTTTTTCACTGCGATGCGTTGTCATTACTTTCTCCTTGAATTCAAAGTGTGTAATAGCGACAAAGCTCACTTGCTTAAAGCGTTAAGTATGGGTCAGATTTATAAGTTGTTTTGGTGGTTCGTGCCGCTAAGCGGCATAAAAAAACCGCCCCGAAGGGCGGCTGAGATCATTTCACACAGCGGGTGCATTGTGAACTCTGGATCTGTTGGAAGAAGTCATTGCCTTTGTCATCCACCAGGATAAACGCCGGGAAGTCTTCCACTTCAATTTTCCAGATAGCTTCCATCCCCAGCTCCGGGTAGGCCACGCACTCCAGGCTGCGGATGCTCTGCTGCGCCAGCACCGCCGCCGGGCCGCCGATGCTGCCAAGATAGAACCCACCGTGTTTGTGACAGGCATCGGTGACTTGCTGGCTGCGGTTGCCTTTCGCCAGCATGATCTTGCTTGCACCGTGCGCTTGCAGCAGGTCAACGTAAGAGTCCATACGGCCCGCGGTGGTTGGGCCGAGGGAGCCGGAAGCGTAGCCGTCCGGCGTTTTCGCCGGGCCCGCGTAGTAAATCGGGTGATCTTTCACGTACTGCGGCAGCTCATCGCCGTTATCGATAATCTCTTTCAGCTTCGCATGGGCGATATCGCGCGCCACAATAATAGTGCCGCTCAGCGACAGTCGGGTCGACACCGGATACTGCGACAGCAGTGCCAGAATATCGCTCATCGGCTGATTCAGATTGACCTTAACCGCTTCGCCCTCACCGGCCTGGCGCAGATGCTCGGGAATATATTTCCCCGGGTTACTCTCCAGTTTCTCCAGCCAGATCCCCTCACGGTTGATCTTCGCTTTGATATTGCGATCCGCCGAGCAGGAAACCCCCATACCCACCGGGCAGGATGCGCCGTGGCGCGGCAGGCGTACGACGCGAATATCGTGAGCGAAGTATTTACCGCCGAACTGCGCACCGAGGCCGAGATTCTGCGCTTCCAGCAGCAACTCTTGCTCCAGTTGAATATCGCGGAAGGCCTGACCGTGCTCGTTGCCCTCAGTCGGCAAACCATCGTAGTACTTGGTTGAGGCCAGCTTAACGGTTTTCAGCGTAGATTCCGCCGAGGTGCCGCCAATGACAAAGGCAATATGGTACGGCGGACAGGCAGCGGTTCCCAGGGTACGCATCTTCTCGACGAGATAGTTTTTCAATTTCGCCGGGGTGATCAGCGCCTTGGTTTCCTGATACAGATAGGTTTTGTTCGCCGAGCCGCCGCCTTTAGCAATGCAGAGGAATTTGTATTCCTCGCCGTCGGTGGCGTAGAGATCAATTTGCGCAGGCAGGTTAGTGCCGGTGTTCACTTCTTTATACATATCCAGCGCTGCGTTCTGCGAATAACGCAGGTTATCCTGGATATAGGTGTTATAGACCCCCTGCGCCAGCGCCGCTTCATCGCCGCCGCCGGTCCACACACGTTGACCTTTTTTGCCGGTGATAATCGCGGTGCCGGTATCCTGGCAGGTCGGCAACACGCCTTTAGCGGCGATATCCGAGTTACGCAGGAACTGTAGCGCCACGTATTTATCGTTTTCGCTGGCTTCAGGGTCGTTGAGGATATCGGCGACCTGCTGCTGATGAGCCGGGCGAAGCATAAAGGAGGCGTCGTGGAAAGCGTGTTGTGCCAGTAGCGTTAGCGCCTGAGGTTCAACTTTCAGGACTTCCTGGCCGGCGAATTCGGCGACGGAGACGTAATCACTGCTGAGGAGGTAGTACTCGGTATCGTCCTTTTTCAGTGGAAAAGGATCCTGATATACAAACGGTTTATTCGACATTGTGCTCTCACTTACTGCTTGGCTGATTATATTTCAGGCAGACACTCCATTTGCCCGTAGAAAAGCGAGCCGATCGATTTTACACAATTTCTTAACAAAAACTGAGACCAGGACGACTTTTTCTTCGCGCCGGTTGCTTATCGGGCGTTTGCTGGTTTAATAGAGCCATTACTATCAAGTGGAAACAGGGATTGAGAATGCAAAAGCTCATCAACTCAGTGCAAAACTACGCCTGGGGAAGTCATACCGCCTTAACCGAACTTTATGGGATCGCCAACCCGAACAACCTGCCGATGGCAGAACTGTGGATGGGTGCGCATCCGAAGAGCAGCTCGCAGATTCTGGATAACGCCGGTACTCCGCGCTCGCTGCGTGACGTGATTGAAGGCGATAAAACCGCCCTGCTCGGGGCGAAAGTGGCAGAGCGTTTCGGCGAGCTACCGTTCCTGTTTAAAGTCTTGTGTGCCGCACAGCCGCTATCTATTCAGGTTCATCCGAACAAACAGGCCTCCGAAATTGGTTTCGCCAAAGAGAACGCTGCCGGGATCCCGCTTGATGCCGCCGAGCGTAACTATAAAGATCCAAACCACAAGCCTGAGCTGGTTTTTGCCCTGACCCCGTTCCTCGCCATGAACGCCTTCCGCGAATTTGCCGATATCGTCAATCTGCTGCAGCCGATAGCCGATGCCCATCCGGCCATTGCCCAGTTTCTTGCGCAGCCGGACGGCGAACATCTGAGCCAGCTGTTTGCCAGCCTGCTGAATATGAAAGGCGATGAGAAAGCGCACGCCTTAAGCGTCTTGCAGGCCGCGCTGGACAGCGAGCAGGGAGAACCGTGGCAGACGATTCGCCTGATCGCCGAGTTCTATCCGGACGATAGCGGCCTCTTCTCTCCGCTGCTGCTCAACGTAGTGAAGCTGAACCCAGGCGAGGCGATGTTCCTGTTTGCGGAAACCCCGCACGCCTACCTGCAGGGCGTGGCGCTGGAGGTGATGGCTAACTCGGACAACGTTCTGCGCGCGGGCCTGACGCCGAAGTACATTGATATTCCAGAGCTGGTCGCTAACGTTAAATTTACAGCCAAACCTGCGGGTGAGCTGCTGACTCAGCCAGTGACCCACGGCGCGGAGCTGGATTTCCCGATCCCGGTCGATGATTTTGCCTTCTCTCTGCACGACCTGTCTGCGCAGGCGTCAACCATCGCCCAGGATAGCGCGGCGATTCTGTTCTGCGTTGAGGGTGAAGCCGTTATCACTAAAGGCGAGCAAAGCCTGACGCTGACCGCGGGTGAATCGGCGTTTGTCGCCTGTAACGAATCGCCAGTACAGGTTAGCGGCACCGGTCGCGTAGCGCGCGTGTTCAATAAGCTCTAGTAAGTTACTGAACTTTTTATCCACAGTTGCTAGACTTTCACCCATCATGACAACACAACCAGGCGGCCCGATCCGCCTGGTTTCATTTATGGACAAATGCTATGAAAAAATCGCTGATCGCCGCAGGAGTTATCATCGCGTTGGGCGTCGTCTGGACCGGCGGCTCCTGGTACACCGGAAAGCAATTGGAAAGCCGTATTGCCGATATGGTGCAACAGGCCAATGCTCAGTTACAAAGCAGCGCACCGCAGGCAGGCGTTGAGCTGACTTATCAGGACTACCAACGCGGTCTGTTCAGCAGCCATTTACAGCTGGTGGTTAAACCGATTGCCGGTAAAGAGACCCGCTGGCTTGCTGCCGGACAATCGTTGGCCTTTGACGAAGTCGTCGATCACGGCCCCTTCCCGCTGGCCTCACTGAAAAACTTTAACCTCGCGCCATCGATGGCCTCCGTCAAAACCACGTTAGTCAATAACGACGCTAGCAAGGCGCTGTTCGACATCGCGAAAGGCGAAACACCGTTTACCATCGATACCCGCATCGCCTACAGCGGCGATAATCAGTCCGCGATTGTGCTCAATCCACTGGATTACGCGAAAGGCGATGAGAAGGTGACCTTCAGCGGCGGGCAGTTCCAACTGGATTCTGACCGTGAAGGTAAAACCATCAATCTGAGCGGCGAAGCGGGCAGCGGGCAGATCAACGCGGTTAACGAGTACAATCAGAAGATTCAGCTCACCTTTAATAACCTGAAAACCGATGGCACCACCGAGATGGCCAGCTTCAACGAGCGCATTGGCAAACAGGCCATCTCTCTGGAGAAGTTATCGGTTGGCGTTGAAGGCAAAGAGCTGGCGCTGTTTGAAGGGATGAAAGTCGACGGCAATTCCACGCTGACCGCCGACGGAAAAGGCATTAATAGCCAGCTGGATTACACCGTCAACAGCCTGAAGCTGCAAAATCAGGATATCGGTAGCGGCAGGCTAACCCTGAAGCTGGATAATATTGATGGCCAGGCTTTCCATGCGTTCAGCCAAAAATATAACACCGAGACGCAGGCGCTGATGGCAGATCCGCAGTTGGCGCAGGATCCTGAGCTGTACCAGCAGGCACTGACGCAAACCTTCTTTAGCACGCTGCCGATGATGCTGAAAGGCAATCCTTCGCTAACCATCGCACCGCTGAGCTGGCGTAATGCGAAAGGCGAAACGACGCTCAATTTCTCCATTCTGTTGCAAGACCCGTCGCAAAACACAACACCGCCGCAGACCCTGGCCGATGAAGTGGATCGTAGCGTCAAGTCTCTCGACGGCAAGCTGGTGATCCCTGTAGATATGGCAACCGCCTTTATGACCCAAATTGCCGGGCTTGAAGGCTATCAGCCCGAAGACGCCGCCAAACTGGCTGATCAGCAGGTGAAAGGCCTGGCGGCGATGGGCCAGATGTTCCGCATCACCACCATGGAAGATAACGCCATCACCTCCAGCCTGCAGTACGCTGACGGTCAGGTGACGCTCAACGGGCAAAAAATGCCGCTGGATGAGTTTGCCGGCATGTTTGGCTTAGAGCTTCCTGCTGTGTCGGAACCGGCACCGCAGGAAACCCTGCCACAAGAAACCACTCCGCAAGCGGTGGTTCCGCCAGCCGCCCCGCAGCAGTAAACAACAAATAGCCCCTTTACGAGGGGCTATTTCACATTACTGGCACTGTCGCATTTGAGAAATCCGTCACCTGCATCACTGGTAAATCAGCGTAAAATGCTGCGGCGATTCCGTCAGCTCTGAAAGCGAATCCAGAGGGCTATTTGATAAATGCCGTTGAGGCTTAAGTTCCGCTCCCCCTTCGTTACCGAAGGGAGACTCTGATTAAGGAAGTTCAGATGTTTGATTTTTCAACGCCGGTTGACCGTCACGGCACCTGGTGTACGCAATGGGATTACGTTGCCGACCGCTTCGGTACCGCCGACTTGCTACCATTTACTATCTCGGATATGGATTTTGCCACCGCCCCCTGCATTCTGGATGCCGTTAGCAAGCGTCTGGCGCACGGCGTGTTTGGCTATAGCCGCTGGAAAAATGATGAATTCCTTAGCGCGGTGAGCCACTGGTTCGCCAGCCGTTTTCATAGTCCAATCAACCGTGAAGCCATTGTTTACGGGCCGTCAGTTATCTATATGGTGGCGGAGATGATTCGCCAATGGTCCGAGCCTGGCGACGGTATCGTGGTGCATACGCCAGCTTATGACGCTTTTTATAAGACTATTGAAGGCAACCAGCGGTGCATTGCCCCGGCTCCGCTAACGCTCGACAACGGCCAATGGCGTTGTGATATGGCCGAATTTGAGCAGATACTGGCTCAACCACGTAATAAGGTCCTGCTGCTGTGCAGTCCCCAAAACCCAACTGGCAAAGTCTGGACCCGCGAAGAGCTGGAAACCATGGCGCAACTGTGCGAGAAGCATGGCGTGAAGGTGATCAGCGACGAGATCCATATGGATATGGTGTGGGCTGAACATCAGCATACCCCATGGTGCGATGTCGCTCGCGGCCCGTGGGCGCTGTTCACTTCCGGATCAAAAAGCTTCAATATTCCGGCTTTTACCGGTGCATACGGGTTAATTGACGATAGCACCACACGTGAAAGCTATTTACAGGCGCTCAAGAACCGCGACGGTCTCTCTTCCCCTTCTGTCCCGGCGCTGATCGCCCATGTTGCCGCCTATCGTGAAGGGGCCGCCTGGCTTGACGCTCTGCGCGAGTATCTGCAAGAAAACCTGCGCTACATCGCCCATGAACTCAATCTCGCTTTCCCCGAGCTAAGCTGGCAGCCACCGCAGGCAACCTATCTGGCGTGGATTGACCTGCGTGTGCTGGGCGTTGATGATCAGGCTTTGCAAAAAGCGTTAATTGAAGAGCAGAAAGTGGCCATTATGCCCGGCTACACTTACGGTGATGAAGGAAAGGGTTTTGTGCGCCTGAACGCGGGTTGCCCACGCGAGAAGCTAGAAAAAGGCGTTCAGGGGCTGATTGCCGCCCTGCGTTCGCTGCGCTGACCGCGCGTTAAACGACGAAAACGGTAGCGGTCAACCCGCTACCGCTGTCGTTAGAGCTCATCCCGCCGCCGAAAAGCCAAATATCCAGCCCCAATCGTAAATACGGCGACAATCACCACCAGCCAAATAAAACCATGATGGTTGGTCGATAGCGGTATTCCACCGACGTTCATACCAAAAAAGCCCGCGACGATATTAATTGGCAACGCAAGCACGGTAATCACCGTCAGGGTGTAGAGCGTGCGGTTGCTTTGTTCGAGCTGTCTGGCGCTGATCTCCTCCTGAAGCAAGCTGATCCGCTCAATCAATCCAGAAAGATCGTTCAGCACCACGGTAAACTCTTCGGTGAACTGGCGAAATTCCTGCACTACCGAGCGGTCGATCCACGCCGGAGGACGGTTAAGTAAGCGGAACATCGCCGCCGGTTCGGGCGCTAACAGACGCTGAAAGCGCAGCAGCATTCGCCGCAGACGCGCCAGATCGGCGCGATTACGCTGGACATGATTACTTAGCAAGCGTTCTTCAATCACATCCACGTGCTGGCTGGCCTGACGAACCACCTGCTCGAGAACTTCTTCTTGCTCTTCCAGCAAGAAAGCCAGCAGTTCGGTCGATGAATTCACTTTGAGGGTTTGCAAGCGCGGGAGCATCCATTCAATAAAGCGCAGCGGCTTATAGCGGGCGGTCACCACCAGCTTCTGGCTGCAATATAACCACAGCGTCGAGGTTTCCGAGTCGGTATCCTTGGGATGAAAAATGACATCGTTCAGAACGGCATACAAATTTTCGCCCTGCCGTTCAATCCTTGTGGTGTGGGAACCGCCACGGATCTCTTCAAAGAAAAAGTCAGCCACGGCAAACTGACTTTTGAGCCACTTCTCAGCGGTCGCATGATTGAGATTCAGATGCAGCCAGACAAAATCATTTTCCTTATCCAGTTGTTGATATTGGGTGCAAACCTCATTTGAGGTGATCCGCAGGGGTAAACTCCCTTCACGAAAGACATATCCGTGCACTAAGCCGGACACTTCCATATCAAAATCAGGCTTTAACATCTTACTGGTGACGTCTTGACTCATATATCCCTCAGGATCCTCAGTGAGCGCTAATTAAGCCCGAAGAAGGTTATCTTTCGCTATTATCGCGCATCTGACAAGCGTAATAATCCGTTCATAAAACGGTAACGTGAATGAAATGCTCCTTTATTGCTCAGCGCCATACCCCCTATGAATAATCAGACTTTAAATTTAACCATTCCACCCTATTATATTTTTAGCGAAAAACCGTTCATTATTTTGACAAAACTCAAAAAAAATCCTTCTCCGTAGGTGTATTAAAATGCCGTTTTAACCATCCCGTCAAAATAGACTTAAAAAGGAGGAAACAATGAAAACTTACGATCGTAACCGTAACGCTATCTCGACAGGCAGCATGGTTATGGTAGCCGACAATGGCGCGACGGGCGTTATTAAGGCCATTCACGGGAGCGGCAAAACGGCAGAGCAGCTCCGCCGCTCAGATTGCGTGGAAATTGAAGGCCATGAGGGATTATATTGTCCGCTGGGTCTCGTTCGCCTAGGATTCAATTAATATAAGAATAAGCTGACAATCCATCATCACCTCGGTAAAGCAGTGGATAGCCGCTTGTAAAAGGCCACAACGCGTGGCCTTTTACCTTCATATCATCGCCTCACTTTGATCCCGTCGAGAGTTTTAACTGCTCAAACGGCGTATTATTGCGCCTCTCCAACCCGATACGGGTAATATACCCGTCATACTTCAAGTTGCATGTTCGTTGGCTACGTTCGTTCACCCCTGTCACTTACTCAAGTAAGCTCCCGGGGATTCACTTACTTGCCGCCTGCCTGCAACTCGAATTATTTAGGGTATAAACCTTCTGAGTTCAGAGGCATTTTCATGACATGGCAACAATTCAAACAAGCGTGGCTGATTAAGTTCTGGTCACCCGTTCCCGCAGTTATCGCCGCCGGCATTCTCTCTACCTACTACTTCGGTATTACCGGTACCTTCTGGGCGGTCACCGGCGAATTTACTCGCTGGGGCGGACAGTTACTGCAACTGGTCGGCGTACACAGCGAACAGTGGGGCTACTACAAACTGATTCATCTTGAGGGAACACCGTTAACCCGCATCGACGGCATGATGATTATCGGCATGTTCGGCGGCTGCTTCGCTGCGGCGCTGTGGGCCAACAACGTTAAGCTACGCTTCCCGCGCAGCCGGGTTCGTATTCTCCAGGCCATCGCCGGAGGGATCATCGCCGGTTTCGGCGCGCGTCTGGCGATGGGTTGTAATCTGGCGGCATTCTTCACCGGCATTCCGCAGTTTTCTCTGCATGCCTGGTTCTTTGCCATCGCTACCGCTATCGGCACCTGGTTCGGCGCGCGCTTTACCTTGCTACCTATTTTTCGCATTCCGGTGAAGATGCAAAAGGTCTCTAGCGCGTCGCCTTTAACGCAAAAGCCAGATCAGGCGCGACGTCGTTTCCGCCTTGGGATGCTGGTATTTTTCGCCATGATCGCCTGGGGACTGCTGACGGCTGCGAATCAACCTAAGCTCGGTCTGGCCATGCTGTTCGGCGTTGGATTTGGCCTGCTGATTGAACGTGCACAGATCTGCTTTACTTCCGCTTTCCGCGATATGTGGATCACCGGGCGTACCAATATGGCGAAGGCGATTATTTTCGGTATGGCCGCCAGCGCTATTGGGATTTTTAGCTACGTGCAGCTTGGCATGGAGCCGAAAATTATGTGGGCAGGCCCTAATGCGGTCATCGGCGGCCTGCTGTTTGGCTTCGGCATCGTGCTGGCGGGCGGCTGTGAAACCGGCTGGATGTACCGTGCTGTTGAGGGACAGGTGCATTTCTGGTGGGTCGGATTGGGCAACGTTATTGGCTCAACTATCCTTGCTTATTACTGGGATGGGCTCTCACCGGTGCTGGCAACCAACTGGGATAAAATCAATCTGTTAGCGACATTTGGCCCCTTCGGCGGCCTGCTGGTGACCTATCTTTTGCTGCTTATCGCGCTCATTTTGGTCATCGCCTGGGAGAAACACTTTTTCCGCCGCAAGTCCCTCGCCGCCGCGTCCATTAAGGAGACAGCATGAAAACTATCGTTCCTGATTATCGCCTCGATATGGTTGGCGAACCCTGCCCCTATCCGGCAATCGCCACTCTGGAAGCTCTGCCTTCGTTAAAGAAAGGCGAAATTCTGGAAGTGGTCAGCGACTGTCCGCAGTCGATTAACAATATCCCGCTGGATGCGAAAAATCATGGCTACACCGTGCTTGATATCCAGCAGGATGGGCCAACCATTCGTTATTTAATTCAAAAATAGGCGCGAGCCAACAGGCCCGGCGGCGTCTGACGCCTTACCGGGCCGGGTATTTCACAGGATTACCAGCCTTTCACCGCATCACCTTTATAAAGCTCCTCCGCCGCAGCGGCGACTTCATCGCTTTGATAGGCTTTTACCAGGTTTTTCACCTTTTCACTGTCTTTGTTTTCGATGCGGCTGGCGAAGATGTTGACGTAAGGCGAGTCTTTGCTTTCGACAAACAGGCCATTGCGCGACGGTGACAACCCCACCTGGCTTGAGAAGGTGGTATTGATGATCGCCATCGTTATTTGCTGGTCGTCCAGCGCGCGGGTTAGCTGCGGGGCCTCAATTTCAACAATCTTCAGATTTTTCGGGTTGCTGATAATATCCAGCGAGGTCGGCAACAGCCCGACGCCATCTTTAAGCGTAATCAGCCCCTGTTTTTGCAGCAGAAGCAGCGCACGTCCAAGGTTGGTCGGGTCATTCGGCACCGCGACCTGTGCGCCATCTTGCAACTGGGCGACCGAATTGATTTTCTTCGAGTAGGCGGCTATCGGATAAACAAACGTCGTCCCCACTTCAACCAGTTTGTAACCGCGCTCCTGAATCTGTTTATCCAGATAGGGCTTGTGCTGGAAGGCATTAGCATCCAGGTCGCCGTTGTTGAGCGCCTCGTTGGGAAGAACGAAATCATTAAACGTCACGACTTCAACATCGAGATTGTATTTCTCTTTTGCGACTTTTTGCGCCACCGCCCACACTTCCTGGTCAACGCCCGCGCTAATCCCCACTTTGACGTGATTGGGGTCCTGCTCAGAAGGTTTGCAGCCACTCAGCAACAGTGCGCTTGCCACAGCCAGCGATACCGTGATTTTTTTTAACGTGAAAACCATATTCCCAGGGTCCTTTTTAAAATAGCCTGCCACTCATTGCAGGAAAACTAGTGCCGGAGACTATAAAAAATCTCGCTGGCAAAATTAAAGACTGTTTCACTATGATTAATAGCGTTTTGCTATGAACGCTACCGTCGCCCATGCGCTAAAAAGGGTAATCCTCCCCGCTTTTTCTCTTTTCCATTGATTTATTCGGTATTTTTCAGAGCTTTTAACCGTTTATCGCTCTGATGTACAATAGTGCGCACTTTAACTAAAAAAAGAGTGCGACCATGATTGATTCAACTTTGCCACTAACCGACATTCACCGCCACCTTGATGGCAATATCCGGGCCCAAACTATTCTCGATCTTGGCCGTCAGTTCAATCTTTCTCTTCCGGCAAACACTCTTGATACCCTGCGCCCGCACGTACAGGTCACCAGCAATGAACCTGACCTGGTGAGTTTTCTCTCTAAGCTGGATTGGGGCGTGAAAGTGCTGGCCTCGCTGGAAGCCTGCCGCCGCGTCGCTTACGAAAACCTCGAAGATGCCGCGCGAAATGGTCTGCACTATGTTGAACTGCGCTTCTCCCCGCGCTATATGGCAATGACACACCAATTGCCGGTTGCAGGCGTGGTAGAAGCGGTCATCGCTGGCGTGAAAGAAGGCAGCCGCGATTTTAACGTTGAAGCGCGTCTGATCGGAATTCTGAGCCGCACCTTTGGTGAGACGGCGTGTAACGAGGAACTGGAAGCCCTGCTTGCCCACCGCGACGGCATTACTGCTCTCGACCTCGCCGGAGATGAACTCGGTTTTCCTGGCAATCTGTTTATGGACCACTTCAGCCGCGCCCGCGATGCGGGTTGGCGCATTACCGTGCACGCGGGAGAAGCCGCAGGCCCGGAAAGCATCTGGCAGGCGATTCGTGAGCTGGGCGCGGAACGTATCGGTCACGGCGTAAAAGCGGTACAAGATCTGGCGCTGATGGATTATCTTGCCGCACAGCGGATCGGTATTGAGTCCTGCCTGACGTCAAATATCCAGACCAGTACCGTACCCTCACTGGCCCAGCATCCGCTGAAAACGTTCCTGGAACACGGCGTGCTGGCCTGCATTAACACTGATGACCCGGCCGTACAGGGCGTTGATATTATCCACGAATACACCGTCGCGGCTCCGGCTGCGGGACTGAGCCGCGAACAAATTCGTCAGGCGCAGGTGAATGGTCTGGAACTCGCTTTTTTAAGCCCACAGGAAAAAACAGCATTGATTGCACGCGTACAACAGGCTTCATAATATTTACCCCCCGCGTCAACGCGGGGATTTCTTTATATCGAGTTAATTAGCTCAATTTTTACCACAACAATAAATAACTGTAAAACACACAAAAACAAACTCAACAGGATATTAATTAACAGGAACCTGTAATAAACAATTCTCTTGAATTGTTATTTTTGACACTTTATTATCCTGAAACACAAAACGGGCCACATCATAATAATATAGCAAAACCTTTTAAATGTTCAACTAATAAAAGGCTGAGCACATCCAATTAATATTAATTATTGTTATCCGTATGTGTTTTAAAAAATGCTTACGTTACATGAACCCCTAAATAACTCGAGACGCGCAATGTGACTGCCAATTCGAGTCTATGGCGGGAGTATTATTACTTCAAAGGACGTGAATTTTATGAATATCCAGACAACATTGATTGCCGGTACTACGGCGCTGATGCTGGCCTCTCCGTTGGTTCAGGCATCGGACGGTACCATCACCTTTAACGGAACCATCACCGCCTCAACCTGCGTTGTCGCCGGGGCGGCGCAAACCGGCCGGACTCACTCCACCGCTGCGACGATTAACCTGCCAACGCTGCCAACATCGGCTTTCGACAGCGGCACCAACATCGCGGGCACCACCAACTTTGAGATCCTGCTGACCGGTTGTCTGGCAACCACCAGCTTGCAAAACGTGCGCGCCCTGTTCACCACCGCTGATACCGTCAGCAACGGCGTGATCGTCGCAGGTGCGAATGGTAACAGCGCCGCTGCAGGCAATATTGGGGTCATTCTTCAGACAGAAACAGGCGCGGCCATTGACGTCAACGGCGGGACCAATCTGGATCCGGGCGCAGCACTGCCAACAACTTCTGGCGATGTGACCATGAAATATCAGGCCTCTTATTCCGTCGTCAATAGCGGCGCTGCGGTCACCGCTGGCGCGGTTTATAACACCATTAACTACGAAATATCTTATTTTTGATTTTATCTCCCGGCCACTGGTCGGGAGGTTATCCACCGCCAGGTTATCGCTGATATGAAAATAAAATTGCTGGCTCTAACTTTAATTCTGTCGTCTCCTTTATTGCAGGCTACCGAGGGTTCATTGACCCTTTCCGGCGCGATTACCGACAGCACCTGCAACGTGTTAGGCGTCATTTCCGATAGCGAAATTAGCACTGCTCAGCCGGTACTTAATCCAGTCATCACTCTGACTAATCTTTCTGAATACTCAAATTCCGCCACCAGCTTTCGCTGGTTCCAAATCCATATCAAAAACTGCTACGCAGCGGCTCAACGGCAAAATATCCGCGTCCGTTTAACCAGCCCCTACGCCGACAGCAGCGGTTATCTACGCAATGCCATCAGCGGCGGCGCTCAGGGGAAGGTCATCATGCTGTATGAGCGCAGCGTGACCAACAACAGCAACCAGAGTCTGCCGGTAGGTCAGGGTCGATCGGCAACAGCATGGTTCAACCTGCCAGCGCTGAGCGGCAGTGAGGACGGCACCATACGGCTCGGTTTTATCGCTTCCGCCCATACCGCATATGGCGAAACAGCCACGCCCGGCGCGTTTTCTACCTTTGTCGATTACGAGATGGAATACCAGTAATCAGGCGGCGTAAAACACGACAACAACACAAAATAGTTAAGGAAATGGCGTGACAGGTTACGGAAAACAGCTCTCGGCTGGCTTTGTTCTCAGCGCACTCTTTGCGCCTGTTCACCACGCGCTGGCCATCGGCAGTGAATATGAGACCCAGTTTTTGCGTAAAGATAAGCGCGGAGCAACAGCCGAAGTTTTTCTCTATCACAATGCGGTAACGCCAGGCCTGAAAACCGTCGATTTCACCCTGAACGATCGCTTTATAGATCGTTATTCAATTTTGTTTGTTGAAGACAGACAAAACAAAACGGCTGTCCCCTGCCTTTCCACCGCGTTTCTGCAACAATTGGGGATACGCACCGAACAGTACAACGGCTGGCGACTCCCCGCAGATGCTGACGGGGAAATCGACCCGGCAACGCTGACCGCCAGCCAGTGCGAAGACATTACCACCCGCATTCCAGCCGCGACCGTCAGCTACGATAATAGCCTGCAAACATTATCTCTTCAGGTACCTCAGGAAGCAGTTAAGCGCATCGATTCCGCGATGCTTTCGCCTAAAGAATGGGATGATGGCGTTGCGAATCTACGCACCAGCTACAGCGGCTACTTATACCAATCACAGCTTAAAGATGCTGGCGAGAGCGATGACAAAATCAGCCGCAGCGCATGGATTAGCCTGAACAGCACGGGCGGAGCCGGTCCCTGGCGGCTGTTTAGTACTGACTCCTTCAGTAAAAATGAAGATAACGGCTGGGAAACCAATCACGATAGCCTCTATCTCAATCGGGGCATTGCCGCCGCCCGCGGCCATATTTCCATCGGCGATATTTTTACTCAGTCACGCAGTGCGATTCTCAATAATATTCCCTTGCGCGGCGTGACGCTGGCGACCACCGAACGCATGATGCTCGATAATCAGTTTGATTTCTCCCCGGTTATCCGTGGCATCGCTCGTACCAATGCAAAAGTAACCATCCGTCAGCAAAACTCAACGATTTACAGCACCACGGTCACTCCGGGAGCCTTTGCCATTGACGACCTTTCCAGCGCGCGTTCGGGTGCTGACCTAGAAGTGACGATTGAAGAGGCTGATGGTAGCCGACAAGTGTTCCGGGTGCCCTATTCCACGCTCCCTACCATGATCCGCCCCGGTGCGCTGCGCTATAGCGCGGCAGCGGGCCAATATCGACAAAATAGTCATGCCGAAGGTGAACCCTGGCTGGGTTTCGGCAGCCTGGAGTACGGTTTTGAACATCTGACGTTACTCTCCACCGCGCTGGTCGCGGAGGACTACCAGTCGCTGTCGGCGGGTGCGGCATGGAACATCGGTGCTATCGGCGCTTTTTCGCTGGAGCTGGCAGGAGCCCGCTATCGCGAAACCTGGCAAAACGAGGCCCAAAAAAACGGTTCCGCGCTACGGGTGCTTTATGCCCGCTATTTCGAGTCCACTGACACTAATCTTCAGGTTGCAGGCTACCAGTATCATTCCCAGGGTTTTATGGACTTCAGCGATTACATGGAGAGATATCACCATGAGGAGGTGAATGGCTACGACTACGGTGAGGAAGGCTGGAACCGTCGCCGTCGTAGCCGAACGGAGATCAATCTCAATCAGGAGTTGAACACCTGGGGTAACCTCTATTTTGCCCTAAGCCAGGACCGCTACTACCACACCTCGGAGAAAAACAGCACCCTCACCGCCGGTGGCGGCACGCAAATAGGCCCGGCCAGCGTCTCCCTGACCTGGAGCTGGACGAAAAGCGATCAGAGCAAAGACAACCAGCTCAACCTGAACGTCAGCATCCCTTTTGACTGGGGAAAACGCCAGCACAACGCGGGTTCGCTCAATTACGGAATGACACGCAACCGGGATAACCAGTATAGCCAGACGCTGGGCTATTCCGGCAACGCGCTGGACAACGCCCTGACTTATTCCGCCAATCTTCAACGCGATCCGGGCGGCGGCACCAGCGAATCGCTCTCCCTCGGTTACGGCTCAAGCCTCGGTGCCTTCAACGGTTCCATCGGGCACAGCGACGACGTCATGCAATTCTCCGCAGGCATGAGCGGCGGCCTGGTGCTCTATTCCGGCGGCATCCTGCTCGCCCCGATGCTGGGCGATACCATCGGCATTATCGAAACGCCTGATGCAAAAGGCATTCAGGTGAGCGGAAACAGCAGCACCAATACCGATCGCTGGGGGCGTACGGTGCTCTCATATATGACGCCATACCGCTACAACACGCTGACTCTGGATACCAGCAAAACCGAAGGCGTGGAGCTGAAAGAGTCTTCCCGCAAGATTGTCCCGACCCAGGGGGCCGCCGTTCTGCTGCATTTCGCCACCCGTATCGGTCGTCGGGCAATGGTTGAGATCCGCAGTAGTAAATCCATCCCCCTTGGCGCGCTGATTTACGTCGAAGGTGAAAAAGATGAAGCAGGGATCGTCGGGAATAAAGGCCTGGCTTATCTCAGCGGCATCGCCGCCGACCGCGAGCAAAAACTGCGCGTGCAGTGGGGAGAAACGCCCGCCCAGCGCTGCTATTTCCTGCTACCTGTAGCGAGCGGAGCGCAACTGGAGCCCAATAACTGGTATCAGAAAGTCGCCGTCCAGTGTCAGTAATATCGTACTTATCACAAGGAAAAGACCATGAAAGGGAATCACATCCTCAAAGCACTAATTCCGCTGGCCCTTGTCGCCAGCATGATGCCATCGGTACAGGCCGCCGTGCGTCCCATGTTGACCCGTATCGTCGCGTACGCAACGGATAAAGAGACTCCGGTAGATATTATTAACGACGCGCCGCAGGCCTACATGGTGCAGTCCTGGCTGGAGGATACCCAGGGAAATGACGATAACATCCCGCTGGTCCTGACCCCGCCGGTGATGCAACTTGATGGCAAAAAGCAGGGCAAGCTGCGCCTGGTGGTGATCCCCGGCGGCATTCCCGAGGACCGGGAGTCCGTTTACTGGCTGGCGGTACAAGAGATCCCGCCAAAAGCTTCCGGCGACGGCGGGAATAAGCTGGTCATGGCGATCCGTAGTCGAATTAAAGTTTTCGTTCGCCCGACGGGACTCAACGGCGACGACGCGCGCAGTGCCGTCAAACAGCTGAAATGGCAGGTGGAAAAGAGCGGCGGTAAAACCTGGCTTATCGCCAACAACCCTACCCCCTACTACATCAGCTTCGGCAGGCTGGCGCTTAAGCGGGCCGGAAAAGCGGAAGTGATGCTCAATGACAAATTCCATATGCCGCCGCCGAAAGGGAGTCAGCGCTATGAGGTTCCGCCAGCCTTTGCCGGAGGCCAGGCCACGCTGACGTGGAGCGCAGTGCACGATTATGGCGGCACAGGAGAAGAATTAACCCAGCAGGTGGCGCTGTGAAGCGATCGGTCGCGGGGATACTGAGCGGCCTCATCTGCACGCATCCGGCGCTCGCCGCCAACATCAGCGAGGAGGTTTACTGGTTTGATGGCGACCGTGCGGGCCAGAAGGCGGCAACCTGCCTCTACCACACGCCTGACCGACTGCCGTTTGCCGAGATCATCCCATTGGTTGTCGATAATGCTCAGCCGTACGGCACGCGACTCTGGTCATGGGATTACGCCACCTTTTTACCGGATTACACCCTCTCTTGCGTCGGCTCGGGGATCGGTAACTCGACGCCCCAACTACGCGACGCCGCGCATGATAATCCCTCTAACCGGCAACTGTGCCTCACGGTGAAGGGCGGCGATGAACTGATGCCGACCACTAATCCCGGCGTGGGGATCCGCTGGCACTTTCGTACCGCGCAGGGGGAAATCGTGAAAAACCAGTCCCAGCTTAGCGCCTGTGCCAGCCTGGAGGTCAGCAGCGACAGCGCGGGTCGCTACATTTTTAACCCCGGGAAAGTCGCCACCTTGTCAGCCAAAGCGGAACTGGTGAAAACCGCGGAGGTGGTATACGGCACGGCGATATCGCCACTGACCAGTCAACTCTGGCTTGATACCGGCGTGGCGCAGAGCAGTAGCGTGAATCTTGGGCTGGGTGGCATAACGCCAATCGCGCCCGCCTGTCGGCTCTCAACAAAAGCGTATCAGGTGGAGATGGGGCGTTGGGTGGTCCGCAGTAAACAAGAACTTCCGGCTCGCGGCGCACAAACGCCGTTTGAGCTACAGCTGGAGTGTACCGGTCAGGTGGCGCACCTGCGCCTGCGCTTTGAAGACAGCGGCACGCAGACCTCGGCGCAGCAGAATATCGTGCTGTATCAGCATGACGATAGCAAAAGCATTGAGGGGCTGGAGATTGAGATGCTGCTTAACGGCAAGCGTATTCATGTCGGTGATGGTACTCCTGTGGACGCGGGAGCATACGGGAACAACGGGCAGAATAATAGCCTCCCTGTCTATCGTACCGCCTCCCCCCTCGCCCTGACGGCTCGATACGTTCAATACGCAGCCATTACCAGCGATGGGAAACCCTACACCGGCGGCATCAAGGGCAAGGTCAATATCTGGGTGACCTACGACTAAAAGTTCACTCGTCAATAAACGGTCCGTTGTTTGGCGGACAATAACATCGAAATACACCAGGGGATGGCAATGAGAATAAAACTGAAGACGATATTACCAGGGGCGCTCCTTTTTATGAGCGCGACCCTCGCATGGGCAAACGAGGGTTCCCTCACCGTGTTGGGCAAAATCAGCGATGGCACCTGCGAGATTTCAGGCGCGGCAGCAGAAGGCGGAACGCCCTCCACGAATGCCACCATCCGGCTCCCCAAAGTCTCTACCCGCTTAACCAACGGAACCAGCGACATCAGTCGTTTTTATATTTATCTAAAGGGATGCAAAGCGACGGCTACCCTGAAAAATATCGTCGTCGGGTTTTATGCCAATAATACCTCCGGCGATTACCGGCTAACAAACACGACAGCGAACGGGGCAAGCAATCTGGGCATTGAGATTTTGCACTGGTATGAAAAAACACAATGGGGATCCCCGAGCTCAGGGGTAACCATGAGTTTTAATGGTTACACCGATAGCCGCTCGATAATTGCGTTATCGGAAGACCGGGAGGATATCGCCATTATGTACGGCGCAAGCTATCGGAAACTGGATCCTGCCAAACCCATTACCGCCGGGCGCATCACCAGCACGGCTTATTACGAAGTGACTTATTTTTGATTACCTGGCTCAAAAAGGAATTTTACCCATGAAAAGAATACCCGCGAGCGCATTCTCAGGGTTGTTGGCATGCCTTATCTCTTCCTCCGCCATCGCCTGGGACGGTGCTCTCAACTTCGAAGGAGAAGCCGTGCAGTCGACCTGCGTCTTTGACGGCATTTCGGTGGCGGGCGGCACCCCGTCGATGAATCCGGTTATCCAGTTACCTGACGTGTCTGCTGAAGTGCTGGCCGACGGGGAAATTGCCGGTGAAACGACGCTATCACTGCATTTTCGCGACTGTGTCCTTATGGAAGGTGAGAACACCGGCTATCCCACGTTTCACACCGATAATGTCTCCAGCGATGGCAGCTTATATATGCCAACCAATACTCCTGATAGCGCAAAAAATGTTGGCTTCCAGATTACCAACTACTCAAGGGATGGCGCTCATTCGGGCATTCAAAGGCCAAACTACACCGGCAATAGCTATGCTGCCTGGTTTGCACAAACGAAAGGCGATTTGATAAACGATCTATACCGGGTCTCTTATCGCAAAGTACCCGGCAGCGGTGCGGTGGTCCCGGGAAAGATGAACGCCTCGCTCACATATAACATCACTTATTATTAAACCAGGCTAACCCGGCAGATGAGTATTCTGCCGGGTTATTGCAGAAAGATTAGTTCAGACACAACGTCGCCCGATGTCTGGCCGATTCCAGACCGAGTTCGATCAACTCCATTATCTGGATAGCCTGACCCGCCGGGACCGGGTTATCGCCGCTCCCGTTAAGGGCATCGCGAATCGCCGCATAGTAAGCCGGATAGTTGCCCGGCAGCGTTAACCACGACTCTTCGCTCCGCTCTTCACCTTCAACCCGCGTCAGTAAACCATCGCGCATATCGTATCCCCAGTCTTCCTGTGGCAAACGATCGCCCCCCTTCAACCGCTCTTCCTGCGGATCGAGGCCGTATTTCACATAGCTCCCACGCGAACCGTGAATGATATAGCGCGCCGTTTCCGCCGCCGCCAGCAGCGTACCGTGCAGCACCACGCGACGCTGCGGGTAGGCCAAAACAGCATGAAAATAGTCGGTGGACTGGGAGCCCGGGCGTAATTGCGCCAGATCGACATTCATACTAACGGGAAGGCCAAACAGATTGACCACCTGATCAAGAAGATGTGGACCCAGATCGTACCAGATGCCGCTGCCCGGACCGCCTTGCTCGCGCCAGCGATTGCGTACCTGTGGCCGGTAGCGGTCAAAATGGGATTCGAAATAACCCACCTCGCCGAGCAGACCTTCGTTAATCAGCGCTTTAACGGTAAGAAAATCGCTGTCCCAGCGGCGATTGTGAAACACCGATAGCAAGCGTCCTTCTCTTTTCGCAACCACATCCAGCTCGCGAGCTTGTGACAACGTCACGGTGAAGGGCTTATCAACGACCACATGCTTACCCGCCTCCAGCGCAGCCTTCGCCAGCGGGAAATGGGTATCGTTTGGCGTCGGGATCACAATCAGATCGAGGGTTGGGTCACTAAAGAGTTGTCCCGGATCGGAAACCACCTTTACGACGGGCCAATCGGCAAGCACTTTGCTTTCGTCGCTGCTGGATACCGCCGCCAGCGTCATTCCCGGCGTGCCGCTAATTAATGGCGCATGAAAGGTTTTGCTCGCATAACCGTAACCGATTAATCCAACCCGGATAGCGTCACTCATCTTGCCCTCCTTTAATGAGAAATAACGTCGTTATACTCACTATAGGTCTCAGGTCATTATTTTTGCTAACGCAGGGGGAATAATTGATCGTTTTTACGTCAGTTGCGCAACTGAAGCCAGGTAACGCTTGCGTTGCTTCAGTCATTTAGTAACATTCCGGCCTGGTTTGATTATTTGCTTTAGAGTTATGGAAAACGTTTTTAATCGTATTGTTGAACTTATTGGCTGGATTGTTTTGGGCGTTTCAGCCCTGCTTTTAGTTATCGCTCATCATATTGATAACTACCAGTCTCCACCGTCTATTGATGTTGTTCAGACGAAGCCGCTGTCTAAATAAACAGTGACCCGCTTCGCAACTGTGCAACCGGTTTCAGAAACCGGTTGCACAGTTGCACATGCTTTCATTACACTCACCTTATCATTCGATAAGGAGTTTCTTCATGGCCGGATTTCCGCAACACTTTTTATGGGGCGCCGCTACCGCAGCTTATCAGGTTGAAGGCGGACACGATGCCGATGGCAAAGGCCCTTCTATTTGGGATATTTATTCCCACCTCCCGGGCACCACTTTTCAGGGCACAACCGGTGATATCGCCGTCGATCATTACCATCGCTTTCGCGAAGACGTCGCTCTCATGGCGGAAATGGGCTTGCAGAGCTATCGCTTCTCTATTTCATGGCCTCGCCTGCTGCCCAACGGCCGCGGTGAAGTTAACGAAGCGGGTATTCAATTTTATAGCGATCTGATTGATGAACTGCTGGCGCATAATATTGAACCGATGATAACCCTCTATCACTGGGATTTGCCGCAGGCATTGCAGGATGAAGGCGGCTGGGAAGCGCGCAGCACGGCAGAGGCTTTCGCTGAGTATGCCCGCCTCTGTTACGAACGTTTTGGCTCCCGCGTGAAACTGTGGGCCACCTTTAACGAAACCATCGTTTTTATTGGCCACGGTTACATTAACGGCCTCCACCCACCAGCCGTCCATGACCCGGCGCGCGCCATTCAGGCCTGTCACCACGTCTTTATTGCCCATGCGCTGGCTATCAAAGCTTTTCGTGAAATGGGCGTTGAAGGCGAGATTGGCTTCGTTAACGTCCTGCAACCTCACACCTCGCTAACCGACAGCGAAGAAGATAAGCGTGCGACCGAGATGGCGGACGCTATCCACACCCACTGGCTTTACGATCCGGTCTTAAAAGGCTGCTACCCTGAAGCGCTGCTACAACAAACCCAAGCGCTCTGGGGCGTCCCGGCGTTTGCAGCTGGCGACGATGCCCTGCTGCGCGAGAACCGTTGTGACTTTATCGGCCTTAACTACTATCGCCGTGAAACCGTATCGGCGCAGCCTCCTGAAGAGCCGACCGGCGGCGAGCCTGGGGTTGATGGGCTCTTTTACTTCGTGCGCAACCCGCAAAGCACCTATACCGAATGGGGCTGGGAGATTTGGCCGCAGGGGTTAACCGACGGCATCATGATGGTTAAAGAGCGCTATGGTGATATTCCGATTTATATTACTGAGAACGGACTGGGCGCAATAGACCCGATTATTGATGGCGAGGTCGTTGACGACCCGCGCATTGACTATCTCAGCAGCCATATTAATGCACTGGAAAATGCGCTGGCGCTCGGTGCTGACGTGCGCGGCTACTACCCCTGGTCCTTTATCGACCTTTTAAGCTGGCTTAACGGCTATAAAAAGCAGTACGGGTTCGTCTATGTCGATCACCAGCAAAACCTGGCGCGTAAACGAAAAAAGAGTTTTTTCTGGTACCAAAACGTTATTGCCAGCCGAGGCGAACAGCGTTAATCTTCTCTCCCAGGCGCCTTCCGGCGCCTGATTCAGTTCTGGAATATTCTTAAAATTTTCTTTGTATTACGCCGGGAACGCCGTCTGTTCTTGTCATAAGTATTTACAACCGAAATAATTCCTTACAGCCTGAGAAAGTAAAGGCTTGTTGGTTGAGAACAGGTTTACTGAAAGCTGGTAATATTCGACTTATTTATTCCGATTATAAAATGGATACGCAAATGACCGTTCAGGACTACTTATTAAAATTCCGTAAAATCAGTTCGCTGGAAAGTCTGGAAAAACTTTTTGACCACCTTAACTATTCCCTTACCGATAACGAAGAGATCGTCAACATGTATCGCGCTGCCGACCATCGCCGGGCGGAGCTGGTTTCCGGCGGTAAATTGTTCAACATCGGTGAAGTCCCTAAGTCCGTCTGGCGCTACGTGCAATAAAGACTGTAATCATTCACGCCAGTTGCTTATACTTCCCGCCCTGCTTTTATTTATATACCTTAAATAATTCGAGTAGCTTAAAGGCGGCAAGGGAGTAAGTCCCCAGGAGCATAGATAACTATGTGACTGGGGTGAGCGAGCGTAGCCAACACATAAGCAACTTGAAGTATGACGGGTATGACTGGCTTTGAATTCGGGAGTAATAATGTCCTCTGACTCTGTGGAACGTATTGGCGGATGGCTTCTGGCGCCGTTGGCATGGCTACTGGTTGCTCTACTTAGCGCCTCATTGTCGCTACTTCTTTTTACTCATGCCCTGATGTCTTCCCAGACTTATACATTGCTGAGTAATATGAGTCCCGAGCACCTTGCCCTGTGGATTGCGTCCTTAGCGTTCTCGATTGCTATGTGGTACTACACGCTTTGGCTGACCATCGCCTTTTTCAAGCGGCGCAAAGGTGTACCAAAACATTACATTATCTGGCTATTGATAACGCTCCTGTTGGCGATAAAAGCCTTTGCCTTTTCTCCGATTTCGGACGTCCTGGCGCTGCGCCAGCTTCTGTTCCCTCTTCTCGCGGCTGCGCTGCTGGCGCCTTACTTCAGGCGTTCTGAGCGGGTTAAACGGACCTTTGTGAATCCGTAATAACCACACAGTTAACCTGTTGTCGCGTGTATCGATTTATTCGATAATAGACGGCTTTTTCTATTTCAGGTCGAATAATGGCTGATTATTTACTGCTCTTTGTGGGTACTGTCCTCGTTAACAACTTCGTGCTGGTGAAGTTCCTTGGATTGTGCCCGTTTATGGGGGTTTCCAAAAAACTGGAAGCCGCTATGGGGATGGGGCTCGCCACCACCTTTGTGATGACGCTGGCCTCTATTTGCGCCTGGCTAATTGATACCTGGATCCTCATCCCGCTGAACCTGGTCTACCTGCGCACGCTGGCCTTTATCCTGGTCATCGCCGTTGTCGTGCAATTTACCGAGATGGTGGTGCGTAAGACCAGTCCGGCGCTGTATCGCCTGTTAGGTATTTTCTTGCCGCTGATCACCACCAACTGCGCGGTGCTCGGCGTGGCGCTGCTGAACATTAACCTTGGGCATAACTTCCTGCAGTCGGCACTGTACGGCTTTGCCGCCGCAGTTGGCTTTTCGTTGGTTATGGCCCTTTTCGCCTCCATTCGCGAGCGTCTGGTGGTTGCGGATGTCCCCGCGCCGTTTCGCGGTAACGCCATTGCGTTAGTCACCGCAGGTTTAATGTCGCTGGCATTTATGGGCTTTAGTGGTTTGGTGAAGTTGTAATGAACGCTGTCTGGATAGCCGTTGTCGCCATCAGCCTGCTTGGGCTGATTTTCGGCTTAATTCTGGGCTACGCCTCCCGCCGCTTTGAGGTGGAAGATGACCCGGTCGTTGAAAAAATTGACGCCCTGCTGCCGCAGAGCCAGTGTGGCCAGTGTGGCTACCCCGGCTGTCGTCCCTATGCGGAAGCAGTGGGCACGCAAGGTGAGAAAATCAACTGCTGCGCCCCCGGCGGCGAAGCGGTGATGCTCAAAATTGCCGAGCTGTTGAACGTCGACCCGCAGCCCACTGACGGCGATGTGCAAGAGCTGGAGCCAGTACGGATGCTGGCGGTGATCGATGAAGCAAATTGCATCGGCTGCACGAAATGCATCCAGGCCTGCCCTGTCGATGCCATCGTCGGTGCCACCCGTGCCATGCATACGGTGATGAGCGACCTCTGTACCGGCTGTAATCTTTGCGTCGCGCCTTGTCCGACCCAATGTATTGAACTGCGCCCGGTCGCCGCGACGACAGAAACCTGGAAATGGGATCTACAAACCATTCCGGTACGCATTATTCCTGTGGAACAACATGTTTAAGTTATTTTCCGCTTTTCGAAAAGACAAAGTCTGGGATTTCAACGGCGGTATTCATCCGCCGGAAATGAAAACCCAGTCCAACGGCACCCCGCTGCGTCAGGTTTCACTGCCGCAGCGTTTGGTTATTCCGCTGAAACAGCATATTGGCGCCGAAGGGGAGCTGTGCGTTCAGCCGGGCGATCGCGTCCTGCGCGGCCAGCCGTTGACGCGCGGCTGGGGCAGAATGCTGCCGGTTCACGCGCCGACCTCCGGCACCGTAACGGCCATCGCTCCGCACTCCACCGCTCATCCGTCCGCACTGGCGGAAATGAGCGTCATTATTGATGCCGACGGTGAAGACCGCTGGATTGAGCGCGACGGCTGGAACGACTACCAGAATAAATCGCGTGAAGACCTCATTGAGCGCATTCACCAGTTTGGCGTGGCCGGACTGGGCGGCGCCGGTTTCCCGACCGGGACGAAACTGCGCGGCGGCGGCGACAAAATCGACACCTTAATCATTAACGCTGCCGAGTGTGAACCCTATATCACCGCCGACGATCGCCTGATGCAGGATTGCGCAGCGCAGATCGTTGACGGTATTCGTATCCTTGCCCATATCCTGCAACCGAGCCAGGTGCTGATCGGCATCGAAGATAATAAACCGCAGGCAATTTCAATGCTGCGCGCGGTATTAGCCGATACCCACGGTATTGCGCTGCGTGTGATCCCAACGAAATATCCGTCCGGCGGCGCTAAGCAGCTGACGCAAATCCTGACCGGGAAACAGGTTCCCCACGGCGGACGTTCATCTGATATCGGCGTTTTGATGCAAAACGTGGGTACCGCCTATGCGGTAAAACGCGCGGTGATCGACGGCGAGCCGTTGACAGAGCGTGTGGTCACGCTAACCGGTGAAGCAGTTTCGCGTCCGGGTAACGTCTGGGCGCGACTGGGTACCCCGGTCAGCCATCTGCTTAAAGACGCCGGTTTCTGCCCGAGCGCTGAGCCAATGGTGATTATGGGCGGCCCGCTGATGGGCTTCACCCTGCCGTGGCTTGATGTACCGGTGGTAAAAATCACCAACTGTCTGCTGGCCCCGTCGGCAACGGAAATGGGCGAGCCAGAAGAGGAAAAAGGCTGCATTCGCTGTAGCGCCTGCGCCGACGCCTGTCCTGCCGATCTGCTGCCACAGCAGTTGTACTGGTTTAGTAAAGGTCAGCAGCACGACAAAGCAACCGGTCACAACCTCGCAGATTGTATCGAATGCGGTGCCTGCGCCTGGGTTTGCCCAAGCAATATCCCACTGGTGCAGTATTTCCGTCAGGAAAAAGCCGAGATCTACGCGATTGCTCAGGAAGAGAAGCGCGCCGCAGAAGCGAAAGCGCGCTTTGAAGCGCGTCAGACTCGCCTGGAGCGGGATAAGGCCGCACGTCAGGAGCGTCATAAACAAGCTGCGGTACAACCGGCGGTGCAAGATCAGGATGCCATTAACGCCGCCCTGGCACGCGTTCGTGAAAAACAACGTGATTCCGCGCAGCCGATTATCGTGCTGGCTGGTGCCAAACCGGATAATAGCGAGGCTATCGCCGCTCGCGAAGCTCGCAAGGCCGAGGCGCGCGCCCGAAAAGCTGAACAGAATAGCGCTGCGGTTGAATCCGCCGTTGAGCAACCAGCTGCCGCCGATCCACGTAAAGCCGCCGTCGAAGCCGCTATCGCCCGCGCTAAAGCCCGCAAAGCAGAACAGCAGGCAGTTCCGGCTGAGCCTGTCGTCGCAGAGCAGCCAACAGCCGCAGCGGTTGACCCACGCAAAGCTGCGGTTGAAGCCGCTATCGCCCGCGCCAAAGCCCGCAAAGCTGAACAGCAGGCAGCACCAGCAGAACCTGCCGCAGTTGAGCAACCAACAACCACAGCCGTTGACCCACGTAAAGCCGCGGTTGAAGCCGCTATCGCCCGTGCTAAGGCCCGCAAAGCTGAACAGCAGGCGGTTCCGGCTGAACCTGTCGTCGCAGAGCAGCCAACAGCCGCAGCGGTTGACCCACGCAAAGCCGCGGTTGAAGCCGCTATCGCCCGTGCCAAAGCCCGCAAAGCTGAACAGCAGGCGGTTCCGGCTGAACCTGTCGTCGCAGAGCAGCCAACAGCCGCAGCTGTTGACCCACGCAAAGCCGCGGTTGAAGCCGCTATCGCCCGTGCTAAGGCCCGCAAAGCCGAACAACAAGCAGTTCCCCCGTCGGCAGCCAATGACGATGCCCGTAAAGCGGCCGTCGCTGAAGCAATCGCCCGCGTTCAGGCCCGGAAAGCATCCCGGCAGGCAGTTAACGAGGATTAAATGGTTTTCAGAATCGCAAGTTCCCCTTATACCCACAACCAGCGCCAGACCTCGCGGATTATGCTGCTGGTGCTGCTCGCCGCCGTTCCCGGCATTGTGGTTCAGACCTGGTTTTTCGGCTGGGGCACCGTGCTGCAAATTATTCTTGCATCCTTGACGGCATGGGGAGCGGAAGCCGCCATCCTTAAGCTGCGTAAACAAAATATTCCCGCGATCCTCGCCGATAACTCGGCGCTACTGACTGGCCTGCTGCTGGCCGTCAGCATTCCGCCATTTGCCCCGTGGTGGATGGTCGTCCTCGGTACCGCTTTCGCAGTGATTATTGCCAAACAACTGTACGGCGGTTTGGGCCATAACCCTTTTAACCCGGCGATGATTGGCTACGTGGTGCTGCTGATCTCCTTCCCGGTGCAGATGACCTCCTGGCTTCCACCGCATGAAATTGCGGCTAACGTCCCTGGATTTAGCGATGCGCTGCGGGTGATTTTTACCGGCCAAACCGCGGCTGGCGGCGATATGAACAGCCTGCGCATAGGGATCGACGGTATCAGCCAGGCAACGCCGCTGGACACGTTCAAAACGTCGCTGCATGCCGGCCATGGGGTGAACGAGATCCTGCAATACCCTATCTACGGTGGCGCGCTGGCTGGTCTCGGCTGGCAGTGGGTTAACATGGCTTATCTGGCGGGCGGTCTGTTCCTGTTGTGGAAGAAAGCTATTCGCTGGCATATCCCGGTCAGTTTCCTGCTGAGCCTGGCCGTTTGCGCCGCTTTGGGATGGATATTCTCACCAGAGAGCCTCGCCTCGCCGCAGATCCATCTGCTGTCCGGCGCGACGATGCTCGGCGCATTCTTTATTCTGACCGACCCGGTGACCGCCTCCACCACCAACCGCGGACGCCTGATCTTCGGCGCGCTGGCGGGCCTGCTGGTCTGGCTGATTCGCAGCTTCGGCGGCTATCCGGACGGCGTCGCCTTTGCCGTCCTGCTGGCGAATATTACCGTTCCACTGATCGACTACTACACGCGTCCGCGCGCGTATGGCCACCGCTGAGGACCCGAACATGTTACAAAGCATGCGCAAACACGGCATTACGCTGGCACTCTTTGCTGCGGGTTCGACCGGGCTGACGGCAGCCATTAATGAGCTGACCAAAAGCACCATTGAGGACCAGGCCGCCCTGCAGCAAAAAGCCCTATTCGACCAGGTTATGCCGGCCAATCTTTATAACAATGATTTGCTGAAAAGCTGTTATCTGGTTACCGCGCCAGAGTTGGGTAAAGGTCAGCATAAGGTATGGATCGCGCAAAATAACGATCAACCAGTCGCCACTGTAATGGAAGCCACTGCGCCAGACGGCTATTCCGGGGCCATTCAGCTACTGGTCGCCGCCGATTTTAAAGGTAGCGTGCTGGGTACCCGCGTCACCGAGCACCACGAGACGCCAGGCCTGGGCGATAAAATCGAACTCAGAATTTCTGACTGGATCACCCTCTTTGCCGGTAAAGTTATTCACGGGCAAAGCGATAGTCACTGGGCCGTGAAAAAAGACGGCGGTGATTTCGATCAGTTTACCGGGGCCACGATTACCCCGCGAGCTGTGGTTAACGCCGTTAAGCGTGCGGGTTTATACGCACAAACGCTGCCTGCGCAGATTCCCACATTCACCGCCTGTGGAGACTAGACCATGAGCGAAGTAAAAGACGTTATTGTTCAGGGGTTGTGGAAAAACAACTCGGCACTGGTTCAACTGCTGGGGATGTGTCCCCTGCTGGCCGTGACCTCTACCGCCACCAACGCCCTGGGGCTTGGGCTGGCAACGACCCTGGTGCTCACGCTGACCAACCTGACGATTTCCAGCCTGCGCCGCTGGACGCCTGCGGAGATCCGTATTCCGATTTACGTGATGATCATTGCCTCGGTAGTGAGCGTCGTGCAGATGCTGATCAACGCCTACGCCTTTGGCCTGTATCAGTCGCTGGGGATCTTTATCCCGCTTATCGTGACCAACTGTATCGTCGTTGGACGTGCGGAAGCCTTTGCCGCCCGAAAAGGCCCAGCGCTGTCGGCGTTGGATGGGTTTTCCATCGGCATGGGGGCAACATGCGCCATGTTTGTCCTCGGCTCGATGCGCGAAATTATCGGTAACGGTACCTTATTTGACGGTGCAGATAGCCTGCTGGGTAGCTGGGCTAAAGTGCTGCGCATCGAA
Source organism: Klebsiella sp. RHBSTW-00484 (assembly GCF_013705725.1). Classification (NCBI taxonomy): domain Bacteria; kingdom Pseudomonadati; phylum Pseudomonadota; class Gammaproteobacteria; order Enterobacterales; family Enterobacteriaceae; genus Klebsiella; species Klebsiella sp. RHBSTW-00484. Next base: position 2,784,217 of record NZ_CP055481.1, on the reverse strand, counting down.
GTATTTCATACTGATACCCCCTTCCTGCTGGCGATGCTGCCGCCGGGCGCATTTATTGGCCTTGGGATGATGCTGGCGCTAAAATACCTCATCGATGAACGTAGCAAACAGCGCAAAGCAAAAGCGGTAGAAGCCGAAATTATTGCGCCGTCTGATGTGACGGGAAGAGTATAGGATGAATAAAAGTAAACGCCTGGAGATCCTCACCAGGCTCAGGGATAACGACCCGCACCCTACCACGGAGCTTAACTTCAATTCTCCGTTCGAATTATTAATCGCCGTGTTGCTCTCAGCACAGGCTACTGACGTCAGCGTCAACAAAGCGACGGCAAAGCTTTACCCGGTAGCCAACACGCCAGCCGCTATGCTGGAGCTGGGCGTTGACGGCGTTAAGTCGTATATCAAAACAATCGGTTTGTTTAACAGCAAAGCGGAAAACGTCATTAAAACCTGTCGGCTACTGCTTGAGCTGCATAACGGCGAAGTACCGGAAGACAGAGCCGCACTGGAAGCCCTGCCCGGTGTTGGGCGTAAAACCGCCAACGTGGTGCTTAACACCGCCTTCGGCTGGCCGACAATCGCCGTTGATACGCATATCTTCCGCGTTTGCAATCGGACACAATTTGCCCCCGGCAAGAACGTTGAACAAGTCGAAGAAAAGTTGTTAAAGGTGGTTCCCGCCGAATTCAAAGTAGACTGTCACCACTGGCTTATTCTACACGGTCGCTACACCTGCATCGCCCGTAAACCACGTTGCGGCTCTTGCCTGATCGAAGACCTTTGCGAGTTCAAAGAGAAGGTCTATTCTTGACAAAATTCAGGGCCATAACCCAACCTGTGGTTATGACCCTGTTTAATCACTTATTTCCCCGTCATTAACGCCATAGTTTCGCCTATGTACTGGCTGATTATTCGGCGATATAACCACCAGCCAGGTTATTCATTTTTTTCAGAGTCAAAATTTCTATACATTTGTGATCCAGGTCACTTATCAATGTTTTTGTTAATTTACTGTTAATGTATTAATACGTAAATCTGCTTATTCAAATACCCTCACCTTAAATACCAACACAATACCCCATCAATTTTTAGGATTATGGGCTATATGACTGGATGCAAGCGTTAACAGCAGAACATATTGCCATTATGCGATAAATTTCGGATCCCAGCAGATAAAAACGCTTTCATTGGTCAAACGATGAAATTTAACTCTGCATAACATTTGAATAGGCGGTGTATTATAACGCACAGGATATGTGTAACAGATTATTGCAAAGCTATTGCCTGAAGGGGCAGGATAGTGAACATTACCTGCCGTTTTCCCTCCAGAATAACTATAAAGGCGGCGGTCTTCTAAGATTGCGCCCCGAACACCCCCCGTTAATATGGGATGTAAAAAAAGAGGTATTTGTGTCTACTGCAAACAATAAACCAACAGAAGGCGTGAGTTTGAACGCTTTCAAACAACCACGCGCGTTCTATCTCATCTTCTCTATTGAGTTATGGGAGCGTTTTGGTTTCTACGGCCTGCAAGGGATCATGGCCGTTTACCTGGTAAAACAGCTGGGTATGTCAGAAGCGGACTCTATCACTCTGTTCTCCTCCTTTAGCGCCCTGGTATACGGTCTGGTGGCTATCGGCGGCTGGTTGGGCGACAAAGTACTGGGCACTAAACGCGTCATTATGCTCGGTGCCATCGTTCTGGCTATCGGTTACGCTCTCGTCGCCTGGTCCGGGCACGATGCTTCTATCGTTTATATGGGTATGGCGACTATCGCCGTCGGTAACGGCCTGTTTAAAGCCAACCCGTCCTCCCTGCTCTCTACCTGCTATGACAAGAACGACCCGCGTCTGGACGGTGCATTTACCATGTACTATATGTCCGTCAATATCGGCTCCTTCTTCTCTATGCTGGCCACGCCATGGCTGGCGGCAAAATTTGGCTGGAGCGTGGCGTTTGCGCTGAGCTTCGTAGGCCTGGTGATCACCATCATCAACTTTGCTTTCTGCCAGCGTTGGGTGAAACAGTACGGCTCTAAACCTGACTTCGAACCGGTAAATGTCGGCAAACTGCTGGCGACTATCGTCGGTGTAGTGGTTCTGGTAGCGATCGCCACCTGGCTGCTGCACAACCAGGGTATTGCACGTATGGCGCTGGGCGTCGTCGCTCTGGGTATCATCTTTATCTTCGCTAAAGAAGCCTTTGCAATGCAGGGCGCCGCGCGGCGTAAAATGGTGGTGGCATTCATTCTGATGCTGCAGGCAATTATCTTCTTCGTCCTGTATAGCCAGATGCCAACTTCTCTGAACTTCTTTGCGATTCGTAACGTTGAACACTCGCTGCTGGGCATCGCGTTCGAGCCTGAACAGTATCAGGCGCTGAACCCATTCTGGATCATTATCGGTAGTCCGATTCTGGCCGCTATTTATAACAAAATGGGCGATACCTTACCGATGCCGATGAAGTTCGCTATTGGTATGGTTCTGTGCTCTGGCGCGTTCCTCGTGCTGCCGCTGGGCGCTAAGTTCGCCAGCGATGCTGGTATCGTTAACGTCAGCTGGCTGGTTATCAGCTACGGCCTGCAGAGTATTGGTGAACTGATGATTTCCGGTCTCGGCCTGGCCATGGTTGCACAGCTGGTTCCACAGCGTCTGATGGGCTTCATCATGGGTAGTTGGTTCCTGACAACCGCTGGCGCTAACCTCATCGGCGGCTATGTCGCGAATATGATGGCAGTACCAGAAAACGTGACTGACCCGCTGATGTCACTGGAAGTGTACGGTCGCGTGTTCCTGCATATTGGTGTAGCAACCGGCGTTATCGCTATCCTGATGCTGCTGACGGCACCGAAGCTGAACCGCATGACCCTGGATGACGATAAAACTGCGAAAGCTAGCGATACCGCTACCGCTTAAGCGCTCCGGGAAAACCAGTAAATTTAAACCGCTAACGCGCTGTTAGCGGTTTTTTTTTATCCCTGGGCGGACTAACATACAGAAAACCGTAGCCACGAGGAGTTATCGATGAAACTGTTCTACAAGTCCGGCGCTTGTTCTCTTGCTTCGCATATCGCGCTGCGCGAAAGCGGGCTGGATTTCACCTTGCAGGGCGTTGACGTCATGAAAAAACGCCTCGAAAACGGGGATGATTATCTGCAGATCAACCCTAAGGGGCAGGTTCCGGCGCTGCTGCTGGATGATGATGTGCTGCTGACTGAAGGCGTGGCTATCATGCAATATATCGCGGATCGCGTGCCTGACCGCCAGCTACTGGCCCCGGTGGGTTCCATTGCCCGTTATCAGACGCTGGAATGGTTAAACTACGTGGCGACAGAGCTGCATAAGGGCTTTACCCCGCTATTCCGCCCGGATACGCCGGAGGATTTCAAACCCATCGCCCGCGCGCAGCTAGATAAAAAAATGCAGTATGTTGATGAGTACCTGCAGGATAAAGAGTGGCTTAACGGGCACCGTTTCAGCATCGCCGACGGCTATCTGTTCACCGTGCTTCGCTGGGCGTATGCCGTGAAGCTGGATATGGAAGGTTATAGCAACATTTCGGCCTGGATGAAGCATGTTGCCGCGCGCCCTGCCGTCGCCGCGGCGCTGGAAGCCGAAGGCCTGAAGTAAGGCAAATACTTGCCCGACGCTCGTCGGGCAAGCTCTTCACGCTTAAAGCTGCGTGGCGCTAAAGTAATGCTCCGGCTGAGCGATACGATCCTGCGCCGCCACCACCTGAAGCTCATACTCCTGCATATTTTTTGTCGCCAGCATGATTTCATAGACTGCCGCGGTAACATGCTCCAGCGCATCGCGCAGATTAGCCCCTTGCAGCAGTTTAACCAGCAGCAAACCGCTGGTGACATCGCCTACACCCACCGGCTGACGCATGCCAAAATCCACCAACGGACGGCTGATGTGCCAGGCTTCATCTGCAGTGACCAGCAGCATTTCAAAACGATCCATGCTCAAACCAGCACGCGAGAGATGCTTGACCAGCACCACTTCCGGCCCCTGAACAATCAGCTCGCGCGTGGCAGCAACCGCTTCGCTGACGTTAGCCACTGGATGCCCGCAAAGGATCTCCAGTTCAACCAGATTTGGCGCAATAATATCGCTCGCCGGTAGCGCATAACGCACGTGAAACTCCGCTACGCCAGGAGCTACGATACAACCCTTTTCAGGATGTCCCATGACCGGGTCGCAAAAATACTTTGCTGCCGGATTGGCGGCTTTGACCTGGCGCACAATACCGAGAATGTGCTCGCCCTGTTCGGCAGACCCCAGATAACCGCTCAGCACAGCATCACAGCGCTGCAGTTGGTTAATATCGGCGATACCCTGAACAATTTCCGTTAGGTGCGCTGGCGGCATCACGCATCCGGTCCATTTTCCGTACTGAGTATGGTTGGAGAATTGGACGGTATTAAGCGGCCAGACGTTAACGCCAAGACGACGCATCGGAAATTCAGCGGCGCTATTACCGGCATGGCCAAACACAACGTGAGACTGGATGGCGAGGATATTCTTCATCTTGATTACCTGACAGCAAAAAATAAGGGGCGTGGTTTCCCACGCCCCTGCCTTTACGCAATTACTTCCAGCAGACCAGACAGTAATTTTTCTTACCGCGGCGCAGCAAGGTGTAGCGACCAAACAAAATATCACTGTCCTGGAAGAAATATTCCGGGTCAGACTGTTTTTCACCGTTGATGGTTACCGCATTAGAGGCGATGGTTTTACGCGCCTGACCACGAGACGGCTGCAGGTCAGAATCCACCAGCGCCTGCATCAGGTCGGCACCTTTTTCCATTTCGATCATCGGCACGCCATCCTGCGCCAGCTGTTCGAAATCAGCTTCGCTCAGGTCGCTCAGATTACCGTTGAACAGGCTTTCAGTGATGCGTTTTGCCGCCACCAGACCTTCTTCACCGTGAACCAGACGCGTGACAAGCTCAGCCAGCACATACTGGGCACGAGGTGCTTTACCGCTATTTTTGTCTTCTTCTTCGAGGGCATTGATCTCGGCAATGTCCATAAAGGTGAAGAACTTCAGGAAGCGATAAACGTCTGCATCCGCAGTGTTGATCCAGAACTGGTAGAACTTGTACGGACTGGTTTTCTTCGGATCCAGCCATACTGCACCGCCTTCGGTTTTACCAAATTTAGTGCCGTCAGCTTTGGTGATCAGCGGAACGGTCAGACCGAATACCTGGTTCTGGTGCAGACGGCGGGTCAAGTCGATACCAGAGGTAATGTTACCCCACTGGTCGGAACCGCCGATCTGCAGCGCCACGCCGTGCAACTCGTTCAGGCAGGCAAAGTCATAACCCTGCAACAGGTTGTAGGAGAACTCGGTAAAAGAGATACCCTGATCGTCACGATTCAGACGCTGCTTGACTGCTTCTTTGTTGATCATCTGATTAACAGAGAAGTGCTTACCGATATCACGCAAGAAAGTCAGCACATTCATGCCGCCAAACCAGTCGTAGTTATTCGCGGCAATGGCAGAGTTATCGCCACAATCAAAGTCGAGGAAAGGTGCGACCTGTTTGCGGATTTTATCGACCCACTCCTGCACGGTGTCTGCGGTGTTCAGTTTACGCTCGGCGGCTTTAAAGCTCGGGTCGCCAATCAGACCCGTTGCACCACCAACCAGCGCAACAGGCTTGTGGCCCGCCTGCTGAAAGCGTTTCAGGCATAACAATGGAACAAGATGCCCCAAGTGCAAGCTGTCGGCGGTTGGGTCGAAGCCGCAATAGAGCGCGATCGGGCCTTGCGCCAGTCGCTCTGCTAACGCTTCCTCGTCCGTCACCTGGGCTACCAGCCCCCGCTCTTGCAATTGTTTAATCAAGTTACTGCTTGCCATCAAATTCTCCATCTATAAACGACTGCACCTTTGCCGGTACACGACTTTTCGCCAGACGCGAAAAAAAACATCTACGCAAAATTGTTCAAGCTGCATCGCGGCGGCAAGCATGTGAAGCCCCGGGAGCTTACTCAGGTAAGTGACTGGGGTGAGCAGGCGCAGCTAACAAAGATGCGGCTTGAAAAATGAAGCGTATAGAATAAAGCGCCGGGCCACGTTGCACCAGCGCTTAACACAACATTTTGCGTCCTTTATGGCGCCAGGCGGTCGATTTGCCAGCTGCTGTTTTGTCGTTGGTAAAGAAAACGGTCGTGCAGGCGATGCTCACCGCCCTGCCAGAACTCCATCTGCTCAATGCTGACGCGGAATCCACCCCAGAAGCTCGGCAACGGCACTTCGCCCTGCTGGAACTTTTGCTTCAGTTCAAGGAATTTGCTCTCGAGGATACCGCGAGCCGAAATGCGGCTGGATTGCTGTGACACCCAAGCACCAATCTGGCTATCGCGTGGCCGGCTGTGGAAATACTTCACTACTTCCAGCGTCGAGAGACGCTCAGCTTTGCCAATAACCATCACCTGGCGCTCCAGCATGTGCCATGGAAAAAGCAGGCTGATACGGGGATTTTTTTCAATCTGGTGCGCTTTGCGGCTGCCAAGGTTGGTGTAGAACACCAGACCTCGCTCATCGTAATGCTTCAGCAAAACGATGCGCTGGTAAGGCTGCAAGTTTTCATCAACGGTCGCGACAACCATTGCCGTAGGATCGGCAAGTTTCGCGTCACAAGCCTGACGCAACCAACGTTCAAATAGCGCCAAAGGTTCGGCGGGAAGGTCGTGGCGACGCAGGCCACCACGGATATACTCACGGCGCAGATGCGCGATTTGCTGCAATTCGTCGTTATCAGACATGGCAATTGAGAAAGTAGTCAAAGGGTGGCTTCATTGTGCGCCCCCAGGACTGAAATCTCAACGTTTGGCGGCCTGTAGCTGGCAGTTTTCCAGCACAACGCTGTCGCGTTTATAGACGGTTGCGCTATCGCCTTTAGACCAGAAAACGTAAACGCCATCGGTATAGCGAGCGCCGGATGCTGATAACCCCTGCGGCAAATTCAGCTGCTGGTTATCGTAAATAAAGCTGACCTGCTGGCGGGTGTTATTCAGATGGACGGTCAACGGCTTCTGGTCACATTGATACTCCAGCGTGTCTGTATTCATCCGCTCGACAAACTGGTTGTAGTAGCTACAGCCCGCGAGCATAAAAGGTACAGCAAGGATAAGAATTTTTTTCATCAGTTTGCCTTCGACTTTCCCGGTCCAGGAGAGCATTACGCCCTCCTTCAACGATATCCAGTTTACAAATAAATACCGGCGGGTGATTTCAGTTAACTCCGATTCTGCGGTGGATTTGCCGGAAAAATAGCTCCCAGCACAGAGGCTTGCGAAGCACCGGTGACGGAAGGCAGGTTTCCCGGTAATCCGGCGAGGGTGCGCCATGCCAGCCACGCGAAAGCTAATGCCTCCATATCATCGCCGCTGATCCCCGCCTCATCGGTGGTCGACACTTCGGTTCCCGGCAGCAGCGCCGCCAGACGCGCCATCAACAGCGGGTTACGCGCTCCGCCACCGCATACCAACAGACGCTCACAACCGCCGCTGAGCAGCACCTGTTCACTGATGCTCACGGCGGTCAGTTCCGTCAGCGTAGTCTGCACATCTTGAGCACGCAGTCCCGGATACCGCGCTAAATGCTGCGCCAGCCAGCCGTAGTTAAAGTATTCACGCCCGGTACTCTTCGGTGCGGGCAACGCAAACCACGGATCGCTTAACATGTCCTGCAGCAGCGGCAGCAAAACTCTACCCTCGCTGGCCCATTGCGCGTCTTTATCATAGGGCTTGCCGCACTGACGCCAAATCCAGGCATCCATGAGCATATTGCCAGGGCCTGTATCGTAGCCGCGTACCGGTTGTCCCGGTACCAGCAAAGAAAGGTTGGCGATGCCGCCAATGTTGAGAATCATGCGTCGCTCTACCGGATGAGCCAGCAGCGCATGGTGGAATGCCGGAACCAGAGGCGCGCCCTGCCCGCCGAGCGCCATATCGCGGCGACGAAAATCCCCTACCACCGTCACCCCGGTGTGCGCGGCAATCTGGTTATTATCACCAATTTGCATAGTATGCGGCGCATCACCGCCAGGCTCATGCCAGACCGTCTGACCGTGGCAGCCAATGGCGATGATTTCCGATGCCTGCAAATTCTCCTGACGCATCAGCGCCAGAACCGCATCTGCAAACAACCGCCCGAGGCGCGTATCAAGCCGACCCAGTTGCGACAACGTCAACTGCTGTCCCTGACAGATAGCCAGAATCTCTTCTTTAATAGCAATGGGGATGGGATACGTCAGGCTGGCCTGCTGAGCGACCAGGTTTTCATTAATTGCTGCGAGAACAACATCAACACCATCAAGACTGGTGCCGGACATTACGCCGATAAAGCGACCTGATTTCATACGCTTTCCTTCATTCCATGACTCTCGTATATCCACACTCCACCATAAACGGGGGGGCAATGCTATGCTGCTATAATATTTTTTAACAATACAAGCAGTGCGATTGTCCTTAGCGTAAAGAACTTATGTTTAGTTTAGGTTGAGACGACTCTGATTATTATTTTTTGTATAGTCCACGCATCTGCTATGCCAGCAGACGCTTAAATGCCATATAATTGGCTACAAGGAAGTTCAATAGAACGCTTCTTGGTGAACAGGAGATTCAGAAATGATTTTACGTGTTTTGGCTGTCTCGATGATTGGTTTTACACTTGCAGGTTGTGTCAGCAGCAGTGGCCTGTCCGGTGACGTTTACTCCGCATCTGAAGCCAAACAGGTCCAAAGCGTGACCTACGGCACCATCGTGCACACCCGCGCAGTTCAGATTCAGGGCGGTGATGAGAGCAATGCAATCGGTGCAATCGGCGGTGCGGTATTGGGCGGCTTCCTGGGTAACACCATCGGTGGCGGTACGGGTCGTTCGCTGGCAACGGCGGCAGGCGCGGTCGCAGGTGGCGTTGCAGGCCAGGGTGTGCAGGGTGCGATGAACAAAACCCAGGGCGTTGAGCTGGAAATTCGCAAAGATGACGGCAACACCATTATGGTGGTACAGAAACAGGGCAGCACCCCGTTCTCGGTCGGTCAGCGCGTAGCGATTGCCGGCAGCGGCAGTCAGGTGACGGTGTCCCCGCGCTAAAAAGTGCTTATGCGGTCCTCCCGGGCCGCATATTTATACAAAAAAAGCATTACTAACCAAAATACATAAACACAGGAAATACGTTTAAATTTTATCCTTATATTCCTTCTACTATTTGCGCCCGCTCAATAAATCAAATCCTCCAACCCGTTATTTTGTTCTAACCATTTGCGACGTTTTGTCGTTTTACGTTTTGTCGTTTTACATTGCACTTTATTGCGGGATACAGCTTATGCCTTTCCATCTGAAGCGTTTATCTCATCGTGTATTTTTTTATGTCCTTGCCTGTATTATTTCTATTGCTGCGATTAATTTCCTGGCCAACTCATTAATTCATCGCATCTCTACAACATCGCCCACGCTGTTTCCTGTCCTGACTATTTCATTGATGAGCTTCCATATTACCATTGCCTGTTTTATGGCAATGAAATATCTCTGCGATAAAAAAAGATTGTACCTGGCCCCCATCGCCTTCGCTTTCTGCTGCTCGGCCCTGTTGATGTTGGGAACGCTGAGCAGCTACCCGGACTGGCTGCTTTGCGGTCAGGGGCGTGCCGTTAATCAAAACGATGCGCTGATTTTTTATTTTTTTCGTAACGTCATGATGGCAGTATTATTCACCACCTCAACCATTTTATATTACTTCCGTCATAGAACGGTCCACTCATGGAAAGTTCATGGTATAGTGCTCATCGGTTGCATTTTTTTCATCAGCGTAATACTGACGCTATCCTGGGTTCACTCCAGCCATTCGCCATGGCTGAATATAGACTTTATTGATAATTTAACCTTTACCTTTACACCACTGTGGCATAGCCGAATTGGCTGGATATTAATTATCATCTGGTCATTAACCCTGCTTTTACTTATTAGTATTACGCAACTACGTAATATATTCTGGTATAGCGGTGCGTTCTTCTGTAGCGCCTATATCTTTACGTTAATGATGCTACTTTCCTCAGCGAGTAGTAGTGACCACTCCTGGAACCAGGCTCGCGTCTTTGAAACCCTGAGCACCCTGTTTCTGATTCTGGTTCTGCTTTGTGACGTTTTTATGCTCTACCGCGAATCAAACAATAAATACATTCACTCTTACCAAAACTCCATCCGCGACCCTCTGACCAGGTTGTATAACCGCAGCTACTTTTACGACACGCTGAACGGGCTGCTGCCGAAGGTTTCCCCCTCACAGCCATTATCGGTTATCGTCAGCGATCTTGACCACTTCAAGCGCATTAACGACAACTACGGGCACGTACAAGGGGATAAGGTGATTCAGTTTGCCGCCAGCGTCCTGCAAAACAGTGTGCGGCAGCACGACGCAGCCGCACGTATCGGCGGCGAGGAGTTTGCTTTACTGCTGGTGAATACGAGTGCCAAAGAGGCGCTAACCATTGCTGAACGTATCCGCCTGACCGTCAGTGAAGAACGAGCTGAGCTACCGGAAAGAATGACCATCAGTATGGGGGTTTTCACCACGCAGAACACTGACATTTCAGCAGAGGAGTGCGTTCGGCGCGCAGATGAAGCGATGTATGAAGCCAAAAATAACGGCCGAAATCGCGTTGTCGTTTGGCATGAATAATGTGAATAAAAAGGAGGCCTTGGAACTACTCAAGGCCTCACAAGGTCAGTCTTTTGCCTGGAGATCGAGGATATTGTGTTCAAGTTTACGAATCAAATTGAGCAACGTTTCCACTTCTTGTGCGGAAACACCTGCCAGAATTTCATCACGCGTTTTGCCGATCACCTCTTCCATTTCGTTGATCAGCGGCTCGGCTTTTTCCGTAAGCTTGATACGTTTTGCCCGCCGATCGTTTGCGCAAGTCTGGCGAGAAATAAGGCCTTTCTCCTCCAGTTGGTCAAGCGTGCGGACCAGCGATGGCTGTTCGATACCAATGGCTTTCGCCAGCTGAATCTGCGACTGTTCAGGCGGCAGCTGATGAATGTTATGCAGAGTGACCCAGTGTGTCTGCGTTAACTCCAGAGGTTTCAGGCGATGGTCGATTAGCGCGCGCCAAACGCGTACCAAACGTGCCAGATCAGAACCCAGTGGCGATTCCAATTTCATCTCCTTATAATTAGCTTGCTAAGTTATTATACTGATTTTAGAATAGTGTGCAGCATTTAAATTATCAAAACAAATGAATTACCCGATTCACTAAAATCAAGACAATGATTTACAATGTGAATAATCGCATAACCTGAACATTTCTCCTGCAACGGCAAGGATTTTTGCTTGTGAAACTGAGTCTCAACACTGCCGGATTGTCGCTCCAGGACCTGGTATTTGGCGCTTCTGTCTACTTCCCCCCTATTTTTAAAGCCGTCCTGTTGGGCTTCTTTATCTGGTTGATGATTCACCGTCACCTTCGCGACTGGATGTACGCAGGTGAGATTTGGCACCCTCTGCTAATGGATCTGTCCCTGTTTGCGCTCTCCGTCTGTCTGGCGCTGGTTTTACTGACTGCCTGGTGATATTCATTTCATGAAGAAACTAAAATACCTATCCACTTTACTGGTTGTCGCGCTTGCCATCATTGCCGCCTGGCTGGTGTGGAATTACTACACCCAATCCCCCTGGACCCGCGACGGAAAGGTTCGCGCCGAACAGGTTGGGGTCACCCCACAGGTTTCCGGTAGCATCCTGCAGTTAAACGTTCGCGACAACCAGTTGGTTAAAGCCGGGGATGTCCTGTTCAGAATTGACGATACGCCCTATAAAATTGCCGTTCTCAACGCCCAGGCACAGTTAGCCAAAGCAAAAGCTGAAGTGGCGAAAGCCAAAGCTGAACAGAAGAAAGCGGCGAGCGATGCTAACCGTCGGCGTAATTTGTCGCAGAATTTTATCTCGGCGGAAGATCTGGAAAATGCCAATACCGCCCTTAATACCGCAAATACCAATCTTGAGGCTATAAAAGCCGTGGTTGACGTCGCGCAGGCCAGCCTTGATCACGCTCAGTGGCAACTCACACAAACTGAAATTAAAGCCCCGGTGGATGGCTGGGTGACCAACCTGTCAACTCGCGTTGGCGATTACGCCTCCGTGGGGCATCCGGTTTTTGCTCTCGTTGATAGTCACTCTTTCTACGTGGTCGGCTATTTTGAAGAAACCAAGCTGCGCAATATCCGCCCGGGCGACAGTGCGCAAATAATCCTCTACAGCAGCCAACAAAAGTTACAGGGTCACGTAGGTAGTATCGGTCGTGCGATTGTCGATCAAAGCGTTGCAAGCGGAGGCGGTCTGGTTGCGGACATCAAGCCAAATATTCCGTGGGTCCGCCTGGCCCAGCGCGTCCCAGTGCGCATTGAGTTTGACAGCTTACCATCGGATACCACGCTGGTTTCCGGTACCACCTGTACCGTCGCCATTGGCCCACAGTAATGAAGCTGCAGGCCCTGACGTGGCGCTCGCTCCCGTGGATTAAGGCCAGCCGTCCGCAGTGGCGCTATGCTCTGCGTAACGGGATCGCGATGTGCCTGGCGCTCAGCATCGCCTATTGGCTGAATCTTGATGAGCCCTACTGGGCGATGACTTCCGCCGCCGTCGTGAGCTTTCCCACCGTCGGCGGCGTGATCAGTAAAAGCTTCGGGCGCATTGCGGGCAGCCTGCTCGGTGCCTGCGCGGCGTTGCTGCTGGCCGGACATACCCTAAACGATCCCTGGCTGTTTCTGTTTAGCATTTCGGCGTGGATAGCGCTCTGTACCTGGGCCTGCGCAATGTATACCAACAACGTTGCCTACGCCTTCCAGCTCGCCGGTTATACCTGCGCCATCATCGCCTTTCCGGTTATCAATATCACTGATGCTAACGAACTGTGGACTATCGCCCAGTCGCGGGTCTGTGAAGTGATTGTCGGTATTCTTTGCGGCGGTCTGATGATGATGATTTTGCCGAGTACCTCGGATGGCACCACGCTACTGACCGCCCTGAAAAACATGCATGCCCGGCTGTTAGAGCACGCCAGCATGTTGTGGGTTCCGGAAACCACTGATGCGATCCGTACCGCGCATGAAAGTGTGATTGGGCAAATACTGACCATGAATCTGCTGCGCATTCAGGCGTTCTGGAGCCACTACCGCTTTCGTCGGCAAAACCCGCTGCTCAACTATCTGCTGCATCAACAGTTGCGAATGACCAGCGTGATTTCAAGCCTGCGGCGAATGCTGCTCAACTGGCCTGCGGCACCCGCTAACACCCGTGAGGTTCTGGAAGCGTTGCTGAACGAGTTGACCCATTCAGGGACCGACAGCTATAGCATCGCGAAGCTCATCGCCCCCCTGGCGCCCCCAGCGGAAGCAGACTATCGACATATCGCCTTCTGGAAGCGTCTGCGCTATTTTTGCCGCCTCTATCTGGAGAGTAGCCGATGGATTAAGCGCATCGAAAACGCCACCGTGTTGACCGAATTTAACATTCCCTCAGCACCTGCGTTGACTCGCCATACCGATCAAGCTGAAGCGCTGTGGAACGGTGTACGTACGTTTTTCGCGCTGGTGATGGTGGGTGCCTGGGGAATTAGCACCCAATGGCAGGCCTGTGCCGCCGCCCTGACCCTGGCGGCCATCTGCTGCGTGCTCTACTCAGTGTCACCTTCGCCGTTTAAGTCATTAACGCTTTTAATGCGCACGCTGGTCCTGCTCTCGCTGTTCAGCTTCGCGGTTAAATTCGGTTTGATGGTGCAGATAACCGATTTATGGCAATTTCTGCTGTTTCTGTTCCCGCTCCTGACGACCATGCAACTGCTTAAATTACAGATGCCCAAATTCGCCGGACTCTGGGGACAACTGATTGTCTTTATGGGTTCATTTATCGCGGTGACCAATCCACCGGTCTATGATTACGCTTCATTTCTCAACGATAATTTGGGCAAAATCATCGGAGTAGGTCTTGCCTGGCTGGCCTTCGCAATTATCAGTCCGGGTTCAGACGCGCGTAAAAGCCGCCGGCACATTCGGGCGTTACGGCGTCACTTTGTCGACCAATTAAGCCGCCGCCCGCAGCATAGCGAACACGAATTTGAATCGCTGGTTTATCATCACATCAGCCAACTCAGTAACAGTCAGGATGCGCTGGCACGCCGCTGGCTGCTGCGTTGGGGCGTAGTGTTGCTCAACTGCTCCCATGTGGTCTGGCAGCTTCGCGAATGGGAAACACGCTCCGACCCGCTCTCGCAGGTACGCGATTTGTGTATTAGCCTGCTGCGCGACGTGATGAGCGAACGCGGCGTGCAGCAGCGACCGCTCGCCTCAACACTCCAGGAATTGCAGCGAATTTGCGACGCGCTCAATCACCACCACCAGCCCGCAGCAAAAGAGCTGGCGGCGGTTATCTGGCGACTGTGGTGCGCGCTATCGCAGCTTGAGCAGGCCCCGATTGCCGGAACGATTACCGAAAGAGCTACTTGATGACGCCGCAGGCAAACCGCTCGCCACCTCCGCCGAGGGGCTGCGGGCTGTCAGACATGTTATCGCCGCCCACGTGAATCATCAGCGCCTTTCCTTTCACCTCATCAAGCGTTTTTAACCGTGGAGCCACGACGGATTGTGTTGCTTTGCCATCGCTATTGACTACCAGGAAAGGCAGATCGCCAAGATGGCCTGCGCCATCCGGGCCTTCATGTTTCCCAGTATTATGTGGATCAAAATGTCCCCCGGCAGCACCAGCGGCGACAGCTTTGCCATCTTTGATAGCGGGCTGACAACTGGCGTTGGCATGAAGATGAAAGCCATGCTCACCGGGAGGCAGCGCTTTAAGATCGGGCGTAAACTCCAGCCCTTTATCCGTTTCGCTGATTTTGATGTTGCCAATAGCCTGACCCACGCTCTGGCTGGTCACAAGATTGATATCGACATTTTCACTTGCCGCCTGCACGCCCATACTGGCGGCAAGGGTAAAGAGTGCGAGAATACATCGTTGCATAACACCTCCGAAATGGCTGTATCACTGACAAGTGTAGGCCATTACGGAGGCGAGCGAGGTTTAAGGAACGTCGTAGCCTAACGCCGCTTTACGGATGCGGAACCACTGCTGGCGAGTCATATTGAGCTTCTCAGCCACCAACGCAGAGCGCACGCGCTCAATCTTTCCAGAGCCAATAATCGGCAGCGGCTGCGAAGGCAAGCGCAGGATCCAGGCATATACCACCTGCTCAATGCTTTCGGCATTCAGTTCCTGTGCCACACGGGCCAGTTCATCCCGCAGCGGTTGGAAGCTTTCTTCGTTAAACAAGCGACCGCCGCCGAGGCAGGACCAGGCCATTGGTCGGATGCGCAGTTGCTGCAGCTGATCCAGCGTACCATCAAGCAACAGCGGCTGGTGCACCGGAGAAATTTCCACCTGATTGGTCGCCAGGGTAAACGGCAGGCGCGACTGTAGCAGAGTAAACTGAGCTGGCGTGAAGTTAGAGACGCCAAAGTGGCGTACTTTACCGCTGTGATGCAGCGCCAGGAAGGCTTCCGCAACTTCGTCAGCATTCATCAACGGGTCCGGGCGATGAATCAGCAGCAGGTCGAGATGATCGGTGGCCAGATTACGCAGCGATTGTTCCGCGCTCTGCACAATATGGTCGCGGTCGGTAATATAGTGGCCGATGGTGTTTTCTGCTCGCGCCTGGGTGGCGATCCCGCATTTAGTGACGATTTCCATGCGGCTACGCAGATGCGGGGCCAGCTTCAACGCCTCGCCAAACGCTGCCTCACACCGGTAATCACCATAAATATCAGCGTGATCGATGGTCGTGATACCCAGATCCAGGTGTTGCTCAACAAAGCCAACCAGCTCTTTAGCGGACATATTCCAGTCCATCAGACGCCAGTAGCCCATCACAAAACGAGAGAATTCCGGCCCCTGCGGAGCCATAGCAATACGCTGAACCATAACAGCTTCCTCAACAAAAAAGTGTTCTGAGTATACGCAGTTTCGTGCTTAAAACAGTGAGGGTTGCTGCGGTTCTTCCGCACTATCCTGTTTGGTTGCGCGTAATTTACGCAGCCAGCGTTGCCGACACAGACGCAAAACGTCCTGCTTTTGCACATCGCTCATTTTTTGCCAGTTAAAACGCTCATCACGGCTGCGCAGGCAACCCCGACAGTAGCCGCGTTCATCAGACTGACAAATCCCCCGACACGGACTTTGTACCGGAAAGAACTCCAGTTGTTCAGCCACTTCGCCTCTCCTGCCACCTTTCTCTTTCTTTATTGAAGACGTTTCACTCATCATTCGCAAATTTTGTTCACCAGCCTCTGCGCCGGACGGCATTTTTAATAATCGCTTGCATTAGACCAATCGGTCTATTACAGTGAGCCCCATGAACAAGCACAGTGAATGCACTACCCGCGAACATATCCTGGTCACCGGCGAGCAGCTCTGCATGCAGCGGGGCTTTACCGGTATGGGCCTGAGCGAATTATTGAAAACAGCAGAAGTGCCGAAAGGCTCTTTCTACCACTACTTCCGCTCAAAAGAAGCGTATGGCGTGGCCCTGCTTGAGTACCATTACGCCGGATATCTTCAACGCCTGGTCGAGCATTTCGACCACGGCGAGGGAAACTATCGCGACCGTCTGCTGGCCTACTACCAGCATACGCTGACCCAGTTTTGTCAGCAGGGCATTATCAGCGGCTGTCTGACGGTGAAGCTGTCGGCAGAAGTGTGCGATCTGTCGGAAGACATGCGCACCGCGATGGATAAAGGTGCCAGCCAGATTATCGTTCTGCTGGGTGATGCCCTGGAGAAAGGCCGTCAGGAAGGCAGTCTGATGTTCGCTGGCGATGCGTTGACTCTGTCCCAGGTGCTTTACTCTCTGTGGCTGGGGGCCAATTTGCAAGCCAAGATTACCCGTAGCGCAACGCCGCTGGAAAGCGCCCTTGCCCACGCTAAAAATATTATTGCTGCGCCTGCCGTTTAACAGGCGTTTTTATTTAACCAGTTTCAAGACGACCGGTCTACTCAGGAGTCATTATGTCAGAATCTAAGTTGTTTACCCCATTGAAAGTCGGTGCGGTCACCGTACCTAACCGCGTATTCATGGCTCCGCTGACGCGTCTGCGTAGCATTGAACCAGGCGATATTCCGACCCCTCTGATGGGCGAATACTACCGTCAGCGCGCCAGCTCCGGCTTGATTATTTCCGAAGCTACGCAGATCTCCGCTCAGGCGAAAGGCTATGCTGGCGCCCCCGGCCTGCACAGCCCGGAACAGATTGCGGCGTGGACGAAAATCACCGCTGGTGTACATGCCGAAAACGGTCACATTGCCGTTCAGCTGTGGCACACCGGACGCATTTCGCATAACAGCATCCAACCTGGCGGCCAGGCTCCGGTTGCGCCATCAGCGATTAGCGCCGGTACCCGTACTTCGCTGCGCGATGAAAACGGTCACGCGATTCGTGTTGATACCTCTATGCCACGCGCACTTGAAATCGAAGAGATCCCCGGGATCGTTGATGATTTCCGTCAGGCGGTCGGTAACGCTCGCGATGCCGGTTTTGACCTTGTCGAACTGCACTCCGCGCACGGTTACCTGCTGCACCAGTTCCTTTCCCCGACCTCTAACCATCGTACCGATCAGTACGGTGGCAGCGTTGAAAATCGCGCTCGCCTGGTGCTGGAAGTCGTTGATGCGGTGAGCAAAGAGTGGAGCGCCGACCGTATCGGTATTCGCGTCTCGCCAATCGGTAGCTTCCAGAACGTCGACAACGGGCCGGACGAAGAAGCCGATGCGCTGTATCTGATTGAAGAGCTGGCTAAACGCGGTATTGCCTACCTGCATATGTCCGAACCGGACTGGGCAGGCGGCCAACCATATAGCGATGAATTCCGCCAGAAAGTGCGCGACCGTTTCCCAGGCGCAATTATCGGCGCAGGCGCGTATACGGTAGAAAAAGCCAACGACTTAATCAGCAAAGGCCTGATTGATGCCGTCGCTTTTGGTCGGGACTATATCGCCAACCCGGATCTGGTTGCGCGTTTACAGAAAAAAGTCGCACTGAATGAACAGCGCCCGGAAAGCTTCTACGGCGGCGGCGCGGAAGGCTATACCGATTATCCTACTCTGTAATCCCTCCATTGCATTGATAGCGGCGGGTTATCGCCGCTATACTTAACGCTCTGATGTATCAAAATAAACTGCATAGGGGACATTATGCGCTTACTTCACACCATGCTGCGCGTTGGCGACCTGCAACGTTCGATTGAGTTTTACACCAACGTGCTGGGCATGAAACTGCTGCGTACCAGCGAAAACACTGAGTACAAATACTCGCTGGCATTCGTGGGTTATGGCGAAGAAAGCGACACCGCCGTTATCGAACTGACCTACAACTGGGGCGTTGATAAGTACGATCTCGGCAGCGCCTACGGCCATATCGCGCTAAGCGTTGATAACGCGGCTGAAGCCTGCGAGCGTATTCGCCAGAACGGCGGCAACGTGACGCGTGAAGCGGGTCCGGTCAAAGGCGGCACCACGGTCATCGCTTTTGTCGAAGATCCGGATGGTTACAAAATTGAACTGATTGAAGAGAAAGATGCCGGCAAAGGCCTCGGCAACTAATCGGCTTCGGGCGTCCACCGGCGGCGCCCGCTGTTTTATCCCCCTTCCTGCTGCAAGCGGTGGCAAAATTTGCCATAATGCGCGCTACTTTTTTCCAGCTAAGAGAATCTGATGTCCGAGAACGCTCAACTTAATGGTCTGTGCGGCCGTTTTCGCGGTTTCTATCCTGTGGTAATTGATGTTGAAACCGCGGGATTTAATGCCAAAACCGACGCCCTGCTGGAGATCGCCGCTATTACGTTGAAAATGGATGAGCAAGGCTGGCTGATGCCGGACGAAACGCTGCATTTTCATGTTGAACCTTTCGAGGGTGCCAACCTGCAGCCTGAAGCTCTGGCCTTTAACGGGATTAACCCGAACGATCCTGAGCGCGGCGCGGTGAGCGAATATGACGCCCTGCACGCGATTTTCAAAATGATCCGTAAAGGGATGAAAGAGAGCGATTGTAGCCGTGCCATTATGGTCGCCCATAACGCCACATTCGATCATGGTTTTACCATGGCGGCTGCCGAGCGCGCGAGCCTGAAGCGCAACCCTTTCCACCCGTTCGTGACATTCGATACGGCAGCACTAAGCGGGCTTGCGCTCGGCCAGACGGTGTTGTCGAAAGCCTGCATCGCCGCGGGTATGGCTTTTGATGGAACTCAGGCGCATTCGGCGCTTTACGATACCGAACAAACCGCGCAGCTGTTTTGCGAAATCGTCAATCGTTGGAAACGACTTGGCGGCTGGCCGTTACCGGTAGCCGAAGAATAGTAGAGACAAAAAAAAGCGACTCCACCAGAAGTCGCTTTTTTATTGGCAGCAAAAATTACTCTGCTTTCGGCTCGTCAGTCTTGTACTTAGCGGCCGTTTCTTTGATCAACGTTTGCAGTTCGCCGCGCTGATACATCTCAATAATGATGTCGCAACCGCCGACCAGTTCGCCATCTACCCACAGTTGTGGGAAAGTCGGCCAGTTTGCGTATTTCGGCAACTCTGCGCGGATGTCCGGGTTCTGCAGGATGTCGACGTAAGCAAAACGTTCGCCACAAGCAGACAGCGCCTGTACGGCCTGGGCGGAGAAGCCGCAGCTTGGCAGTTTCGGGGATCCTTTCATGTACAGCAGGATTGGGTTTTCAGCGATTTGATGTTGGATTTTTTCTAAAGTCGTGCTCATTGTCTTGCTTCCTTAAACTTCTCTACGGCAGTAATTTGTCATTGTAGCGTCCTGAACGCAGGACCGATAATAACATTTTTGTCACTCTTCACATTTTATCTTCTGTGCCCAGAAGTTGCCTCAAAAATATCATTTTATCGTCTGGCGCAAGAGTGCACTGCTCTTTTTTCACGCGACATGGTTATTGTCTGACGTATTTTTTTGCAATCGTTAACCAAACGACACTTTAGATACAAAAGAATATTAACTCTCAGGGTTTTTATGCTTTAGAATCGATGCGGTTTGTCATTCATCGTCAGGCATCTGTATATGTCTGTAATTTAATCAGGGGATTGCTCAGTGGCGCGTCTTAACAAAATCGCGATTTCGCTCTGTGCATTACTTATTACGTCAATCTCATTTACGCCACTGGCGCATGCTTCCGGGCATACGCACGCTTCGGCTACGCCAAAAGCGCATCCGGCCAAAGGCACTACCGCAGAGCGTAAGAAAAAAGCAGCCAGTTCCAAAAGTAAGACCACCGCTAAAACCTCCAGCAAGAAAACATCGACCGCCAGCCGCGCAAAAGCCCCTACCCGCACAACCGCCTCAAGCCAAACCGCGCTTAACCGTCAGGTTGCCGGTGCAAGCAAAAAATGCGTATTGCGCAAAGGCTACAAAAAGCAGTGCGCTAGCTCGACAAAATCGGTAGCAGAAAGCAAAGTCGCCAGAGCAAGCGTGCAGAAAAAGTGCGTCGTGCGCAAAGGCTATAAAACCCGCTGTAAACCTGTCGCTGATGAGCCTCAGTTGACCATCGCCGATGCGCATAAAGCTCGGGTACAAAAGGCGCAAAGCACCGCCATGTCGAAGTTAATGGATCAGATTGGCAAACCTTATCGTTGGGGCGGCACTTCGCCACGCACCGGATTTGATTGCAGCGGTCTGGTCTATTACGCTTATAAAGATCTGGTGAAAATTCACATCCCACGTACCGCTAATGAAATGTATCATCTGCGCGATGCCCGCCCGGTCGATCGCGGTGAGCTGCAAAGCGGTGATTTAGTCTTCTTCCGCACCCGTGGGCGCGGTACCGCCGATCACGTTGGTGTCTATGTCGGCAACGGTAAATTTATCCAGTCCCCGCGCACCGGTCGCGATATTCAGATAACCTCGCTGAGTGAAGATTACTGGGAACGCCACTACGTTGGCGCGCGCCGCGTCATGACGCCAAAAACCATTCGCTAATTGTGCCTCGTCGCCTCTGCGGCGGGGTAACTCTCTCTTTTGCCACATCTTTTAATTTGCTACTATTACCTTGCGCAATACATGGTTATTGCGCGAACTATACCCAAAATAATTCCAGTTGTATCACAAAACGCTGTGGCGTTTTGAACAGCGCTTGCGCTGGCCCCGAAGGGGCGAGGCTTAAGCCGAGTAACGCGGCAACTAAGCGCATCCCCGGGAGCGTACAAATAGTACGTGACCGGGGTAAGTGCAGGCAGCCAACAAAGATGCAGCTGGAAGTATGAAGGGTATAACTATAAAAAGGAGAGTAGCAATGTCGTTCGAATTACCTGCATTACCATATGCAAAAGACGCCCTCGCGCCG
Source organism: Klebsiella sp. RHBSTW-00484 (assembly GCF_013705725.1). Taxonomy (NCBI): domain Bacteria; kingdom Pseudomonadati; phylum Pseudomonadota; class Gammaproteobacteria; order Enterobacterales; family Enterobacteriaceae; genus Klebsiella; species Klebsiella sp. RHBSTW-00484. The sequence continues at coordinate 2,762,806 of NZ_CP055481.1, read as the reverse complement.
CACATTTCCGCAGAAACCCTGGAATACCATTACGGTAAACACCACCAGGCCTATGTCACCAATCTCAACAACCTGATCAAAGGCACCGCGTTTGAAGGCAAGACCTTAGAAGAGATCGTTCGCTCTTCCGATGGCGGCGTTTTTAACAACGCAGCTCAGGTCTGGAACCACACCTTCTACTGGAACTGCCTGGCACCAAACGCTGGCGGCGAACCGGAAGGTGAACTGGCGGCAGCTATCGCTAAATCCTTCGGCAGCTTTGCTGATTTCAAAGCAAAATTCACCGATGCTGCAGCGAAAAACTTTGGCGCTGGCTGGACCTGGCTGGTGAAAAACGCTGATGGTAGCCTGGCGATTGTTTCCACCAGCAACGCCGGTACGCCGCTGACCAGCGACGCAACCCCGCTGCTGACCGTAGATGTCTGGGAACACGCTTACTACATCGACTACCGTAACGCGCGTCCGAACTATCTGGAACACTTCTGGGCGCTGGTGAACTGGAAATTTGTGGCGGCCAACCTGGCGGCATAAAAGCAAACCGCAGAAGGATTGCGCCTTCTGCGGTTATTTTTCACTTCACTCACAATTCACATACTATTCATGAACGATTAGTGGTTAGCAAAAGCCTCTTCCGGCTGCGACCGACCGCTGAAAAACACCAGCAGTAGCGCAACGCCCGCAATGATCGCTCCCATCACGGGTACGAATGCATAGCCCAGCCCACCAGATATCACCGCACCACCGGCGGCTGCGCCTAACGCGTTACCGAGGTTGAAAGCGCCGATATTAACCGATGATGACAACCCGGGAGCTTCGTGAGCCACGCGCATCACGCGCATCTGCAGTGGCGGAACCACCGCAAAAGTCGCGGCACCCCAGACAACCATGCTGATAGCCGCACCAATTTGTGACTGGGCCAGCAGCGGGATCGCCAGCATGATCACCATCAACAGCAGCAGAAAGCCCTTCAACGTCCCGGAAACTGAGCGGTCGGCAAACTTACCGCCAAGATAGTTACCCAGCGAGAAGCCTACGCCAATCAGCACCAACATCGCGGTCACAAACAGTGGCGATGCGTTAGTGATGCTGTGCAGAACTGGTGATATATAGGTATAAAGCGTAAACATCGCCCCTGCCCCCAGAACGGTGGTCAGCAGCGCTGACAGCACCTGTGGGCGCATCAGTACCGAGATTTCCCGCTTAACATCAGGGCGCTCACCCGCACTCCCTTTCGGCAGAGAAAACCACAGGCTGATCATCGCCACCACGCCGAGACCCGCCGTTGCGAGGAACGACATCCGCCAGCCGATAGTTTCCCCCAACCAGGTCGCCGCCGGCACACCGCCAATGTTGGCAATCGTCAGCCCCATAAACATGGTCGCCACCGCGCTGGCCTGCTTATGCTTCGGCACAACGCTTGCCGCCACCACCGAGCCAAGCCCAAAGAAAGCACCGTGGTTGAGGCTGGTAATAATGCGCGACAGCAGTAGAGTGGTGTAATCCGGCGCAATTGAAGAGAGCACGTTGCCAAGAGTAAAAATCGCCATCAGGAAAATCAGCGCATTTCTGCGCGCACGGTGCGAAAGCAACAGAGTCATCAGCGGCGCACCAACCATCACCCCAATGGCGTAGGCACTAATAAGCATTCCCGCAGCCGGAATAGAAACATCCACGCCTTTGGCGATAACCGGTAATAGCCCCATCGGGGAGAACTCGGTAGTACCGATACCGAAGGCACCGATTGCCAGAGCGAGCAGGGGAAAGTTGATTTTCATTCAATGACTCCATCGGGCCGTCTTCAGCGACGGCATCTCATCAGAAGCCAAAAGCATGACATCAATCACAGAAAAACAAAAGTAAACGAAATGGCAAAAGATTTTTGCGAAATTGATAACAATGGAGGGAAAAGAAAAGGGAGCACGATGTCTCCCTCATATTGAAATTAGTGCAGTACGGCGACCAGTCCTGAGGCGACAATCAAACCCAGAACAATAATCGTCGTTGTCAGCGAAAACTTTAAATCTGTATCCATCAATTTTTCCCCTTGATTATCCCCACATAAAAAGTGAGCTTGCTCATTTTTACATAGATTAGCGCAAATATCTTCCGAGATTTAGAGGGATGCACATTTTTGCTCTTCCCCTTTGCCCCAAGATCGGACAAAATCCCACGCTAATTTGAAAGCGTATCGGCCATTGACCCCTTCCTGTCGTTCTGTGTCGTTTTCCCGACGTGATGCAATGTTCAATTTTGGCATCAGGGTGTGTACAGGCAAACGTTTACGTACCGATTAACGGACGATCAGGTCAAGGTCTGGAGTGAGAAGTAATGGCAACTATTAAAGATGTAGCGAAGCGCGCAAACGTTTCCACTACAACAGTATCACATGTAATTAACAAAACGCGTTTCGTTGCGGAAGAGACGCGCAACGCGGTGTGGGCTGCGATTAAAGAACTGCACTACTCCCCCAGCGCCGTTGCTCGCAGCCTGAAGGTTAATCACACGAAGTCTATCGGATTGCTGGCGACCAGCAGCGAAGCGGCCTATTTTGCCGAAATTATCGAATCCGTTGAGAAAAGCTGTTTCCAGAAGGGCTATACCCTGATTCTCGGCAACGCATGGAACGATCCGGAGAAACAACGCGCCTACCTGTCAATGATGGCGCAGAAGCGCGTGGACGGTCTGCTGGTGATGTGTTCTGAGTATCCTGAGTCGGTACTGAGCATGCTGGAAGAATATCGCCATATTCCGATGGTCGTGATGGACTGGGGTGAAGCAAAAGCCGACTTCACCGACTCGGTTATCGATAACGCCTTCGAAGGGGGTTATATCGCCGGGCGCTATCTGGTGGAACGTGGTCATCGCGAAATTGGCGTGATCCCCGGCCCGCTTGAGCGGAACACCGGTGCCGGCCGCCTGGCGGGCTTTATGAAAGCGATGGAAGAAGCGCAGATCAACGTTCCTGAAAACTGGGTCGTGCAAGGTGATTTCGAGCCGGAATCCGGCTACCGCGCGATGCAGCAAATCCTCAGTCAACACCATCGCCCGACGGCGATTTTCTGCGGCGGGGATATCATGGCGATGGGCGCTATCTGTGCAGCAGATGAAATGGGTCTGCGCGTGCCGCAGGATATTTCGCTGATCGGTTATGACAATGTGCGCAACGCCCGCTACTTCAGCCCGGCGCTGACCACCATCCATCAGCCAAAAGATTCTCTGGGCGAAGCGGCCTTCAACATGCTGCTGGACCGCATCGTCAACAAGCGCGAAATTTCCCAGTCTATTGAAGTACATCCGCGCCTGGTCGAACGTCGATCCGTGGCCGACGGCCCGTTTGTCGATTATCGCCGTTAATTCTCCTCGCGGCGTCGGCTATTCCGGCGCCCGCAGCCACTCCCGGTTCAACGTTTCGCTGTCGCCAAGGTAATCCAGCAGCCACATCAGCGCCGGTGAAGCATCGCTTTGTTGCCACGTCAGGCAGCAGGCCGCATCAGGGAATGGGTTTTCCAGCGCCAGCGCCGTCCATTCTCCGCTATCAATTCGCGGCTGCGCAAAATGCTTTGGCACCATGCCAACACACAACCCTGCGCTGAGGCAGGTCGCGGAAGCGTCCCAGTCCGGCACCACCACCCTCTTCTGATTATCCAGCAGCCATGTCGTGCGTTTCGGTAGCGAGCGCGAAGTATCTTCCCGTACCAGTGACGGCCAGTTGCGCAACACATCGTCGCTTAACGGGCCGTCTATTTTCGCCAAAGGATGATCGCTCGCCACCACGCAATCCCAACTCAGCATCCCCATATCGCGAAACGCATAGCGCCCACCGACGGGAATTGAGCGCGTCGCGCCGATAGCTAATTCCACGCGACCATCAGCTAACGCATCCCAGACGCCGTTGAATACCTCCTGAAAGACAATCAGTTCAACGTCATCAAAATGACGATAGAAATCAACAATCATTTGCCGAATACGCGCCGGTTTGACGATGTCATCGACGGCAATGGATAGCTGCCCGCGCCAACCGTTGGCTATCTGCTGACATTGCTGACGAGTGATCTGCATTTTTTTGATAACAGAGCGCCCTTCCTGCAAAAACCAGACCCCGGCCGGGGTTAATTCGACATCGCGGTGACGACGTTCAAAGAGCGGAACCGCCAGCCACTCTTCCAACTGACGCACGGTATAGCTCACCGCTGAAGGTACGCGGTGTAGCTCCTGCGCCGCTGCACTAAAACTGCCGTTACGCGCAACAGCATCAACCACCTCAAGTGAGTATTCTGACCACATATTCTGCCTACAAAATTTTTGAATCCACCTGACAAATATTAGCGTTTCACAAGCCTGAATGCACTCCCTACACTCTGCCGCACCGTACCTGCATCAATAACAAGAGAATTTTATGCAACAATTGCAACAACCTGGGAAAGGATTTTTAGTCTGGCTGGCCGGGCTCAGCGTGCTCGGCTTTCTGGCCACCGATATGTATCTGCCGGCTTTCGCCGCGATCCAACAAGATCTCAACACTTCAGCAGCTTCAGTCAGCGCCAGCCTGAGCTTGTTCCTGGCAGGATTTGCCATTGGACAGCTTTTTTGGGGGCCGCTCTCCGACCGTTACGGACGCAAGCCGGTACTGCTAAGCGGCCTGGCCATTTTCGCTATCGGCTGTCTGGGGATGCTTTGGGTGCAAGATGCCACACTGATGCTGGCGCTGCGCTTCATTCAGGCAATTGGCGTTTGCGCCGCCGCCGTGACCTGGCAAGCGATGGTGACCGATTACTACCCAGCCCATCGCACGAACCGTATTTTTGCCGCCATTATGCCGCTGGTGGGCTTGTCTCCAGCACTGGCGCCGCTGCTCGGCAGCTGGCTGCTGGTTCATTTCGAATGGCAGGCTATTTTCGCCGTTCTGTTCGCGATAACCCTGTTGCTCATGCTGCCTGCCCTGCGCCTGAAAGCGGCGAAAAAGACGGTTGTCGGCACCCAGCAGAAGCTGACTTTCCTTGCCCTACTACGCTCGCGCGAATACAGCGGCAACGTGCTGATTTATGCCGCCTGCTCCGCCAGCTTTTTCGCGTGGCTGACCGGCTCGCCATTTATTCTTCACGAGATGGGTTATAGCCCGACCGTTATCGGCCTGAGCTACGTTCCACAAACTATCGCGTTTCTGGTTGGTGGTTACGGCTGTCGCGCGGCTTTACAAAAATGGTCAGGGCAGCAGATTCTGCCGTGGCTGCTGGTGATTTTCTCCATCAGCGTTGCCGCTACCTGGCTGGTAGGTTTGCAGGCTAATGCCACACTTGTCGGATTAATGATTCCGTTCTGCGCAATGGCAGTGGTAAATGGCGGTATTTATCCTATCGTCGTTGCTCAGGCGCTGAAGCCGTTCCCGCAGGCGACCGGTCGCGCCGCAGCCTTGCAAAATACCTTACAGTTGGGTCTTTGCTTTATCGCCAGCTTGCTGGTTTCTACGCTGATAGCGACACCGCTGCAAACCACCACCAGCGTGATGCTTATTTCCATTGTGCTGGCCGGTATCGGTTACCGTATGCAGTACAAGGCCACCGCGCTGGCAACAGAATCGTCACATGCTTAAGGTAATCTTCAGATAGTGTTAAGGTCCAGTAATTAGCTTGCTAACATATTTTTATTGAAAGCCTGTTTTTAGCGGCCTATACTGGATCCGGCATCACATAAATAGAAAGATTAATTGATTTAACGGGAGCAGGATGCGTCCCGTTTCTCCATGGAAGGCCTTTCGGCAAGGGTTATCTCCCTTCCTCTGTTCTACGTCGGATAGCAGCCTCACGGATTGTCCGTGAGATTTCTCACAAAGCCAGAAAAGCGTCTACGCTGTTTTAAGGTTCTGATCACTTGGGCGTGATGGAGAAGCTATGAGTTCATCGTGTATAGAAGAAGTAAGCGTACCAAATGATGATTGGTACCGGATTGTCGCTGAATTATTAGGCCGTGCGGGCATCGAAATTAACGGTCCTGCCCCCTCCGATCTGCGGATTAAAAACCCCCTCTTTTTTAAGCGCGTTTTACAAGAAGGGTCGCTGGGATTGGGAGAGAGCTATATGGACGGCTGGTGGGATTGTGAGCGGCTGGATTTATTTTTCCATAAAGTCTTACGTGCCGGACTGGAAAGTCAACTTCCCCACCATTTTAAAGATACCCTTCGCATCGCGGGCGCTCGCTTATTCAATCTGCAAAGTAAAAAAAGGTCCTGGATAGTCGGCAAAGAACATTACGACTTAGGTAACGATCTTTTCAGCCGCATGCTCGACCCTTTTATGCAATATTCCTGCGGATACTGGAAAGATGCGCAGAATCTGGAAGATGCACAGCAGGCAAAATTAGATCTGATCTGCCAAAAGCTGCAGCTTGAACCCGGAATGCGGGTGCTGGATATTGGCTGCGGCTGGGGTGGTCTGGCTTACTATATGGCTAAAAACTACCAGGTCAGCGTTATTGGTGTCACTATTTCAGCCGAACAGCAAAAGATGGCCCAGCAGCGTTGTGAAGGGCTGGACGTAACAATTCTGCTTCAGGACTATCGCGATTTGCATGATAGTTTTGACCGCATTGTTTCCGTTGGTATGTTTGAACATGTCGGGCCTAAAAATTACGACACCTATTTTGACGTGGTGGATCATAATTTAAAAGCTGACGGTCGTTTCCTGCTGCACACAATCGGCTCGAAAAAAACCGACCATAGCGTCGACCCGTGGATTAATAAATATATCTTCCCGAACGGTTGTCTGCCGTCGGTACGCCACATCGCACAGGCCAGTGAAACGCATTTCGTGATGGAAGATTGGCATAATTTCGGTGCCGATTATGACACCACGCTAATGGCATGGTATGAGCGTTTTCTCAATAGCTGGCCGGAAATCGCTGACAACTATTCGGAAAGATTCAAACGTATGTTTAGCTATTACCTGAATGCCTGTGCTGGTGCTTTTCGCGCCCGCGATATTCAGCTCTGGCAGGTGGTTTTTTCTCGCGGTGTCGAACACGGCCTGCGCGTGGCTCGCTAATCGCTGTCCCTCCTGCGCCGCTGGCGCAGGGATTGCTTTTTTATTCACCGCGACGGCAGTAACATCCCTGCCCGCATTGGGCCAGGGTTTACAGGGCATTTGCTAAAGCGACAGCCCGGCCACGTTAACCGGGCTGTCGAATAAATTACTCCGCCGCCGCTTTCAGCGCGGCATCTTTTGCTGCCAACACGCGCTCAACGGTATCAATGACCGCCTGAGTCTGCGGATCAATTTCAATATTGACCCGGTCGCCCAGTTTTTTCGCGCCAAGCGTTGTACGTTGCAGCGTCTCGGGAATCAAATGCACGCAAAAACGTGTTGGCGTCACTTCACCCACGGTGAGGCTAATCCCATCAACACCGATATATCCTTTATAGAGGATATATTTCATCAGCGTTGGGTCCTGAACCTTAAACCAAATCTGGCGATTATTTTCCGAGGTTAGAATTTTCACCACTTCCGCAGTCGTCATAATATGACCGGACATCAGGTGGCCGCCAATTTCATCGCTGAATTTTGCTGCCCGCTCAACGTTCACACAATCGCCTTCACGGATCCCGCCCAGGTTGGTTATACGCAGCGTCTCTTTCATCAGATCAAAACTCACCCGCGGGCCGTTAATCTCGGTGACGGTCAAACAACAGCCATTGTGCGCCACTGACGCCCCGGTTTCGAGCCCCGCAAGCATATGCTCAGGCAACTCCACCACGTGGGTACGAAAATTGGGTTTCTCGTCTATGGACACAACCTTCGCGGTCCCCTGCACAATACCGGTAAACATATTTTGCTCCTGTATAAATTCGTGACGGTATCATTACCGTTTTAGGCTATGCGGAACAATAACAGGTGGCAAAACAGGTTGCCAGCGCACAACGTGCACTGGGATTTTTTCACTGGCTAAATGGCTAATCCTCGCTACAATAGTCTGGCAAATCCCTCTGCTTTTTTCTTCTTGCTGCCATATTGGGCGGCTTTTTTAGTCTTAAAATAACAACAAGATAAAGGTGTTCACGTGCAGAAGTACTTTATTGAAGCGCGTCAGTTATTAGCACTGGCTATACCCGTTATTCTGGCTCAGGTAGCCCAGACTTCTATGGGCTTCGTCGATACCGTTATGGCAGGCGGCTATAGCGCAACCGATATGGCGGCGGTCGCCATTGGTACCTCGATTTGGTTACCGGCGATCCTCTTCGGCCACGGCCTGCTGTTGGCCCTGACTCCGGTCATTGCCCAATTGAATGGTTCTGGTCGTCGCGACCGCATTGCCCATCAGGTACGCCAGGGATTCTGGCTGGCGGGCTTCGTCTCTGTTCTGGTGATGGTTGTGCTGTGGAACGCCGGTTACATCATCAGTTCGATGCATAACATCGACCCGGCGCTGGCAGATAAAGCCGTTGGCTATCTGCGCGCACTGCTGTGGGGTACACCGGGCTATCTTTTCTTCCAGGTCGCACGTAACCAGTGCGAAGGCCTGGCAAAAACCAAACCTGGAATGGTCATGGGGTTTATCGGCCTGCTGGTCAACATTCCGGTTAACTACATCTTTATCTACGGTCACTTCGGGATGCCGGAACTTGGCGGCGTTGGCTGCGGCGTCGCAACAGCTTCGGTTTACTGGGTGATGTTTTTCAGCATGATCTCCTGGGTTCGCCGGGCACGCTCAATGCGTGATATTCGCAGCCCTGAGCCGTTCAGCAAACCAGATTTCGAAATCATCAAGCGACTGGTACAACTGGGTCTGCCGATTGCGCTGGCGCTGTTTTTTGAAGTGACCCTGTTCGCCGTCGTCGCGCTGCTGGTCTCCCCTCTGGGCATTGTCGACGTGGCCGGGCACCAGATAGCCCTAAACTTCAGCTCGCTGATGTTCGTTCTGCCTCTGTCCCTCGCGGCGGCAGTGACCATTCGCGTAGGTTTCCGCCTTGGTCAGGGCTCAACCCTGGAAGCGCAAACGTCAGCCAGAACCGGCGTTGGCGTCGGGGTGTGCATGGCGGTTATCACGGCAGTTTTTACTGTCCTGATGCGTAAGCAAATCGCGCTGTTGTATAACGACAACCCTGAGGTCATCACGCTGGCTTCCCAGTTGATGTTATTAGCCGCGATCTACCAGATTTCCGACTCGATTCAGGTCATCGGCAGCGGGATCCTGCGTGGCTATAAAGACACGCGTTCCATCTTTTTTATCACTTTTACCGCCTACTGGGTGCTGGGACTGCCAAGCGGCTATCTGCTGGCATTAACCGATATTGTGGTTCCGCGCATGGGCCCTGCAGGCTTCTGGTGCGGATTTATTATCGGTTTAACCTCTGCGGCCATCATGATGATGCTGCGTATGCGCTTTTTGCAACGTCAGCCTTCCAGCGTGATTTTGCAGCGCGCAACGCGCTAATCCGATCTATACCCTAAATAATTCGAGTTGCTTAAAGGCGGCAAGGGAGTGAGTCCTCAGGAGCATAGATAACTATGCGACTGGGGCGAGTGACAAATCTGCCGGGAGCAGATTTGAACGTCGCTTGCGACGGCCCGTGAGGGCGAGGCCCATGGATGGGCCGAGTAATCCGTAGCCAACACATAAGCAGCTTGAAGTATGACGGGTATATGACAACGGCGCTGATTGAGCGCCATTGTCCGTAATCGACGAAGAAATCTTCTTTTGCATCAGTAAAATATAAGCAACATGGATAAAACTTCTGCGATCGCGTGAAATCTGGAAGAAAAGTGACGTTTGCCTCTTGCCACAACCCCTCCCTGCCGCTAATATGCGTCCCCGTTGCCACTGCAACATTGCGTTCATAGCTCAGTTGGTTAGAGCACCACCTTGACATGGTGGGGGTCGTTGGTTCGAGTCCAATTGAACGCACCATAATGCGTTTATAGCTCAGTTGGTTAGAGCACCACCTTGACATGGTGGGGGTCGTTGGTTCGAGTCCAATTAAACGCACCATAATGCGTCTGTAGCTCAGTTGGTTAGAGCACCACCTTGACATGGTGGGGGTCGATGGTTCGAGTCCATTCAGACGCACCATTTTGTTTTCCGGTTATTCCCTCTCTTCTTCATCCCGATTTTACTTCAGTCTTCTCATCGTCGTGCCTGACAAAACCGATTGATTCATCAGCTTGCCTCTACGTTCGGCAAAAGCCTATCAAGCCAAACGGCTATTGCCGTCCGGCGATAAGCAATAAGTCAGAGGCCGAATACAGTCTCAATTTCTATCTTGAGATCGGGAGAAAAAAGGCGGCTAACTTCAACCAGAGAACTGGCTGGCAAGCTGGCGCCGTAATGTCGGTAGAGCACTTCACGCAACTCGTCGATCTCTTCAAAAGAAGTAATGAATAGGGTCACCTTAATCAGGGCTGAAAAATCCGTGCCTTCTGCGCTGGCGATTTTTCCGATCTGGCTGAAGATCTCTTCAGCCTGTCCGGCAATGCCTGAGCGCTGCGCAGCCGTGCCAAACGCGGTTAGCCCTGAAATATAGAGCGTGTTACCATGCCTTACTGAGTGGACATAGGGAGCCTTAACCTCACCCAATTGCGGATAATTCTTCCGTACTATCATACCCATGCTGACTTCCTTATTGAGGGCAACCAGCCCCCCCTATTGCGGCTTAACGTCTGCGTAGTTTCTTTTACAGCTCCATCATCATCTCATGCCAGGCCATGCCGCCATGATCGGACTCAGAAGGTTTGATATAACGGTAGCCAAAATGCGCGTAAAGATCGACATGCCGATCTTTGCACATTAAATGGATAGTTTGCTTGTTCATGGCTTTCATGCGAGAGACAAATTCGCGCATCATAAGCGATGAATAGCCTTGCCCCTGAAAATCAGGATCTAACACCACCGACATAATGACCACATTCGGTGCCGCGGGGTCGTGCCCAATAAGCTCTTTGAACTCTTCATCCGACATCACCACGTCCCAGGCGCAGCCCGCATTGATAAATCCAATCACTTCACCGTCCAGTTCCATGCACATAAAACCTTCCGGGTAACGATTAATACGGGTGGCGATTTTTTCCCGGGTCGCGGCCTCATCGCCTTCATAGGCGGTGATTTCTATCGTATAGCAGCGATCAACATCGGCGGGCGTCGCCTGGCGAAAGATGGGTGTAGACATCATTTTTCCTTTTCAGCATCCATTTTGTGACCCACATAATACACCTTTTAAGCCCCCCTCACGCACGCGGGTAAGCTTCTTGCATCCTGCCATTTTATTGTGAATCAGATCATATTTTCTAAAAATACGGTTGACTTATATGACGTCCAAAAATATTTTACACCCATGTGATATCGATTTCATAAAAACCATGGCAACCATAAAAGACGTAGCGGAAAAAGCAGGCTTATCGGTAACGACGGTTTCTCGTTTCCTGAACAATCATCCTTATATCTCGGAAGATAAAAAGGAAAAAATCCTCGCGGCGATGAAGGCGTTGGATTATGAACCGAGCACCGTCGCACAGCAGATGCGCGGCGTGAAAACCCACCGGATTGGCATACTGATCTCACGGATAACCAACCCCTATTTTGCCAGCCTGGTCGATGCCCTTGAGGTGACCGCACGCAAGCATGGCTATTCAGTACTGATCGTGCAAAACCATGACAGCGCAGGGGAAGAGGAAAGCTGTCTCGATCTGCTGAAGAAAAAGATTATTGATGGTCTTATTTTATGTGCCGTTGAGAACGATAAAAACGTCATCGAGCAATATCAGAAATATGGCCCTATTCTGCTGTGCAACACCAGCATTGATGACACCAGCCTGCCTGTTGTTAAGGTGGATGATGAACTGGCAACCTACAATGCGGTCAGCTGGCTGCTCAACAAAGGTTATCAAAAAATCGCCTACTCTACGGGCGGGAGCTTTGAGCAAAAAGGGCACGGTAGCAGACGAAACCGTGGCTTTATTACCGCTATGCAAAGCGCACATCAGCCAATTCACGATCATCTTATTTTCCGCCATCTTCATACTTACCGCGACGGGCGGCATCTGGCTGAGCAAATCCTGAAAATGGATAAAAACGAGCGCCCTGATGCTATTTTTACCGGTAGCGATGAAGTCGCCTGCGGATTAATTTCCGCGCTTTCAGCCAAAGGGGTCAGCATTCCCGGTGAACTGGCGGTTATGGGCTTTGATAATTTACCCATTGCCGAGATGATCCCTATTCCGCTGACCACCATCAGCCAGCCCATTGAACAGCTAGGCCGAATTTCCGTAGAGCGCCTGCTGGCGATGATTAACCACGCTCAATATCGCTATGACGAAGAAGATTTGCAGTCTGAATTAATCATCAGGGCATCCGCTTAATTTTTTTATCGCAATATGGTATCGATTTCATATCAAGGAGAAGCTATGAACCAGCCGCAACAGACCGCATGGTGGAAAGAATCTGTTATTTATCAGGTTTACCCAAAAAGCTTTTATGACAGTAATAACGACGGTATCGGCGATATCAAAGGTATTATTGCCAAACTGCCTTATCTCAAGAAGTTAGGTATTACCATGATTTGGGTCTCGCCCTTTTATCAGTCACCGATGGCGGACAATGGTTATGATATTGCCGACTACTATGCGGTGAACCCTGATTTGGGCCAAATGCAGGATGTTGACAACCTGATAAAGCAGGCGTCAGAAATGGGAATACAGGTAATGATCGACCTGGTGGTCAACCACACCAGCGACGAACATCCCTGGTTCCAGGCGGCCCTTGCTGACCCTCAATCAAAATATCGTGATTACTACATTTTCAAACCCGCGGTTGCGGGGGGCGCGCCAAATAACTGGCGCTCCATCTTCGGCGGCAGCGCATGGGAAAAAGTCGCGGGCGAAGAGACCTGGTATCTTCACGTTTTCCATAAAAAACAGCCGGACCTGAACTGGGAAAATCCTCAACTGCGTGAGGAAATCTACTCCATGGTCAACTGGTGGCTGGATAAAGGCATTGCCGGGTTTCGTATTGACGCAATTACGTTTATTAAAAAAGATCAGGACTACGGTTCTTTGCCTGCCGATGGCGTTGATGGCCTGGCGTCCATCAAAAGTAAATCACGTAATCGACCGGGGATTGAGCTATTTCTCAATGAGCTGAAAGAAAAAACGTTCAACCGCCACCGCTGCGTAACCGTGGGCGAAGCGCCGGGCGTCCCTCTGGATGAGTACGACAGCTATATTGGCCCCAATGGCTACTTCGATATGATCTTTGATTTCCACGCTGCGGATATCGATGTCGAAAACGGTTCAGAGTGGTTTAAACAGCGCGACTGGCGTATTGGCGAATTCAGAGAAGCGCTGTTTGCCAGCCAGCGGGCATTTTGCCAGACCGGCTGGGGAACGACGTTTATTGAAAACCATGACCAGCCGCGCGCGCTGTCAAAACTCATCCGCGACGTTGAGTATCAAAATGCGATCGGTGCCAGGGCGCTAGCCGGTATGTATTTTTTCATGCAGGGAACGCCGTTTATTTACCAGGGCCAGGAGCTGGGGATGAAAAACTTCCAGCGCACGAGCATTGATGAATTTGATGATATTTCAAGCCTGGATAACTACCATCGCTCTCTGGCGGAAGGATTTACCTGCGAACAGGCTTTAGGCTTTATCAACCAGCGCTCAAGGGATAACTCACGAACCCCCTTCCCGTGGTCCGATGGCGTTAATGCTGGCTTTAACCTGGGCGCGAAGCCCTGGCTGCCTTTCTCCGCACCTGACTTTAGCGTCAATGCGCAAAGCCAGGCTGCTGATAAACATTCCGTTTTCTCTTTTTATCAAACGATGATCGATTTAAGAAATAAGCGCTACCCGCAAGCGCTTATCTACGGTTCATTCGCGCCGATAGAGAACGTAGACGACCGCATCGTGGCCTATGAACGGAAAACGGACACCCAACGCTTTGTCTCTATCACTAATTTAAGTGCCCAACACCTGCCTTTTACGCTTCCGGCGGGCGAAGTGGTCCTCAATAATTACGCCAATATTGGCGCAACCCTGCAACCCTATCAGACCATTCTCGTGAAGGAATGAGTTAAAGATGAACAAATATAAAAATATTGCCATCGAAATTGTTAATACCATTGGCAAGGAAAACATTGCCTCCGCGACGCACTGCGCCACTCGCTTACGTTTGCAGGTGAAAGATCGGCAGAAAATTGATGATGAAAAAATCCGCAACATCAGCGAAGTGAAAGGCGTTTTTTATAATTCAGGTCAATATCAGATAATCCTTGGCACCGGCATCGTGAATAAAGTCTACCAGGAGTTCGTTAACGAATATCAGGTCGCCGAAGTTAGCAAAGATGAGATGACGAAGCAAAGCACGGGACGCTTACAGCGAGGGATACGCAATTTATCCGACGTCTTTGTGCCGATAGTACCGGTGCTCGGGGCAACCGGTCTGTTCCTCGGCCTGAAGGGCGTTATCTTTAATGACACGGTGCAGGCCTGGTTTGGCGGCAGCGTCGCGGACATTCCCGTGGCCCTGCAAACGCTGACCACGGTGCTTTGCGATACTGCCTTTGCCTTTCTTGCGGCATTTATCTGCTGGTCGGCGTTTAAGAAATTTGGCGGAACGCCGATTATCGGCTTTTTGATCGGCCTGATGCTGGTCTCCCCCGCACTACCGAACGCCTACGACGTAGCGTATGGCAACAGCAGCCCTATTTATGTTTTTGGCTTTATTCCGCTGGTGGGTTATCAGGGGTCGATTCTGACCGCGCTCATCACCGGTATTATTGGCGCGAAACTGGAAATATTTTTCCGCCGGGTGATGCCTAATTCTATGGATCTTATTTTTACGCCATTTATTGTCATTCTGATCGCGGTCGCCATCGCCTTATTAATTCTAGGGCCGCTGGTACATGGTTTTGAACATTATGCGGTAATGGCCATCCAGCAATTTTTGACATTACCGGCGGGTATTGGCGGATTGTTAATTGGTTTTATCTATCCGATTGCGGTGATGACCGGGATGCATCATATGTTCATTATGATTGAAACCTCGCTGATTGCTGGTACTGGCTTCAATCCATTAATTACCGTTTGCGCGATGTACGGTTTTGCCAACGCCGCCGTGTGTCTGGCTATTTCGTTAAAATCCAAAAATGTCGCGTTTAAAACCGCGGGTATTTCCGCCACTATTACCCAGCTACTTGGCGTTTCTGAACCCGCGTTGTTCGGGATTGTGATGCAGTCCGGACTCCGCGCTATTATCGTAATGTTAACCAGCTCCGCGCTGGGTGGAATGGTCCTCTCTTTGCTGTCGATAAAAGCCAACTCTTACGGTCTGGCGGTTCTGCTGTCGCCATTAATGTATTTGTATGACCGTTATCAGTTTATATCCTATATTACCGTCGGAATCGCCGTATTTATCTTCGCCTTCATAATGACGTTCGTTTTTGTCAATACCAATAAAACCACGAAAAAATCTTAGGGGATAACAAAGCCCAATTATTAATTTAACAAGCAGTTAAACAATCCATTTTCAATGGCACAGTAATATGTGCTCTGCACCCCTGTGTTCAGAGCACCGCTTCCTCCTGTACAGGTATTAATAATGAAAGCCTATATGCTTACGCTCTGTGCGCTGGCTTTGCCAGCGCCTGCCCTTGCGACGGATACAACCTTAAGCGAAATTAACGCCCGACTGGAAAAGCTTGAGGCGGAATTAAAGCAGTCGCGAATACAATTACAAGATGCCAGCAGCAAAATTGATAATGCGGAAAAAAGAGCCGCCAGAGCCGAGCAAAATGCCGCTCGTGCAGAAGAACGATTGCAAGCCGTTGAACAAAAAACCGATGCAGATCTTGCGTTAATCAAAAGTCAGTCAGCCGCTAGCGCAGAAAAAAAAGACGATCGCTCGGAAATAACATTTGGCGGCTATGTGAGAACGGGGATATTGACCAGCAAAGGCACCACCAGCACCGTCGGCCCTTCTCTGACGCCAGCGGGAAGCACCGGGGGAAGCGTTGGTCGCCTTGGTAACGAATCCGATACCTACGTCACTGCTGACATCAACTATCGGCGTAAATATGACAATAATAGCCAGCTGCGTTATTACATGAAAATTGCCGAATGGGATAAAACCTATAATACCGACAGCTCATTCAATGGTCAGATGAACGTGCGTCAGGCGTTTGTGGAAATGAGCGACATGCCCTCGTTCAGCGGCGCATTCAAAAATGCCACGCTATGGGCCGGGAAACGTGAAGACCGGGATAATTTCGATATTCACTGGCTCGACTCCGACATGATGAATTTAATCGGTACCGGAGCCGGCATTTATGATGTGAACTTCTGGGGCGATATTAAGACCAATCTGGCGGTTTACGGACGTAACTTCAATGATATTGATACGATGGAGAACGTTGAATATAACAACATGACCGGGGCTGATAACACCTATATTCAGAACTATACCTTCTCGCTCAATAACCGCCTGGATAACTGGCAGTGGATGGTCAACGGTCTTTACTCGCAGGATAACGATAAGCGGATTAACGACGGGCTGGCCACAGATAAAGCCGCCTCGCGTGGCTTTAACACCATGCTGGCTTATCATGGTGACAGTTTCTATGGCCTGCGCCCCGGCCTGACTAAAACGGTGCTGCTTTATGGCCGCGCGCTGGGTGCGGAAGTGCGCGGGCCGGGTTCCGACGGCTACCTGATTGACCCGGCCTGGACGGTGAAATTTGCCTCTTACGGCATTACTTCGCTCACCGATAGCCTGAGCCTCGCGCCGCTAATCGTCGCTCAGAGCAGCAATAATCGCTATATCGATTCCGACCATTACGACTGGGTGACGCTTAATGCCAGAGTGATCCAGCAAATTAACCAAAATTTCGCGCTGCAATATGAGACCAGCTATCAATATATAGATATCGATCCGAAAGGCTTTAACGGCAATAAAGCCGCCAGCGGCAGTTATTACAAGCTCACCTTTGCCCCGACCTTTAAAATGCAGAACGTGACGGACTTTTTTGAACGCCCGGAAATTCGCTTCTTTGCTACATGGATGACCTGGGATAAATCGCTGGATAATTACTCTTCCACCGATACCTTCGGCAGCGCCGGTTACCATGGTGCCGGGACGCTCTTCTTCGGCGCTCAGCTCGAAACGTGGTTCTAAAATCGGCTCCTCTTCTGACTCAACTTCGGAAGAGGAGTCTCTGAATTGGCCTCTCTCACCATTTTCAACCACACTAAATCTGCGTAAGGACAGCGAATCTATGTAACATCAACACAACAGCGGGTCATTCTATATGAAAAAAATTGCCATCATCGGCGCAGGGCCTACCGGAATTTATACCCTGTTTGCACTCCTTAAACACCACGAACCGCTGTATGTATCGATTTATGAGCAAGCCCATGAAGCGGGCGTGGGCATGCCCTACAGTGATGAAGAAAATTCACGCATGATGCTGGCGAATATCGCCAGCATTGAGATCCCGCCTATTCTGTGCACCTACATCAAGTGGCTAAAAGCCCAGGACAAGTCGCATCTTGCGCGCTATGGCGTAGATTATGACGCTTTGCATGATCGTCAATTTTTGCCGCGCATCCTGCTAGGCGAATACTTTCGCGACCAGTTTATTGGGCTGGTTGCGCAAGCTAAAGAACGAGGCTTTCGGGTGCAGGTTCATGAATCCTGCACCGTCACCGACCTGCAGGCCACCGCGCAAGGCGTCAGGCTGTGGGCCGAAGGTGAGCAAACAGCAGACGTTTTCAGTCTCGCAGTAATCGCCACCGGCCACGTGTGGCCTACGCAAGAGGAGTCGACCCGAACTTATTTTCCCAGCCCGTGGTCTGGCCTGATGGAAGCCAACATTCCGCCCTGTCGGGTGGGGATTATGGGCACCTCGCTCAGCGGGATTGATGCAGCAATGGCCGTCGTCGTTCAGCATGGCAGATTTACTGATTCGGACGATGGAGCGCTGACCTTCAGGCTGGATGATGACAGCAAGGCGCTCAATATTGTGTTGATGTCCCGCTCCGGCATTCTGCCCGAAGCCGATTTTTACTGCCCTATTCCCTGGGAGCCGCTGCATATCGTCAGCGAAAGTGCGGTCGAAAAAGAGATCGCGGCGGGTGCCGACGGCTTACTCGACCGGGTATTTCAGCTGATGGCGCAGGAAATCAAACTGGCCGACCCGTGCTGGAGCGAGAACATCGCCCTTAACGTGCTGGACGCCGACAGCTTCAGCGAGGCGTGGTTTCAAAAACGCCAGCAGCACAACCCATTTCACTGGGCGCGGGCGAATCTCGACGAAGTTGAACGTCATAAGCGAGAGCGTTACACCGTGCCCTGGCGCTACGTTATTTTGCGGCTACACGAAGCCGTTCAGGAGATGGTTCCGCATCTCAACGATCGGGACCGCGAGCGCTTCAGCCGGGGCCTCGCCCGGGTGTTTATTGACTGTTACGCCGCCATTCCCTCCGAGTCTATTCGCCGGCTACTGGCGCTGCGCGAAGCCGGCGTCATCAGCATTCTCGCTCTGGGCGCGGATTATGAGTTATCAGTTGAGCAAGATAAAACGCAGATTATTAGCCACGATAACCGCTATATCTATGATGTGTTTATCGATGCGCGGGGGCAGAAACCGCTCAAAACTACCGATCTCCCCTTTCCACATTTAAGAAAGCAATTACTGGCGACCGGCGATGATATTCCTGACGTCGGGGACGACTACACCTTGCAGGAACCGGCTGAGGTGCGTGGGCGCATTGCGTTTGGCGCAATCCCCTGGCTGATGCATGACCAGCCGTTTGTCCAGGGCATCACCGCCTGTGCAGAAATCGGCGCGGCGATAGCGAAAGCAATATCGCAACCGGCGAGCCGCTCACGCAGGCGTTTGCCGTTAATTGACCTTTAAATCGGTTATTCTTTCGCACGGACGCAGAAAGAACGATCACAATATCCAGAACAGGTTTGTCATCAGTTCTAGCGCTTTTCAGGCCGGGGATGATAAGGATCTTTTTTATGATCTTCGCTGTCGTCTCTTTTGCGTGGGATTTCCCCCTGCTCGCACGGGTCTTCGTTCGCCGGATGCCGCCCCTGCTTATCGGGATCGGCTGGATTGTGAACAGACATAGGTTTCTCCTGTATTCACTGTCACCTCGGGACCACTTTTATTTCCCGCAGTCCCCCGATTAATATCCTGTGTGTCTCATAAAGTCTGGTCGCTAATATCCATTTTCACAACTGTAATAATTCACGAATCGTCCGATAATAATATTATTCATTTTACTCTTAGCAGCTTAAATATATCCCCCCCTGATAAAACCTGACCTGAATATTCCATGCAACGTCGATAGAATAGTCCTAAAATTCGCAACACTTACGCCGTCACAATTCAAAAAAGTTTCCCGGCAATCAGTGAATTACCGTCAATCACTCAGTGAATTAACAAAATGAAAGAGTTCATTTATTCACCACTTACGTTTTATGCGCTGCCTGAGGGCCTATCCTTAACCCTTTACCACGAGGAGGTCCGTATGAGCGACAACGCTAAAAATACCGCGAAGTATCCCCGCCCCCCTTTTGTCGACCAGCCGCAATCGCCACCGGGTTTAGCTGAAGAGATGAAACCGGCCCCGGACCACGGCGAATTGAGCTATGTCGGCTCCGATCGCCTGACAGGTAAACGTGCGCTAATTACTGGCGGTGATTCCGGGATTGGCCGGGCAGTGGCAATCGCCTTTGCCCGAGAAGGTGCAGATGTCGCGATAAACTACCTGCCGGAGGAAGAATCTGATGCTGAAACCGTCATCGCGCTGATTCAGGCCGAAGGACGCAAAGCCGTGGCCATCCCAGGCGATATTCGCAGCGAATCTTTCTGTGAAGCCCTGGTGGAGCAAGCCGCCAGCGAACTCGGTGGTCTGGATATTCTGGTGAACAACGCCGGTCGCCAGCAATATTGTGAATCGCTGGAAGATCTATCAACTGAGGATTTTGACGCCACCTTCAAAACCAACGTCTATGCGGCTTTCTGGATAACCAAGGCCGCCCTGCGCCATCTTAAAGAACACAGCGCCATTATTAATACCTCATCCGTGCAGGCCTTTAAGCCAAGCCCCATTCTGTTGGATTATGCGCAAACTAAAGCCTGCCTGGTAGCATTCACAAAATCTCTCGCCAAACAACTGGGGCCAAAAGGGATTCGGGTCAATGCCGTTGCGCCCGGCCCTTACTGGACGGTGCTGCAATCCAGCGGCGGGCAGCCAGATGAGAAGGTGCGCCAGTTTGGTGCCGATACCCCTCTGGGTCGCCCGGGCCAGCCGGTGGAGATTGCCCCGTTGTACGTCACCCTCGCCTCTGATGCCTGTTCCTTCACTTCCGGCCAGGTCTGGTGCTCGGACGGCGGCGACGGCGTGTTATAAGCCGGATGTAATGGAGCGCTCACGAAGCGGCACTCCGTTATGGAAGCGCATAAAAACTGAAGTTTGACAGGCAGGAGATATCGAACAGGAAAGCACGACTCACAGGGCCTCCGTGCCCTGAAAAGAGAGGTTTACTCGAAGAAAACGTCAGGATTTTCCGACAGCGAAACGAAGTTTTTGCTGTTTTTATCCAGCGCGCGAATATCACCGCTTTCAATATCGTAGAACCAGCCGTGCAGACGCAGAGTATTGTCGCGCAGGCCAACGGCGACCGACGGGTGGGTTTTGATATTATTCAACTGGGCGATGACGTTTTCCTGCACCATCCCATTCACCTTATCGGTCTCATTCGCCCAGGTCTTTTTATCAACCACCGCTTTTGCCGCATCGGAATAATGCAACCAATGGGAAACTGCGGGCATCGTATCCAGACACTGACAGGTCGCGATCGCTTTCATCGCTCCGCAGTTGGAGTGGCCGCAAATCACAATATCGGTCACGCCCAGGGCGACGACAGCGTACTCGATAGTGGCGGAAACCCCACCCGGCTCCGGTCCGAAGGAGGGAACGATATTACCGGCGTTACGAATAACAAACAGCTGACCCGGATCCTGCTGAGTCACCAGCTCCGGCACCAGGCGGCTATCCGAACAGGAGATGAACAGCGCTTTGGGATTCTGGCTGGACGCCAGGCTGCGGAAGAGCTCTTTACGTTGCGGGAAGATCTCTTTTTGGAAGTTGAGGAAGCCCTCAATGATATGTTGCATAGCAGTGTCTCTTTTCTCTGTTTTAATGACGATATGACAAAGATCACATTTAGCCAGTGTATCACTGAAGAGCAGAATGGGAATCGTTATTCGAAAATGGCCTTAAGAACGCACTCAAATTGCCGATACAAAGCGTGGTGACATTGCGGCAAAGATTGTTTATTTTTTCACTAGAAAACAATTATGAGCGAAGGTCATTGATGACTTCAGCACTAAACATTAATCGGGAGCGTTTATGTTTTTATCCAGCCTGATGGCCATTGCCGCAGTCCTTATCGTGGGCGTGATAAGCCCAGGACCGAGCTTTATTTACGTCGCCCGCAACGCGGTGGCCCGTTCACGCCTTCATGGCCTGGTCACCGCGCTGGGGACCGGTACCGGCGCAGCTATCTTTTCGATTATGGCAATGATGGGTCTACAGAAGTTTTTGACGGCGGTACCAGAGATGTTTATCGGCCTGAAGGTTGCCGGTGGCCTGTATCTGTTGTGGTTAGGCTATAAAATCTATCGCAGCGCAGCGCAGCCGATGGACTTCGCCGCCGGGGGCATGGCAGCAGAACAGTCGCTGTTGAAAACCTTCCGCGACGGTCTTTATACCCAGCTCAGCAATCCGAAAACGGCGCTGGTCTTCGCCTCTATTTTTACCGCCCTGCTGCCAGAGCGCATCCCGGTAGCCTTTTACTATATCGTACCGCTGATGAGCTTTCTGATTGATGTCAGCTGGTATTCACTGGTGGCCCTGGTGCTCTCTTCCGCCCGGCCGCGCAGCGTCTATCTGCGTCTGAAGCACAAAATCGATATCGTCACCGCCACGGTATTGGGTGCGCTGGGATTGCGCCTGATAGCGACTTCGCTATCGAAATAACCTCATGGCCCGAGCGCACTCGCCGCTCGGGCTAGCGCTTCGCGCTTAAACGGTGTAAATACGAATATCGTGCTCGCGGAACGCATCGCTATATTCACGACTGACATTCTCTTCCACCACCAGCACATCAATGTCGCCGCTTTCGACCACCACAAAGCGCGCCACCGCGGGGATCTTATCCGAAGTCAGGCCCACGATGATTTCGCTGCACTGCTTAATAACCGCTTTTTTAAATTCGCAGTCGGGAAAATCAAATCCCGTGAGGCCAGACTCCGGAGCCATCGCGCAGCCGCCGATAAAGCCCTGGTCAAACAACATCCCCTGGATCTGCGCCACGGCGGATGCCCCCACGCAGCCGCCGGTAGCCCGTTGGATCTGGCCGCCCAGCATCACCACGTCATACAGCGGTTTCTTGAGCAGCACCGCGGCGATCTCCGGAGAATTGGTCACCACCGTTAGCGCCAGCTCAGCAGGCAGCGCCTCCGCCATCGCCAGATTAGTGGTGCCGGTGTCGATAAAAATGCAGCCGCCGGGCTTAACCAGCCTTGCGCACTTCTGCGCGATCCTGCTTTTTATCGCCGTATTCTTATCCTTGCGCTCGCTGTAGTCTCCCGACTCAGGCAGAGTCATAACCGCCCCACCGTAAACCTTCTTGCAAAAACCCTCTTTGCTAAGTTCATGTAAATCACGGCGAATTGTGTGTTCTGATACGCTCAGGCGGCTGGCCAGCTCAGCGCAAACCACCCTACCGTTTTCTTGCAGGATCTGGCAAATCAACGCTTGTCGTTGTTTAGGGAAAGCAGCATAATCGAGCACAATAACTCCTGGTAAATCTTTATCGAGCAACAAAGTGCATGATCGTGCATTCTGTCCCTGACTGTCAACACACCGTGTGAAGAGGTTTGAAATGAAAATTGCCCATATCGCCCTATGGACCCGCCAGCTTGAGCAACAGGCACGCTTTTGGGTGTCGTTCTTTGAAGGCGAAATAAATGAAAAATATTGCAGCCAGACTAACCTCGGGTTTGAATCTTACTTTGTCAAAATCGGTGATGATATTGCCATTGAACTGATGACCAAACCGGGTCTGAGCGAGCTGAAACCGGATAATAACCACACCGGTTGGGTGCATCTGGCGATAAGCGTTGACGGCGCGCAGAGAGTCGATGCGCTGGCTAAACGCGCCGAGGCGCAAGGTATCCTGGTCTCTGCTCCGCGTACTACCGGCGACGGTTATTACGAAGCGGTTATCAAAGACCCTGATGGCAACCTGATTGAAATCGTCGCATAGTGTGGGACAAATGCTAAAAAGGAGATGCCCGTGGCCAACTATCGCGTAATCGATAAACAAAGCTGGCCGCGAAAAGATCATTTTGATTTTTATCGCGGTTTTGCCAATCCTGGTTTTAACCTCTGCGTACCCTTAGAAGCACAGCGGTTATACGAGTGCGCAAAAGACCGCGACGTCTCTTTCTTCCAACTGGCACTCTACGCGCTGGTTCGCGCGGCAAACGGGGTACCACAGCTTAAACAGCGCCTGCTGGGCGACGATATTATCGAATATGATGAACTGGCGGTGATGACGCCGGTGATGACCGCTCAGGAAGGGTTCCGCCAGGTATGGTGCGACAACGCCGCCGATTTTAGCACCTTCAGCCGGGCAGCGACGCCGAGCATTAATGCCGCCAAACACACCGCTCCGGCTCCGCTCATTGTCAAAGGCGAGAACTTTTTCTGCGCCAGCTGCCTGCCGTGGCTGCATTTCAGCGCGATTACCCACGCTGAATACTATGTCGGCGCGGCGGTTCCCGCCCTCACCTGGGGTAAACTAAAAAACGGCATCATCCCGGTAGCAGGCAAGTTTAATCATGCTTTTGTCGACGGCCTGCACGCCAGCCGCTTCTTCGCACGAGTAGAAGAAGGCTTTGCTGAACCCGACACGCTGTGGCAGCCACAATAGAGGGATATGATGAGCAAAACGCTAACCGGCGGCTGCCTGTGCGGCTATATTCGCTTCAGCGCCGTTAACCCAGTCAGCCCGCACAGCTGTTCTTGCAATATGTGTCAGAAACATACCGGTGCTCAGACGGCAGTGTGGCTGGAGTTCACAGCCAAAGACGTCAACTGGACCGGCGATGGCGGCGCGCCAGCAACATGGCGCTCGTCACAGAACACCTGCCGCGCCTTTTGCCCGCGTTGCGGCAGTTCACTGGGGGCCATTGATGACGGCCCGGTTATCGCCCTGCTGACCGGCGCGTTCGACCAGCCTAATGATAAAACCTTTACCCCTGAGTTTCACTCATTTGAGGACATGAAGCCGTCATGGTGGCGGCAGATCTGCCCTGATGCAGAATAATGATTAACCGGCTACCAGGCCAATCGGCTGGTAGCCCTGCCATTCTGGTTTCGGAGCCACGCCTTTGGCGTTAGGTGTGAGATAGAGATACCAGTCGCCAACCTTTTCCAATAGCAGGCAATCATCCACTTCTTTAAGATTGTCTTTATGCTGCTGATCGACGCCGCAAAGCAGCTTTTGCAACGCTTCGTAGTAGGATTTGTAGGCTGGGTAAGGCGTCAGCCGCCACCCGGCAGAAATGTTAGTGCAACAGCTAGAGGGGCCAAAGAGTGTGAAACCGCCCCCTCAGGAGCGGTTTGGCTCATGCAATAAAGGAGAAACGTCGCCTACTCTTCCAGCGCGTAAGCGATAATATCATCACCAACGTCCGGCGAGTGGCTGGCACCGCCTGCGGAGATCACCACATACTCTTTCCCGGTCTTCGGTGACTTATAGATAAGCGGAGCCGCCACGGCACCTACCGGCAGACGAGCGCGCCACAGCTCTTTACCGGTCGAGGAATCCAGCGCGCGCAGGTAGTTATCCTGAGTCCCGGCAAAGAACACCAACCCGGAAGCGGTTGAAGTCGGGCCACCCAACGTTGGCATACCCAATGGGATATGCAGATGCGTTTTCAGGCCCAGCGGACCGGTATCCTCAACCGACCCCATCGGCACCTGCCACATCAACTGACGGGTGTTGAGGTCAATCGCGCTCATGGTGCCAAACGGCGGCGTATTGCACGGCACGCCCAGCGCCGATTGCAGAATGTCAATCCGCACGCCGCCGTAAGGCCCGGCAACCTGCGGACGAACGGTGCCCATAAAGCCCGGAACTTCGTCGGTGGAGACTTTGTATTTCGCCATATCCTCCTGGCGCACCAGCGACATTCTCAGAGGCATCCGCATGTCGTTGACGAACAGCGTACCGGTGCGCTCATCGATGGTGATACCACCCCAGTTCATGCCGCCCAGCAGGCTAGGCCATTCAATATAGGGCTTCTCTGACGGCGGAGTGTACATCCCCAGATACGTCGATTCTTTGAAGTCGATACGGCACATCAACTGATCAAACGGCGTGACGCCCCACATCGATTTCTCGGTCAGCGGTTCAACGCCCAACTGCGGCATTCCGGTGGAGAACGGTTGAGTCGCCGAGAGATGCTCACCTTCTGCGCCATCGTGAGCAACAGGCCGTTCTTCCACGCGGGTCACCGGCTTGCCCGTCCGACGATCAAGGACGTAAATCTGCCCGGTTTTGGTCGTCTGGATCAGAACCGGAATCTCTTCGCCCTTGTCGTTTTTCATATGGAACAGTACCGGCTGCGATGGCAGGTCATAGTCCCAGATATCGTGATGCACGGTCTGGAAGACCCATTTGGTCTCCCCGGTGCTGGCATCCACCGCCACGACGGATGAGCCGTATTTCTCTTTAGCCTCGTTGCGATCGCCGCCCCAGTAATCCGGCGGACCGTTACCGGTTGGTAGGTAAATCAGGTTCAGCTCTTTATCAAAACCCGGCACCGTCCAGACGTTCGGTGTTTCGAGGGTGTAGACACGACCTTTTTCCGGGTCGGTAATGTTTTCCGGCTGGCCCACGTCCCAGGCCCAGACCACGTTACCGGTACGCACGTCAAACGCGCGCACCACGCCAGACGGCTCGCCGTGCACAATATCGCGCACCCAGCCGCCAAGCACCGCAATGTGCCCCATGATCACCGGCGTTGAAGTCGGATGGTAGCGTTTGCTGTTTTCGGTATTGTCCATGCCCTGTTTCAGATCAACGCTACCGTGGTCGCCAAAGTCATCGCACAATTCGCCAGTTTTGGCGTTCAGCGCGATCAGGCGTGCATCAACGGTAGAGATCAGAATACGTTGCGGGCACTGCTGCAACGCCGGACTGGACTTCTCTTCCGCGCTCAGCGAATCGTCGCTCTGCACATCGTAATAACCCACGCCGCGGCAGGTCACGTGTTCAGCGGTCTGCGCCTGTGGGTCAAAACGCCAGCGCGGTTTGCCGGTATCCGCATCCAGCGCGGTGACAACGTTTAGCGGCGTGCAAGAGTACAGCGTGTCGCCAATTTGCAGCGGAGTATTTTCATCGACGCCAATCCCGGCACCGGTAAGACGGCGACCAGTATGCGCGGTCCACGCCACCTTCAGGTTTTTGACGTTCTCCGGGGTGATGTCATCGTACGGCGCGAAGCGGGTTCCCGACGCATCGCGACCAAAGAATTCCCAGTTATCGCTTTTCGACGCCAGCGTTGGCGTTTTGTCATTGCTCGCTTTTACCGCGCCGTTATGAATGCCACCGTGCGGGTAAAACGCCGACACCAGCGTCGCCAGCAGTACGAGGAAAATCGCCGACGCACTCCAGTTGGCGTAGCGCACCCGAGCGCGTTTCACCGGCAGCGTGGTCGCTAGCCACAGCGCCAACATCAGCATTAGCGCCGGAACCACCAGGCGTGGGATCAGACCCCAGTAGCTGAACTGCACTTCATACAGTGCCCAGCACAGGGTTAACAGGAAAGTCAGAATAGCGAAAGGGAGAACATATTTACTGCGGGTGATAAAGCCGACGGCGATAAGCAGATAAGCCACACCGGCTAGCAGATACCAGGCGCTACCGCCAAGAGAGAGGAGTTTGCCGCCCCAGATAGTGAAAAAAAGCCCTATGCCAAAGCTTAGGAGTACAAAGAGTAACCGGTAGACGGTGAAGAAAATCCCTCTCCCGCTACCTTGTCGTTCGTCCATATTTCATCCCATACGACGTCAGTCGAAAAAACCAAAACATTTATTTTAAACAGTGCATTATCAAGATGATAAAAGCACAGACCGCATATCATGTTGGTTGGACGCTCCAGACCAGAGCGAAGAACGTAAGAAATCATATGCATTTGTAAATGTTATGTAAAATTATACAGCATTAAATGTTTAAAATTTTTTAATTTATAAAAGTAATTTGAAAAGTCATGCGGTTATAAGACTAAGAAGAAAACGAGTCTTACACCGAAGAGCACGGGGATTTTCAGCCGACCGAAACGGGTCAGATACGGGCAAAAATCGGCCCACACTGGGGCGACGGAAGACCCGGAAACCACCTTGCTATCCTTCGCCCCCTGTTTAATCATACCGGGAGCAATCCGTTGATTGCGCCCGGTATGGCGTAGCCGTTCGCCCCTTCACCAGGTAGGAAAAATATTGTCACGACTATTCAGGAGGTTAATCATGAACAAACGAAAATATCTTACGGAGACGGAGATTAAAAAAATCATTAACGAAGCATCGAAAGGCACTAACCCGGAAAGAGACCGTTGCTTGATCTGGATGTGTTTTATTCATGGTTGTCGCGTGAGCGAAATTCGTCACTGGCGGCTATCTGACCTTGACCTACATAACAATTCGATTTACGTCAAACGTCTTAAAAACGGTTTTTCTACCACCCATCCTTTATTTTCCAGCGAGAAGGCATTTATCCATGACTGGCTGTCTGTGCGAAAAAACTATCGTAATAGCGACAGTGACTGGTTTTTTTTATCGCAAAAAGGGACGCCACTATCGCGTCAGCGGATCCATGTACTGATCAGCCATTACAGCCAAAGGGCCGGTTTAAGGATAGCGGCACATCCCCATATGCTTCGCCATGCCTGTGGTTTTTCACTCGCCGATAAAGGAATGGATACCCGACTGATACAGGATTACCTCGGCCACAGAAACATCCAGCATACGGTGCTTTATACAGCGAGTAATGCCGCAAGATTTAAAAATATATGGTGAAAACATAAATAATACGCGCCTTACTTGACATAATGTATCAGATTGTCACTAACATAATGAATAGCCTATAACCTGTCAACTTGTGTGGTTTTTATTGTGCGCAATGATTAATTACCTTAATTATCAATTAATTAGAATCACCTCCATTTTTTGACTCTCATCTACCTATCAATATCGCTATCGCCACAAACCTACACTCTTAACATTTCCCCGCTCTGCGCTGGCATTTAATTTCACAAAAGACGCCTTCCATGGCATTTATTTCTGAAAATTAAAATAACAAAACAGAATAAACCAAACATGACACTTTGATACAAAATGTCTTCTGCAGAAATAAGCCCGCCTACAGCGAAATATATTTCCAAGGAATCATGACGTTCAGATTAATAAGGGCGCTTTGCGATCTTAAAAATCGCAGCACCTATAAATCATAGATATTAAATGTTAAGGACCCTATTTATGAAAAAATGTCTTATTGCCGCAGTTATGATGACCGGCGCAATGTCAGCATCCGTATTTGCTGATGATGGTAAAATTAATTTCTTCGGCTCAATTACCGATACCGCCTGTACCGTTATTAATAACATGAGTAACCCCCTGTCGGTCATGATGGGCACGGTCTCCAGCAAGGCCTTCACCGGTGCGGGGTCCACTGCCTCGCCGACGAAATTCACTATCGCCCTGAAAGACTGCCCAAAATCCGTCAGCTCCGCCACGGTTAAATTCGATGGCACGGCGGATAGCAACGTCAGTACTCTTTTGGCACTGACCCAGCAGACGGATATGGCGAAAGGGGTGGGTATTCAACTGATGGACAATAAAAATGTCGTTGTTCCATTATATACGGCCTCTTCCGCTTATCCGCTTCGTCCAGGCAATAATAATCTCGACTTCGTTGCCCGTTATTATGCGACGGCAAGCACTGTGACCGCAGGTCAGGCGAATTCGACCAGCAACTTCACCCTCAATTACAACTAAAGGATATTCCGCCTGCTTATTTCTGTTCTGCAGGCGATATTCCTGCGGGCCGGTTGCGACCGGTCCGTCCCCCTTATTCTTTGTGGAGTATATGGACATCATGCATAGCAGATATATGGCACTCCCTCTCCTCCTCACATTACTGGCCTGCTGTCAGACCGTCGCCGCAGAAAACGGTGGCGTTACCGTCGGCGGTACGCGGCTTATTTTTGCCGGCGATAAAAAAGAGACTTCGCTGAGCGTCAGCAATTCCGATACCAGCCCCTACCTTATTCAGTCGTGGATTGAGTCCCAAGCCAACGATCCGGCGAAACCACCTTTTATTATTACCCCTCCGCTATTCCGTCTGGAGGGCAACGAACAGAATTTGCTGCGGATCGTCTATATCGGCGGCAAGCTTCCTGTCGATCGCGAATCGCTCTACTGGCTCAACGTTAAAACCATTCCAGCGAGCAATATTCCTGATGGCGCAAACACCCTACAGGTCGCTATCAGAACCCGTATCAAGCTTATCTATCGTCCCAGTACGGTAAAGGGCATTCCTGAAGAAGTGACGCAAAGACTGAGCTGGAGCCATCACGGTAACAAGCTGACGGTAACAAACCCGACAGCGTTTTATATGAATTTCAACGAAGTGACGGTAGGAAATCATCCCATTGCGCAAGCCACCTTTGTCGCGCCGATGAGTACGGCAACCTTTGACACTCCAGCCAACATATCAGGTCAAGTGTCCTGGAAAATCATCAGTGACTTTGGCGGCATTGGGGAGAGTCACAGCGTTGTTCGCTAACGAACTGCAGTCGACTGTTTACGCTGCGGGTATTTCCCCCGCCAGCTAAGGAGTATTTCAGGATGAATAAAAGACCTTCGACCGATACGCCCCTGCGTATGAAACATCTGGCCTATTTTATCGCCACCCAATTTATTCTAATGGCGGGTATTTCCTGCGAAGCGTATGCCCGCGAGCTGTTTAATTCTGCCCTTCTTGAAACGGGTTCGGGCGGACAAGCTGCAACCGACCTATCGGCCTTCAACGAACAAGGAGGACAGTTACCGGGTCTTTACCGGGTGGATATTTACGTCAATAACAGCAAGGTGGATACTCGCGATGTTGAATTCCGGCTTCAACAAAACGCCCTGGGGCAAGAGACATTGCAGCCCTGCCTGGCGGTGAGCGACCTGGCTTCATGGGGCGTCATGACTCGCCGTTACCCGCAACTCGGGGCAGCCGACGCCGCCTGCGCCAGGCTCTCCGCGATTGCGCAAGCCAGCGCCGACTTTCGCTTCTCCCGTCAACAGCTGCTGCTGAGCTTCCCGCAGTCGTCGATTGCCAACGCCGCACGCGGATGGGTCGACCCGGCACTGTGGGATGACGGCATTCCTGCGGCCTTATTAAATTACAGCGTGAGCGGCGCGAATAGCTGGGCGAAAAACGGCATCGGAAACGACAACAACAGCCAGTACGTCAACTTACGCCCCGGCCTTAACGTTGGCCCCTGGCGACTGCGCAACTACACCACCTGGAACCGCAACAGCAGTCAGGATGCAAAAGGCACAACCTCGGCAAAATGGGATACGGTCTATACCTACGCACAGCGCGACATACGCTCTCTGAAGAGCCGCCTGACGCTTGGCGACAGCACCACGCCTTCAGATGTTTTCGACAGTATTCCGTTTCGCGGCGGCCAACTGGCGTCAGATGATGACATGCTCCCGGAAAGTCTGCGAGGCTATGCGCCCGTGGTCCGGGGGATTGCCCGAACCAACGCCCAGGTCACGATCCGCCAGAATGGTTACGTCATTTATCAGACCTACGTATCCCCCGGCAGCTTTGAAATTACCGATATGTACCCCACCGGCGGCTCCGGCGACCTGTATGTGACAATCAAAGAATCCGACGGCAGCGAACAGTTACTGGTCGTGCCCTACGCCTCGGTCCCCGTACTACAACGTGAAGGCCGGTTAAAATACGCAGTGACTACCGGGGTCTACCGCGCGTATGACAACGGCATCGACAAAACACCGCTGACAACTGGCACCGTAATTTACGGACTGCCTGCAGGATATACCCTGTACGGTGGCGGTCAGTTCAGCAGCAAATATCAGTCTTTAGCGTTAGGTGTCGGTAAAAACCTGGGTTATCTCGGCGCTATTTCCGCTGATGTTACCCAGGCCTGGTCGCATCAAAAAGGTGAGGAGCGGGAAGATGGCCAATCCTGGCGGATTCGCTACAGCAAAAATCTGGTACAGACCGGCACCAACTTCGCGCTAGCGGGCTATCGCTACGCCACCAACGGCTATTGGGGGATGCAGGAGGTCCTCGACACCTGGCGTGATGGACAGCGGTATACCCAGACCGAACGCAGACGCAATCGCGCCGAGCTCACCATCACCCAGGATCTTTTTCAGGTTGGTGGAAACATCGCGCTCAGTGCTATACGCGAAGATTACTGGAACAGCCATAAGCGTATGGAGTCCTACAGCGCGAGCTACAATAATTCGTACAACGGCATCAGTTTCGGGCTGACCTACAGCTACAACATCAATTCCACCGAACGCTACGGTCAGCACTCCGGGCGCACATATGACCGTGACCAGCTCTTCTCGCTCAATATCAACGTTCCGCTGGACAAATTTTTTGCCGGCAAATCAACCTATGCCAGCTACATGCTCAATACCAGCAAACAGGGTAATACCAACAACAGCCTGAGTATTGGCGGCACGCTGCTTGCCGATAACAATCTGAGCTGGAGCGTGATGCAGGGCTATGGTTCTCAGGGGCAGGGAAATAGCGGCGGGATCAATGCTGACTGGCGTGCCTCATATGGGGAACTGCTCGGCGGATATGCCTGGGACCGCTATAGCGAGCGTCTGAACTACGGCCTGCAGGGCGGTATTGTCGCCCATCGCAACGGCATTACCTTCAGTCAGCCTCTTGGAGAAACCATTGCGCTGATCGCCGCTCCCGGCGCGCAAAACGTCATGGTACAGGGGCAGTCAGGTGTCAAAACCGACCTCTTTGGCTATACCATCGTGCCCTACGTAAGCCCGTATCGTAAAAACGATCTGACGCTGAATACCGAAACCCTGGCTGATGATGCTGAGTTGACGCTGACCACACAAACCGTCACGCCAACACGCGGCGCGGTGGTGAAAGCCAGCTATCAAACCAGCCTCGGTAAAAGAGTTTTGATGAATCTGCATAGACGAGACGGTTTCCCGGTTCCGTTCGGCGCGATGGTCACCGATGTAGAAAACCCGGATCAGAAAAGCTTTATTGTCGGTGACGGCGGGCAGGTTTATCTGACGGGTCTGAAAGACGACGGCCAACTGCAGGTGAAATGGGGCAATGAGACGGATGGTCGATGCAAAGTGAATTACCGCCTGGCGCAAAACAGCAGCGGGATCATCAAAATCAACGGACAGTGTCTGTAACAGGAGCATGGCGACATGAAGAGATTAACGTTCCCCTTTGTACTCGCGATACTGGCAGCAGGAGCAGTACCCGCCGCCCATGCGGCAAATAACTTTTGTCCCAGTTCGCCCCCGACACCCTATACCCAGCAGCTTTCAAGAATTGCGGTATCAAGGGCGCTGCCGGTTGGTAGCGATATTCCCGGTACCCAACGAGACTACACCTTCAGCGGCAGCTGTAAAAACCGGGTCGGCTGGGCACCCGTCACACCAGGGCACCCCATTATTGCCTGCTACTACGGCACCGGCACGGAAATCGCTGGCTTTCCTGGGGTCTATAAAACGGGCGTTGAGGGTATTGGCATTGCGCTACAAAATAGCGCGGGCCGCAGAATTAAAGGCGCAGGCCGTCAATGCGATACACGCGCAGATGCTCTGGGGTATATCTCTACCGACGCCTCAATGACCTTCGGGTATACAGTTAAATTAACGCTGGTGAAAACGGCTGATACCGCCATTAGCGGCACGCTGGACGCCGCCCAGACTCAATTCGGTATGGGGGTTTACGACACCGGCCTCGGTATTGGCAATCAAGGGCCGCAAAACTACATAAGCTATACAGGGGATATCATCTATAAAGCGGTGAGCTGTACCGTACCTTCAACGTTAAATGTTGTGATGGGCACCATTCCAGTCAGTCAATTCTCCGGCCCTGGTAGCACAAGCGCAGAACAGACCCTGAATATCCCGGTGAGATGTGATGATAAGGTCACGGTGAATACCTCAATCAGTAGTCAGCGTTATCTCTCTACGACAAACGGCATAATAGCCTTAACCAATGAAACTGGCGTTGCGCAAGGATTTGGCGTGCAGGTGTTATATAACGGCAATCCCGTGCAATTTGATACTTTCTTTCCGGTCGGGCATATCCCGGAAGCTGGAGCGTCAATAGCCCTGCCTTTAACTTTTCGCTATTACCAGGATACACCGGAGATCTTACCGGGAAGCGCCAATGCGGTTGCAACCTTAACGATGATGTACAACTGAAAATATTCCGCCCCATATTTATAACCTGTTAATAAGGAGTCGATAATGCGAATTATCGCCAGCCCTGTCGTCATAACTATATTTATGGCAATTTCGTTACCGTGGCCCACATACGCTGCCGATGTCACAATTTATATTAGCGGGGATATCATAGCCTCCTCCTGCACTCTTGAGAACAATGGCATTCATAGCATTAACCTGGGGCAGAATATCCCCAGTCAAAAATTGAGTGAGGCAAGTTCCTATTCCGACTGGAAAAAATTCAATGTAACATTGAGGGATTGCCCTACCGGGACATCCAAAGTCACCGCTCATTTTTCCGGCCCCATAGACAGCATTGATAATAAATTATATGCCAATATAAGCCAGCCAGACAACTCACGTAATGTTGCCATTGAACTCCAGCGAGTTACCGGCTCAGTTAATGCCGGTAATGGTCAATTCTTGTCGGTTAATGTCGACAGTAATAATAGAGCTACATTCGATATGCAAGCACGCCTCTATAGCACCACAGGCGGCGCAACGGCCGGGAATATCAGTTCGATGGTAATAATGAATTTCACTTATAATTAAATCTTGCCTGGCTCTTACGGAGCCAGGTTTCATTAATATTTAAAGGATAATGACTTTAAACCGCGCCGGATTACTGGCGGTATACAGTACGGTATGTTGAATATTACGATGACCCAAATAATCCTGAATCAGTCGCGTATCTACACCCTCTTCCGCCAGCGCATAACCGCAAGCATGACGTAACATATGTGGGTGAACGGGGATGGGAATTCCCGCCTGCACGCCATAATTGCGCATCATTGAATGAATATGCTGACGCGATAGCGGCGTGCCTATGCGCGAAAGAAAAAGCCAGGGAAGGTCTGCATTTAAACATCCCGCTCGTTTAACCAGCCACTGTTTAAGTGCAAGTTGTTCTCTGGGCTGCAGAGGATGAACTGTTGAAAAACCATTTTTTAAACGCCGTATAGCTATTCGCTGGCCGGAAAAATCAATATCGCTAACTTTTAAAAATCGCAGCTCACTGACGCGTAACCCGTGAATAAAACACATGAGTAGCATGCAATAATCACGCAACGTATTTTCCTGCTGCTGTGATGCGTGGATTAAAGCATCTACTTCCTTTTTGCTCAAATATTTTCGTTTTTTCATAGCCGACCTGACGGTATTTTTAAAGGAGCATCAGGAACATGACTCCTGTATTGACTCTGCTCATGGCTACTATCTACCCACTGTCGAGCAATCCTTTATGACTACATACACCACACTCATCTAATAATTATTAATATCATTACCAGAAAAAATCATCAACTAAGGATAGTCCAAATCAATTTAAATTATAAAACTCAAAATTAAAGCAGTCTGAAAGGTGTTAATGATTGCTTTTCTGTCAACACAATTAATATTTAGCTTATCTCCACTTCCCCAGCAAGATGTTTCGGGTCTATGTGTAGACTAAATAGAGTCTTATCAATCTACACAGAGTCATTGATAATGTTTTTTCTACTATTTGTTATTTTTGGGAGTTCTCTTTTTTTAGAAGGAAAACAAACACATGGAAATCATACCTCGCATACAAAATGACACCGATCTGCTTCGTACAATCAATAAACCCCTATATGACATCGAACAACTCATTCTATTCATGGAAGCCAAATGTAACAAATTGTTAATGGAAAAAAGACGAAACATCGGCATAATGAGGGAAAATCAGCAGCAATGTTTAATTTTATTCAGTGGTACGATGGCTTTGTATCGCAGCAACGATGGTCTGATCATCAACTCCGAATCTGGTCCGTTTATATTTGGTATGAATAGTCAATTGCGTTTCTCCCGTCATATTTATCTACGCACTCAGGAAACATCAATTATTGGATTAATCTCTATTGAAAACGCGTATAAAATTATCGCCGAGCATCAACTATGGGAAAACGTTTCGCGCCTGCTGGAATACTCTTCAGCAAAAGTTTACTCACACTGTTTTAAGGTTTCAAAACTCTCTTGCTATGAAATCATCCTCCATCAATTAGTCGAGTTAAATAATGAACCAGAGGAGATTAGGCATAAAATCACTGCTGCAAACTACATTCTCTCACGCACATTTTTATCACGTAGCGGCGTAATGCGTACGTTGGCAAAGTTAAAAGATCAGGGGGCTATCCACCTCTCGCGCGGTGTTCTTATTGCTATCCATCAGCTACCACAACGTCTTAAGGAATTCGACCTTACAGAATAACTCCACTGATAGTGATATCTCTGCGCTCATGTGCGGTTACGTCGCTGATAAAACCCGCAGAACCTCTACGCAAACACTGCCGGCCAACAACTCCTGTTGACCGGCAAAATAGAATGGCAAGTATTCCAGTCTTTAATCTCTGGTTATCAAATAAAGAATCGCGCTTACCGGTATGTGCTGTCCACGCTCACGCCAGGTGCATCCGCTGACCGATTTACCTATACTTGCTTACGGTCAAAACTGAACTTAAATGGGTAACTCATGGAAATTGATCTCGACAACCTGGTTTTTAGCGGCCTGGAAGAAGCGCAAGAACGTAACGCTGAACGCCTTGAAGATGCTGACAAAAAAGCCCAGGCAATCGTTGCCGATGACGACTGCGGCGACGCCTGCAAAATCTAATTGCAAAACCGGCAGCCCTGCCGGTTTTTTTTATCTCCCCTATCGCCGATCGGACACGGTAAAAAAACTTCTATTGTTCACCAAAAAGAAGAAAATTTTCCTCCTAACACTCTGTTTTACAGACTTAACTAGCAACTTTTTTCTCTGCCGAGTGCGCTAATATTCCCACTATCGTTCCTGCCGGTCGTATTGACAAACGCGGCCCACAGGCGCACATCAACGTCGAGAAATCACGCCATCGCTCGACGCACACTTTTCTGTACCGACCCAGAGGCTCAGTCATGTCACACCGGGAAAGCCGCGTTAAATGGAATATCTTCATTAATGCTCTAAAACAGGAAGTTAAACCCGCTTTAGGCTGCACCGAACCGGTCTCGGTCGCCCTCGCCTGCGCCGTCGCGGTGCAGCACCTGTCCGGCGCGATTGTGCGTATCGAAGCTGCGGTATCACCGAATTTAATGAAAAACGGTATGGGCGTGACTATCCCGGGTACCGGAATGACCGGTCTGCCCATTGCGGCCGCCCTGGGCGCTATCGCCGGCGATCCTCAGGCGAAGCTCGAAGTGCTGAAAAAAGCCACCCAACGGGAAATTGATGCCGCCAGAGCATTATTGGAAGTCGGAGCCGTGCGCGTGGTATTGCAGGATCCCTGTGATGAAATACTCTACGTTCGCGCCAGGGTCTACGCCGGGGATCAGCACGCCACGGTCACCATTGTTGGCGACCACACCAACGTAGTTTCGATTGAAAAAATGGGTCAGCCTTTGTTTATCAAAGACGAAAGCCTGGTCAGTGACGACATCATCAATCCGCTGGAACAACTCGCCCACAGTTCACTGCGCGACATTTATGACTTCATTAGCGTCGTTCCTTGCGAAGAGCTCGACTTTATTCTCGACGCCGGCTCAATGAACAACGCCCTGTCGAAGAAAGGTCTGTCTAAAGACTGGGGCCTGCACATCGGCCCAACGCTCAAACGTCAGGTCGATAAGGGCCTCGTTTCCGACGACATTTTTACCGAGATCCTCTACCGAACCAGCGCCGCGTCAGATGCAAGAATGGGCGGCGCGACGCTACCGGCAATGACAAATTCCGGCTCCGGCAACCAGGGGATCACCGCCACCATGCCGGTGGTGGTGGCAGCCGAGCGTCTCAATGCCAGCCCGCAGCAGTTGGTCCGCGCGCTGGCGCTTTCACATCTGGTGGCTATCTATATCCATTGCAAACTCCCAAGGCTGTCGGCGCTGTGCGCGACCACCACCGCCGGGATGGGTGCTGCGGCGGGGATTATCTGGTTAATGGACGGCAACTTTGACAACATCGCCATGGCAGTGAATAACATGATTGGCGACGTCAGCGGCATGATTTGCGATGGCGCTTCCAGCAGTTGTTCAATGAAAGTATCGACCAGTATCTCTTCTGCCTGGAAAGCCATTTTGCTGGCGCTGGATAACTCGGTGGTCTCGGGGAATGACGGAATTGTTGAGCGCGACGTGGAAAATTCCATCCGCAATCTTTGTGATATCGCTGGACGCGCCATGCAGCATACCGACCGGCAAATCATCGAAATCATGGCGCATAAACGGTATTAAACTGTCTACTCAAGCCTGAGCTGTTGTCCGGGCGAGGCGTCAACCGCCGCCCGGCAAAAATACGCACACTCGTTTTATCTCCCTGCGATTACGCATAAAAAACCACCCCGGCCCGTAGGCATCAGGGTGGTTCAAACTCATGTTTAAAATGCTGGCTAAACGTGAGGATGATAGGCAAACAGCGCCGGGGCACCGCCGGTATGCATAAACATCAACGGCCCGTTACCGGCGAACCGCGACCTTTTCACGCCATCAATCAAACCAGCCATTGCCTTGCCAGTATAAACAGGATCTAACATGATCCCTTCCAACCGCGCCAGCAACTCCACCGCGTGCATCCCCTCAGTATTCGGCATCCCGTAACGCGGTGCGAAATAGTCATCCCATAGCGTCAACGGCGACAGTGACTCGACCTTCAACATAGCGGATAACTCGCGCTGCAGCTTCTCAACCTTAGGCTGCTGATCGCCAACCTGGCGAGAAACCGTGACCCCTACGACCTCCATATCAGGCTGG
Source organism: Klebsiella sp. RHBSTW-00484 (assembly GCF_013705725.1). Lineage (NCBI taxonomy): Bacteria > Pseudomonadati > Pseudomonadota > Gammaproteobacteria > Enterobacterales > Enterobacteriaceae > Klebsiella > Klebsiella sp. RHBSTW-00484. The sequence continues at coordinate 2,724,464 of NZ_CP055481.1, read as the reverse complement.
CAGTGAGCAAAACCCACCGCCAGCCCGGCATGCGTCCCCGCGCTCCCTGATGGCACCACGACGGACTGAACATTGAGGCTCATTTGGTCGCACTGTTCAGCGATTTCTAAAGCGCAATCAACGTAGCCCAATGAACCCAGCGCATTCGAGCCGCCAACGGGAACAATATAGGGTTTCGCACCTTTTGCCGAAAGCTGGTCGCTAAGCACCTGCAACTGTGCATCCGGGTCATTAAGCTCATCAACCATTTCAACCTGGCAGCCCATCAGACTAAACAACAGATGGTTACCATTGTAGAGATAGTTGGATTCTGTGGTTTGAATTGGGTTTTCGAGCAGCGCCACGCATTTTAGCCCCAGATGCGCCGCCACTGCCGCGGTCTGGCGTACGTGATTGGACTGAATCGCCCCGGCGGTCACCAGCGTGTCGTAACCTTTGCTAATGGCATCTGCCGCCAGAAACTCCAGTTTTCTGAGCTTGTTGCCGCCCATGCCAAGGTGCGAAACATCATCGCGTTTAATATAGATATCGCGCTGCAAATATTCCGACAGGCGCTTCAAATGCTGAACAGGCGTAACGCCACCGACCAACTCTACGCGCGGTAACGTATTCAAAAACTCCTTTACGGACATAGACGCTTTCCTTTCTCAAAAAAACGGCGGCCATCAGCCGCCGTAGAGTCTTATTGATGCTCGATTAGCTCTGAGAGGCCACGGCCTCAATTTCTACTTTGACGTCTTTTGGCAACCGGGCGACTTCCACGCAAGAACGCGCCGGGAAAGAGGCATTGCGCTGAGTGAAAAATTCAGCATAGGCATTATTAATCGCGGCAAACTCGTTCAGGTCTTTGACAAAAATAGTGACCTTGCAAATATCACCAACCGTTAGCCCACCGGCTTCGATAATCGCCTGAACATTCTCCAGGCTCTGGCGGGTTTGACCTTCAGCGCACTCAGGAATATTTCCGGTTTGCGGATTAATCGGCAACTGACCCGAAGTAAAAATGAAATTACCGGTTCGCGCCCCCTGAATATAAGGGCCAATCGCTTCCGGAGCCTGTTCAGTCGTAATAATCTTAGTCATCGTCAATCCTTAAATCACGTTTAGTGTCAGAGGGTAAACCCAACAATTAAATAGACAATTAGCGCCAGACCTCCCGTCACCAGTGCATAAGGCATCTGGGTACGGATATGTTCAATGTGGTCGCAGTTGGTCGCCATCGATGCGACGATAGCGTCACTGGAGATAGGTGAAGTCATGTCGCCGAAAATTGAACCGGAAATAGCCGCGCCGATCATAAAGTGCGGGTCAATACCTAATGACACGCCCAGTTGAACGCCAATCGGGATCATAATAGCGAAGGTTCCCCAGGAGGTGCCCGTCGCCAGCGACATTACCGCTGCAATCAGGAAGATAAAGCCAATCGAGAAACCGGATGGAATAACGCCGGAGGTAATCGAGGCAATATACTGCCCGGTGTTCAGCTCCGCCGAAATATGCCCCATCAGGAAGGCCAGAATCATAATTGAGCTAATTTTGACCATGCTGGCATAGCCGATGTACAGCTCTTTGAAAAAGTTCTCAACGTTGAGAATACCGCGCACTCTGAACCAGACAAAAGAGACCACGGTACCGAACATCACGCCGGAATAGACCGACATAGAGCCACTGCCTTTGGAAAACTGTCCGTCGCCGGTGATATACAGCACCACGGGCACCATTAATACGGTGGACAGAATCGGAATAAAGAAGTTGAGCTTGGAGTGACATGCCGGGTGATCAATAACCGGGTCCGCTTCATCTTCCCCCTGATCCTGTTCTATTTCCGTCAGGGTGGTTTCAAACTTCACTTCCGCCTTTTTCATGGGTCCCCAGCTACAGCCGGAGAGGATGTAAAAGAGCACCGAGGCTAATGAAAACCAGGCCATCGTATTCCAGACCATTGAGCTGGCCAGCACTTCAAAAGGCTCACCGGTCAGATAGCCCTGCGCAATCTGTACGCCGATAACCCCCATCATTGCCGCCCCCCAGCCATTGATCATCACCGATGAACAGACCGAGACGCAGGATGTCTGGATAATATAGGACATCTTTTCCGGCGAGACTTTATAGCGCCGGGCAAGGTTTTTAGTCGAGGCGCCGGCAATAAGCTGGTTAATCGAACTTTCGATAAAAATTAACGATGTGACCACCATCGCCAGCAGCTGAACCGACTTCTTATTGGTGACAAAATCGTTTTTCTCCGAGAGATATTGCACCAGCTTGCGCACGCCGCCGGTGACGACGATCAGCCGCATAATGCCGCCGATCATCACCATAAAAATAATAGTTCGCGCATTACCTGCGGACGCAAAGGTTTCGATAATCCCGTTCAGGGTACCGCCAACGCCTTGAATAATACTGTGGTTAATCACCGCATAGCCGACAAAAATACCGGTCAGCAGCGAGAGGATCACCTGGCGGGTCAGGATTGCCAGAATAATAGTGACCAGCGGGGTAATGATCGTCCAGATGCCATAGTCATGCATGATGGTTATCCTGTTTGATGTCCATACCGTCGAAGGCGATGTCCAGGTCCTGAATTAAGTCATCAACATGTTCAATGCCGACGGAAAAACGCAGCGTGGTGTCATAGACGCCAATAGCCTCGCGCTCTTCTTTTGACATCGCCCCATGCGACATGGAGGCCGAATGGTTAATCATGCTCTCCACGCCGCCCAGCGACTCCGCCAGCACAAAATAGTGCAGACCACTGATAAATTGCTTCAGGCTCTGAATGTCGCCTTTTAAGGTCGCAGTCACTACCGCGCCGCCTGAACGCATTTGCTTCTTGCACAATTGATGCTGCGGGTGTGACGGCAGGCCAGGGTAATAAACACTGGCAATCACCGGGTGGTTTTCGAGATATTGAGCAATACGCAACGCGTTACTGCACTGACGTTCCATGCGCAGATCCAGCGTTTTCATACCACGCAGTGCGAGATAGGCATCAAAAGGCGAAGCAATTGAGCCGATAGTGGTTTTGATAAAGTCGAGCCGCCCTGCTAATACTTCATTATTGGTGATCACCGCACCGCCAATTAAATCTGAGTGTCCCCCGATATATTTACTGGTGGAGAGCATCACCATATCAGCCCCCATCTCGAGCGGTTTATGATTCCAGGCGCTGGCAAAAGTATTATCGACACAGGTGAGGATTGCGTATTCTTTAGCAATGCGACAAACCTTATCAATATCGACCAGCTCAAGTAGTGGATTGGTCGGCGTTTCGATCCAGATTAAAGCCGTATTCTCTTGAATACTATTAACCAGGCTCACCTCATCATTAAGGTCGACATAGGAAATAGTCGCCCCGGTAGTTAATGTCTTCAGTTTTTCAAACAGTCGCCAGGTGCCGCCATATACGCCTTTCATCGCGATAATATGCGCATCCTTCGGCAGTAACTCCATAACAATGTTCGTTGCCGCCATTCCAGACGCGGTGGCGGTAGCATAAATACCTGCTTCCAGTTCCGCGAGCGCTGACTCATAAGCTGTGCGTGTTGGGTTAGAAACGCGGGAATAGCAAAAATCGCCGCCTTCATAAAGATTAGGTTGAATAAAAGAGCTGGCGGTCACAATCGGAGTAAATATAGCGTTATTTACTGGATCGGATTGATTTCCAGCATGAACGGCCAGGGTGGCAATATCTATAGTTCTATTTTTCATAGGGTACACTCAAACTATTATTAGTCATAAAATATCGTGAGCTTATATTTTTTTGGTTAGCAAAGTCGGCGTATAAAACAGCAGCCAAAACTTCGTTTAATGGCCAGATAATAGATGGCCATTTCATCATCAACATAGTGATTTGCATCCTTCAACCACAGTTAAAATGTATATTAGGCGGGGAAGAAAATCTTACCTATTTTCCCTCTAATCAGGCGAATATGGAGAAAATTGTTCTCTGATCGCAAACACATGATATCACTAACACCATGATAAATAACACATCCATTTTAAATGGTGATTTAAATCACAAAAAATTAGGGGGAATTTTACTCTTTCGCAACGTCCTGTACGTAAAAACTATTTCTGTCATCAATTGATCACAGCGTAAGCCGCACAATCGAATGCAACCGAGAATCAGTTAGAGCTATTTATGCGGAAATGAGGTATGGTCTTAACTCCATAGATCAGGAAATATCATATGTCAGAACGCAAAGACTCTAAAACTCGCCGTAATTATCTCGTAAAATGCAACTGTCCTAACTGCTCCCAGGACTCAGAACACAGCTTCAGTCGAGTACAAAAAGGTGCTCAACTCATTTGCCCCTACTGCCATAAACTTTTCCAGTCTTCAACAAGAACTGCCGCTTAATTTATCCCTTGCCAACTACCGATTGTAACGCGTGATTGAGCAATAATCAGACAACACAGATGACGCTTTTTACGCTATTTTGGCTAAGAGAAAGCCCGCAAGCACGCGGGTTTTATTTCAACATGAATAGACTTCTCGTTTGCCTACTGTATATCCCCGTCATACTTCAAGTTACATATGCGTTAGCCGCGTGATTCAGCCTCACTCCTTCGGGGCCAGCACAAGCGCTGTTCAAAACGATGAATCGTTTTATCCTGCAACTCGAATTATTTAGGGTATAGTTATGTCGATTTTCACATTTAAAAGGTATTTATTTGTTCCAAAAAATGACAGGTATTGTCAAAACATTCGATAATAAAACAGGCAAAGGCCTGATAGTCCCTTCTGATGGTCGTAAAGACGTTCAGGTCCACATTTCCGCATTATCCCCAGGTGAACCCACCACCATCAGCCCCGGTATCCGCGTCGAATTTCGTCGGGTAAACGGACTGCGGGGCCCAACTGCAGCAAACGTCTATCTTTCTTAAACCATATTAAAAAGCATCTGTTTTTACTGATGCCTTGCCTTGGTAATACCGACGTGTTTTTTGCCCAGATTGTTGGCGGTTCCCCCCCGTTCGCTCTCCTCTCTTATTGCTTTAAATTTGTGACCAATCTCGCAAACCCATTGCAAAAGCAGAAAAGTAAAAAGCATTTTAAATCAATTCAGTACTCAATGTTTTCATCAGCGATAAATATGACAAAAGTCACAAAATCACAATCAGGTCACTATTTTTAAGTAAAGGTGACTTTTTTACTATGTCATCACCAGTACGAACAGGGAAAGATAGCGGGATCCAGCAGTTCATTGTCGTGCACGAAAGCGCTCAGGAGTCGAAATGGCGGTGGTCCTAACTTATATATGCGAGCTAAGTGAAGGTATACACGCCAGGCCTGCTGGATACATCGCGCGATTATGTCATTTATTCCAGGCCACTATCGACTGGGAGAACACCCGCACCGGCCTCCAGGCCAACGCGAAAAGCGCCCTTTCGCTGATAGCTACCGACACGCTGTTAAACGACGAATGTCGTATCTCACTGAGCGGCAATGATGAACAGAACGCCGCCGCACAACTTCACGCTCTGCTTTGCGACCTGCCGACATTTAGCCTTGCACCTGCACCGGTGACCAGCCTGGGCTATCTGCCCCGCTGCCTGCGGGAGCTGAACCCGCAGGTTATTCAGGGAACCCGCATCAATAAAGGCGCGGCGATCGCCAAACCAAGGGTAGTGCAAAGCCTCACGTTCGCCGACATCATCGAGCAAAATCCGGGCCACGTTGATCACCTTGAAGATGAAACGGCCCGACTCATCGCTGGTTTAGACGCTTTGCGCGCAGAGAAAGAGACGGCCCTTGGACAAACCCACGGCGTTGAACGCGAGCTTATCGAAGCCCATCTCTCGCTAATTACCGACATGACCTTTCGGGATAAGGCGATCGGTTATCTTAGTAACAATATCAATGCCTGGTCCGCCATCGCTCAGGCGGCTCTCGATTTTTGCCACATGCTTGAGCGCTCATCCAGCCATTATATTCAGGAGCGAACGCTGGATATCCTCGACATCGCTACACAGCTTATTTGCACGCTGTATGGCGAACAGGCGCTGGCACACTCGCCGCTTACGCTCAACGAACCGGCGATTGTGTTCGCCAACCACCTGACTCCCAGCCAGTTTCTGGCTCTCGACAAAAACCGGATCGCCGGCCTGGTGTTATCGTCCACGGGAAAAACATCGCACACGGCAATCCTGGCGCGCGCATTAAGTATTCCAACCTTGACCGATATCGATATGTCGTCGCTCAAGCTTGAGCCTGAGCGGCAGATAATTATTGATGGCGAGCCCGGAATTCTGATTACCCATCCAGATGAGAAGACGCTGCGCTATTACCGCCAGGAAATTGCCGTACAGCAGGCCATGCAGCAGTTATTACGGGCAAACGCTTCAACGCCAGCACAGACCGGCGACGGGCAGCGCATTGAGATCGCGGCAAACATTGCCAGCCTCGCCGAAGCGCAGGCCGCCTTTGATAATGGCGCACAAAGCATCGGGCTGTTTCGCACTGAGATAACCTTTATGGGCCGCGATACGCCCCCCACCTGCAAGGAGCTGGCCGACCTTTACACACAGGTGATCATTCTGGCTGCGGGTAAAACGGTTATCTTTCGCACTTTTGACATCGGCGGTGATAAGCCCGTCGAATACCTTAGCAGCGACAAAGAAAAGAACCCGTTTCTCGGCTTCCGGGCAGTGCGTACCTATCCGCACTATCGCGACCTTTTCGCCGCCCAGTTGAAGGCGATTCTTATCGCATCGGCGGCAGGTCAGGCCAAAATCATGTTGCCGATGATTACGCGAGTTGAAGAACTTCTCTGGTGCCGGGAGGTACTGGAGTCGGTCAAGCAGGAGATGCGCGGTGAAGGGCTGGCATTCGATGAAGCGATCGCGCTCGGTATCATGCTGGAAGTTCCCTCGGTGCTGTTCGCAATGGCGGAAATGGCCGAATACGCCGATTTTTTCAGCGTTGGCAGTAACGACCTGACGCAGTACTTTTTCGCCGCCGACCGGGGAAATGCTCAGGTAAAGAGCCTCTACGACAGCTACGCGCCGCCTTTTTTACGCGCCCTGCAGTTTGCGGTCAGCGAAGCTCATCGCGCCGGTAAACCGATCGGGCTTTGCGGCGAACTGGCCGCCGACGCCCCTATTCTCCCCCTGCTCATCGGCATCGGTTTTGATGAATTGAGTATGAACTGCGCCGCAATCCCAAGGATTAAAAATGCGCTCAGAAAGCTTAACGTTGCCGGTTGCCAGACGCTAACGCAAACCCTGCTCGCGAGCCAACGCGCAGACCAGGTCAAAGCCATACTGCAAAGCTCGGGCGGCGGAGCGGCGAAAAAACCGCTTCTGTCACCGGAGATGATCCTGTGGAATATTGACGCCGCCGATAAAAACGAAGCGATCAAAATGATGGTCGATAACCTGTGGCTGCGTGAGCGTACCGATGAGCGTGACAGACTATGTGACGACATCTGGGCCCGGGAAGTGCCTTTTCCTACCGTTGTCGGCTCGGGGTTTGCCATCCCCCACGCCCAAACGGACTACATCCACGACTCTGCTATTAGCGTCGCAACGCTTAAGCAGCCGATAGCCTGGGGCGGCGTGATGGTAGACACCCTGTTTATGCTGACGATCAGCAATTCCGCGCAGGATAATGAGCATATGAAATATTTCTCCACCCTGGCGCGCATGCTGATGAATGATGAATTTGTCAGTCTGGTCAAAGAAATGAAAAACCCAAAAGCACTCTACAACCTGATATCCAGAACTCTGGCCTTCTGATCACCAAACGTTATGAGGCTGACATGTTAAAACTATTAAAAAATACCAAGCGGCATTTCATGACCGGCGTGTCGTACATGATCCCATTCGTGGTGGCCGGAGGCGTGCTGCTGGCGCTGGCGGTAATGTTTAACGGTGAAGCCGCCGTGCCGGATCGCGGATTTTTGAAAGCGATGTCGCAAATTGGGATGGCGGGATTAACCCTGTTCATCCCCATTCTGTCGGGTTTTATCGCTTATTCAATGGTCGATAAACCGGGCATCGCGCCGGGCGCCATCGGCGGGTTAATGGCGTATCAAATGGGCGCTGGCTTTTTAGGCGGCATGCTTTCCGGGATTATTGCCGGACTGGTGGTCTACCTCCTGCTTAATCTGATTGCCCGGCTCAATATTCCTCACTTCCTGCGCATGATATTGCCGATTTTTATTATTCCACTGATTGGCACGTTCGTGACCGGAATGGCGGTTTATTACATTATTGGCGACCCGATTGCCGGGGTCATGAAGTGGCTTAGCGTCTGGCTTGGCAATATGCAGGGGGCCTCGTTCATTATTCTCGGTACCATTCTGGGCTGTATGATTGCCGTCGATATGGGCGGGCCAATGAACAAAACCGCCTTTTTCTTTGCCGTCGCCCTGATCTCGACCAATCCGCAGCTTATGGCCGCAGTGGCCGCCGCCGACTGCACGCCGCCGCTGGGGCTGGCGCTGGCGACCTTTCTGTTTAAAGACATTTTTAATGATGTAGAGCGGGAAGCCGGGAAGCCCGCGGTGATCATGGGTTTTGTCGGCATCACCGAAGGTGCGATCCCGTTTGCGGCAGCGGATCCGGTACGGGTGATCCCGGCGATTATGCTCGGCAGCGCGGTCGCCGCCGTCCTTTCTTTATGGTTTGGGGCAACCAACGCCGCCCCGTGGGGCGGGCTGATTGTATTACCGGTGGTCAGTAACCATTTTGGCTATATCGTTTCGGTGATCGCCGGGACCATCACAACCGCAGTTGCGGTCAAGGTCTTAAAGACCGTTATGAAACCACGGGCATAATATGGCTACGTTTATTCAATCGATCCTCAGTGAATTCAGTAACCAGTGCGCCACTAACGAGAGCGTGCTGGTGGCCAACGGCAACGCGCAGGCCCCGGCGATGGCCTATCATCTGCACGTGCCGCGCATCGAGCTGACGGTAAAAGGGGCGCTCAGTATGCTGCTGCCGAAAGGGGCGGACAGAATCGTTAAATATGAACGCCCGGTCGGCACCATTACCTATATTCCCGCCAACAGCTGGAACTCACCGCAGTGGGAAAGCCCGGTTATTTGCATGTCGATTGTTTTCTGGAAGCAGGATGTCGGTTTTAGCATCAGCAACTGGGACGGTACGCAGTTTAAAGAAGTGGAGAAATATAACCTGCAAAACTCCAGCAGTTCGGTTCGCGACCGGCTGCTTGAGCTGGCCGAATCCCTGGCGTGGGCGCAGGACAATACCGGCGAGACCTTTGCCCATATCGTCTATGCGCTGCTTAACGACCTGCTATACCAAATTACCGATGGCCTGAATAACCCGCGAGGGCCCTTTTCGCTACTGGATGAAATTAAAGGCCATATTGATAGCCACTACCATACGGACATTAGTCGGGAGAGCGTCGCCGAAACCTTTAATATCTCTCCCGGCTATCTGTCGCGTCTGTTTTCGAAGGAGTCAGACGTGAAATTCAATGAATATCTCAAGTTAGCACGCATCTCGCGTTCAAAAGCACTGCTAACCAATACCAATCTGAAAATAAACGAGGTTTCAGAGAAGTGCGGTTTTACTGATACCAACTATTTCTGCAAGGTATTTCGCGATATTAACGACTGTACGCCGCTTGAGTACCGGCGCAAAAATAAGGGAGCAAGCATATGACCACTCGTGCAGGAAGAGATGAGATTCAGCCCTTCTCCAGCGAACGGAATCTGCATATTGTGGCGGTGACCGCATGCGCGACCGGCGTGGCGCACACCTATATGGCCGCGGAGCAACTGGAGAAACTCGCGAAGCAGTATCGCTTTACGATCAAAATAGAGACCCAGGGCGTGCTGGGGCTCAAGAACCCAATTACCGATAAAGATATTTTCGAATCAGAGCTCGCAATTATTGCCTCCGACATTACGATCGATAACCCCTCACGTTTTGACGGCTGTCGTATTCTGAACGTCTGCATTAACTCATTGCTGCTCAAACCGGCGGAGGTTATCGCCGCCATTCGCAAGTCTTTAAATCTGCCGCGAGGCAACGTTATTGACCTGTAGAAGGAGTTCCCGGAGGCGGTGCTGCGCACCTGTCCGGCTACAACCGCCCAACCTCAAAGCCGCACGGGCACGCCGTACTCCCTCTCCCTTTTTAAGGGAGAGGGTTTAACCCACAAGGCTTTTCATCCCGGCAGCGCATAAAGCGCATCAATCCGCTCCCCACCGCGCTGTTCAAGAAACGCCAGCACCTGACGCACGGAGGTGTTCAGCACTCTTGATGGCGGAAAATCCACCTCCGCCAGCAGATGCTGGCAGGCGCTGAAATCCCCCAGCGAAAATGCGCTGTGTGAATCGCTACCCAACGAGAGAAGTCCGTCGCTGTCGCGCACGGCAGCAACAATTTTGCGACAGTTCCCCTCACTACCCTGACGCGACAGGACAAAAGAGGCATTATTGACCTCCAGAGCCACGTCGCAGGCTTTGGCGGCGGCCACCACCGCCGGGATATCAATCGGATACTCCGGATTACCAGGGTGGCTGATGATATGCACCTTCCCGCTCGCTATCACGGCAATCAGCGCATCGGTATTGGTGGTAATGTCCGCAGGCGCAAACACCTGCTTGTGGAATCCGGCAATCACTAAATCCAGCGACGCGCGCATTTTGTCGCTGCAATCGGTCTCGCCGCCGGATTTGATATTAGCCTCAATACCGCGCAGGATCCCGACCCCATCAACCACCCGCGGCAGTACGCGCAAATTATTGAAGTGGAACGGATGCGGCGCATCAACCATTTCCGGGCCATGGTCGGTGATGGCGATCAGGCGAATATGATTCCGCACCGCAGCGGCGATATAGTCATGCACCGTGCTGTAGGCGTGGGTGCTGGCCAGGGTATGCATATGAAGATCGACGGGATACATATTATCTCTCCCTTAATGAAAAGCTGCCCCTTAGCGTATATACCCGTCATACTTCAAGTTGCTTGTGCGTTGGCAATACTCGGCCCATCCCTGGGCCTCGCCCCTCCGGGGCCAGCGCAAGCGCTGTTCAAGGCACAAGTGCCTTGTCCTGCAACTCGAATTATTTAGGGTATAAGGGACCGTCAAAAATTAAGCCAGCAGCGCTTTTGCCTGCTGCAACATCGCCTCAACGGTAATGCCGAACTCCTGATAAAGCTGTTCCGCCGGAGCGGACTCACCGTAGCTCTGCATACCGATAATCGCGCCGTTCAGCCCAACATATTTAAACCAGTAATCCGCGATCCCCGCTTCCACGGCAATACGCGCAGACACCGCCTGCGGCAGCACCGCATCGCGATACGCCGCATCCTGTTTATCGAAGACATCG